>PLAI01000115.1 GCA_003134075.1 Methylocystaceae bacterium | reverse complement strand
CGCTTGCGCCAGCACCGGTCCGGCCACGCCGCATGCGGCTGTCATGCCGGGCCCGGGCAAATCCTACGCGGCTTTTCAGCGGGATGACGCTTTTTGCCAAAACCAGGCACAGGCGGCGATTGGCGGACAATCTCCGGGACAGGCGGCCAATGACGCCGCGGGCGGCAGCGCGGTGGTCGGAACGGCCCTCGGCGCGGCGGCGGGCGCGGCGGTCGGCAGCGCGTGGCATCGTCCCGGCACGGGCGCGGCGGTTGGAGCCGGCGAAGGCCTCGTGGTCGGCAGCGCGATCGGCGCCGGCAATGGCAGGGCCGCGGGCGCCGAGGTGCAGGGGCGCTTCGACCAAGTCTATTCGCAATGCATGGTGGCCAAAGGCAACAACGTGGGCGGTTATGGCCCCGGACCCGGGCCTGGCTATGGTCCTGGTCCTGGTCCCGGTTATGGCCCTGGCCCCGCTCCGGGCCCGGCGGCCTATGGCTACGGCGGCCCCGGCCCCTACTAAAGGTTTCGCCGCCGCTGGCGATGATTCATGACTGACTCTGGTGGCCCGCGCGTCGCGCGGGCCATATGCGCGTGTCGCGCCTTTCGTCGTCCTTTTGTCAAAATTGCAAAAAAGAGCGTCACTGTTTTGTCCCGATGCGGGCGCTAGCTGGCGCGGCAAGAACGAGGAGGCCCCCAATGACCGACGCCGCGAAAGTCACGCTATATCATTCCCCGCGCACGCGCTCCCAAGGCGTGCGAATCCTGTTGGAGGAGCTTGGCGCTCCCTATGAATTGCATGTGCTGAATTTCAAGCTCGAGGAGCAGCACAAGCCCGATTATCTCGCGATCAATCCGCTCGGCAAGGTTCCGGCGATCGAGCACGCCGGCGCCGTCGTGACCGAGCAAGTGGCGATCTATATTTATCTCGCGGACGCCTTCCCGGCGGCCGGCCTCGCGCCCGCCATCGGCGATCCGCTGCGCGGCCCTTATCTGCGCTGGCTCGCGCTTTACGGCTCGGCCTTCGAACCGGCGCTGATCGACCGCGCGCGAAAGGTCGAGCCCGGCACGCGCGGCATGAGCCCCTATGGCGAGTATGACGCGGTGATCGCCCTGGTCAGGGCGCAACTCGCCAAGGGGCCGTATCTGTTCGGCGAGCGCCTCACCGCCGCGGATATTTTGTGGGGCACGGCGCTGCGTTGGACGACGAGCTTCGGCCTCGTGCCGCCGACCGAGGAAATCTCCGCCTATATCGAACGAATCGCGGCGCGGCCGTCGGTCAAGAAGGTCGGGAGGCTGGACCACGAACTCGCGGCGGCGCAGGAAGTCGCGGCGCAGAGCTGAAGAGCGTGAAGGCGCGCGCCCGTTTCGCGAAAATTGACGGGTTTTCGCGATAAGGCCGCGCTCCAACACATTGAATTCGCGCGCCTTCAACTTCAACAATTCCACCCGAGCGGAAAGCGGGCGACGGTTAATCGCGTCTTTACTCTTAATTTCCTAGCTTCGTTCATAGTTGCGATGCGGGACGGCTCGCTGAAAGCAGGCGCCCCGCTCGAACCGCGACAACGAGCTCAGCAAGAACCATGACGCGCAGCCAATCCCTCGGCCCCGCCTACGATCCGTTTCGCGAATTCGCGCGGCGACGCCTCGCCGAGCTTTCGGGATTGCTCACGCTCGCCGCTTGCGCCGCCCTGACCCTGGCGCTCTTCACCTGGTCCGCGCGCGACCCCTCCTTCAATCAGGCCACCGACGCCCGCGTGCATAATCTGCTCGGGCTGCCCGGCGCGGTCGTAGCGGATCTCTTCATGCAAACGATCGGCGTCGCCACCAGCGCCGCTTTGCTGCCGATCGCGGCGCTCGCTCTTCGTCTGCTGTCCCATCGCGGCGTCGACCGGGTTCGTATGCGCGCGGTTCTCTGGTTCATCGGCGTGGTCTGCGCGGCCGCGGCCGCTTCGCTGCTGCCGGTCACGGATCGCTGGCCGCTCCCGACCGGACTTGGCGGCGTCGTCGGCGACGCGGTGTTGTCGCTGCCGCGTCACGTCATCGGCGGCAATCGCCTCGTGCTGGCGCTGATTGGCGTCGTCGCGATTGTCGGAGCGATTCTGTCGCTGACCGCCGCGGCCGGCTATGGTTTGGAGAGCGAAGCCGACATGCGCGAGGAGGCGCGTCGACAGGCGCTCGGCCAACGCGCGCTCCAGCATGACGAAGACGACGAGGACGCGGCCGGAGAGCCCGGCGTGGCGCTGGTTTCACTGGGCGCGCTGCTGCATTTCCTGCTGACGGTTCAAGCATCCTTACGGCGCGGCTTCGCGCGATTGGGCGCCAGTTTGCGACGCCCGGCGGCGGCGGATTTCGAACCGCGGCCGATCGGCCCCGCCGAGCGCCGGGAGCCGATCTTCGACGATCTCGACGACTATGATTCGCCCCCGGCGCCGCGCCGGCCGGCCGCGAGCGTCCAAAACGCGCCATCCCGCGCAATCGTCGCCGCGCCGGCGCTAGTTTCGGCGCCCGCTCCGGCCGCCGCCCCAAGGCAAGCCAATCGCGAGCGCGCGACGGCGCCGCGGGGACGCGGCGATTCGGCCAGACCTTACGAGCTTCCCAATCTGGCGCTGCTCTCCGAGCCGAAGAAGCCGGCCGGCGCGACCAAGGTTTCGCAGGACGCGCTGGATCAGAACGCCCGCGTTCTCGAAGGCGTGCTGGACGATTTTTCCGTGCGCGGCGAGATTATCAATGTGCGTCCCGGCCCGGTCGTTACGCTCTATGAGCTGGAGCCCGCGCCGGGCATCAAATCATCGCGCGTCATCGGCCTCGCCGACGACATCGCGCGCTCCATGTCGGCCGTGTCCGCCCGCGTCGCCGTGGTTCCCGGCCGCAACGCGATCGGCATAGAACTCCCCAATCAACGCCGCGAGATGGTGTATTTGCGCGAATTGCTCGCCTGCGAGGATTTTAAGGCTTCCAAGCACAAGCTCGCCATCGCGCTCGGCAAGACCATCGGGGGCGAGCCTGTCATCGTCGATCTCGCGCGCATGCCGCATCTCCTTGTCGCGGGCACCACGGGCTCGGGCAAATCGGTCGCCATTAACACGATGATCCTGTCGCTGCTCTATCGGCTAAAACCCGAGGAATGCCGGTTGATCATGGTCGACCCCAAAATGCTGGAGCTTTCCGTCTACGACAATATTCCACATTTGCTGACGCCCGTCGTCACCGATCCGAAAAAGGCGGTGGTCGCGCTCAAATGGGCGGTGCGCGAGATGGAGGACCGCTACAAGAAAATGTCGAAGGTCGGCGTGCGCAACATCGACGGTTTCAACGCGCGGGTGGTCGAGGCTCGGGCGAAGGGCGAGGTCATAACCCGCACGGTGCAAACGGGCTTCGACCCCGAGACCGGCGAGGCGATCTTCGAGCGCGAGGAGATGGACCTCGCGCCCTTGCCTTACATCGTCGTCATCGTCGACGAGATGGCCGATCTGATGCTGGTCGCGGGCAAGGACATCGAGGGCGCGATCCAACGCCTCGCGCAAATGGCCCGCGCCGCCGGCATTCATCTGATCATGGCGACGCAGCGTCCCTCGGTCGACGTGATCACCGGCACGATCAAGGCCAATTTCCCGACGCGCATCTCCTTCCAGGTCACGAGCAAGATCGACAGCCGCACGATCTTGTCCGAAATGGGCGCCGAGCAACTGCTGGGGCAGGGCGACATGCTCTATATGGCCGGCGGCGGGCGGATCTCGCGCGTGCATGGGCCGTTCGTGTCGGACGGCGAGGTGGAGCATATCGTCGCTTATCTGCGCACGCAGGGCCAGCCGCAATATCTCGACGCGATCACCAGCGAGGAAGAAGCGGCCGAGGCGGCCTCGGGCGAGCCGCTCGCGAGCCCCGGCTCGATGGACGCCGAGGAATCGGGCGATCTCTACGACCGCGCCGTCGCGATCGTGCTGCGCGACAAGAAATGCTCGACGAGCTACATCCAGCGCCGCCTCTCGGTCGGCTACAACAAGGCCGCGTCGCTGGTCGAGCAGATGGAGCGCGAGGGCGTGGTGAGCCCGGCCAATCACTCCGGCAAGCGCGAAATTCTCGTGGGCGGCGGAATTGATCGCGGAGCCTTCGACATCGAGGCGGCGGAGTAGGCGCGGGGCGAGGGCGGCGTCATCTCGATCCAGCCGCGTCGATTAATCCCGTCTTCGCCTGATAACGTCGCCGGATCCTATATCTTGGCGGCCCCGCTTCAGGCGTCGGACCGTCGATTTCAGACCGCGAGACGAACTGTTCCGACCGCGATTGGAAAGAAACCGCCGTGAAATGGATCTATCTGCTGATCGCGATATCCGCCGAGGTAGCGGCGACCACGGCGTTAAAGGCGTCGCAGGGGTTCACCAAACTGGCGCCCTCCGCGATCGTGGTTCTTGGCTACGGCCTCGCCTTTTACTTCTTGTCCCTGACGCTAGACAGCATTCCGCTCGGCATTTCCTACGCGCTGTGGTCCGGCGTCGGGATAGTTTTCATCTCGCTCATCGGTTGGCGTTTCTTCGATCAAAGTTTGGATACGCCAGCAATGATCGGCATTGCGTTGATCATCGCCGGTGTCGCGGTGATCAACTTATTGTCGAAATCGACGCCGCACTGATTTCGCAATGGCGGGGAGTCTCCGGGGAGGACATACGATACGATCTCCACCTGATTTCCTTGGGCGCGGACGGAATGCGGATTCGAAGCCGGCGCGAGCGAGCCGCTCGCGAACCCTGGCTCGATGGACGCGGCGCGCGGGCTTGACTCTCTTCCAGCAAAAACACACGCTAAAGTTGAGCGATCGATGAAGGTGTATTGCTTCTTAATACAATCTAAGGTAGTATTCGAATCGGGTTTTCCACGAGCGACGACGCGCGATTTTGTTCGCGCCGCGTCGAGATTGGTGGGGGGAGACTCGCGCGATTTCGATAGCCGCGTTCGTACCGGAGCCGCGCGCCCAATGGCGCGCGAACGAGGTCGCGCGCCTTTAATTCAAAGGGGGCAGCATTGAACGAGTTCCATCCAAGCGAGGAGTATTGGGCGCGGATTTCCTTGCGCGCGCCGGGTGTGGAAAGTGATCTCGCCGGCCGGCCCTGCGGCGCCAGCCCGTTGATCGAAGAGGTGGACGAACCCTACCTGACCGACGAGCGCTGGGCGCTAATCTCCTCGCATGTGCCGGGCAAGGATGGAGATCCCGGCTGCCGCGGCCGCGACAACCGCCTGTTCATCGAGGCGGTGCTTTGGCTCGCCCGCACGGGCAAGCCTTGGCGCGCTTTGCCGCCGCGCTTCGGCAAGTGGTACACGACCTATACGCGCTTTCGCCGCTGGAGCATCAGAAACGTCTGGCGGGGGCTTTTCGCCCGCCTGGCCGAGGACGGCGCATGCGAATATTTTTTCGAGGACGGAGTCATTCGCCACGCGCCGTTGCGCGCGGCGCTGGCTCGCGAGGCGGGGGCGCGGGATGCGTCTCCGGTCCAGGATGAAGGCCGGGCCGCCTGAGCGAGTCCAATCCTTCGCGCGCGACTCAACTTTGCGATTGCGCGCGCGCCATCGCGACCTTGAGCCGCACCTCCATGTCCTCGTCGCCGCCGCCGACGCGCGCGCCTCGAATCGGCGCGGCGCCGAGATAGTCCAGCGCCGCCGCGACGCGAACATAGGCGTCGTCCGGCGACATTTTATGCGTGGCGTCGAATCCGACCCAACCCAGCCCTTCGACGAAGCCTTCGGCCCAGGCGTGGCCCGCCGCTTGGGCCTCTCCTTCCGCGCGCTTGAGATAGCCGCTGACGTAGCGCGCGGGAATATTGAGCGTTCGAGCGCATGCGACGAAAATATGCGCGAAATCCTGGCAAACTCCCTGGCCGCGCGCGAAGGTCTTCGCCGCCGGCGTCGCCACGTGCGTCGCGCGGGCGTCGAAGGTCATGGCTTCATGCAGAGCGGCCATCAGCGCGTGCAGTCTGTCGAGCGCGCAGCCCTCCCGCGCCGTCGCCTGACGCGCGAAGTCGCGCATGTTGGCGTCGACCGTCGTCAAAGCCGTCTCGCGCAAATAGAGCGCTGGCGGAAAACGCTCGACCGCACCGCTCACCACGCCCGCCGTATCGAAGGTTTCGACCTCGCCTTCGACCAGCGTCGTCAGCGTGTCGAAGGGGCCGTCCGCCGTGAAGCAGTGCAGAATATTGCCGAAGGCGTCCTCTCTCTGGGTGAGGCGGCAATCGCGGTCGACCTCTATGCGCCAATTCACGATGCGCTGAATGTTGCAATTGCGCGGCGTCAGCAAAAGCTTTTGCACGGCCGATTTGGCGGGTTCGCCGTAACGATAGATCGTCTCGTGTCGGATACGCAGCAGCATGACGGCGGTCGGTCCTTCTTCAGAACAAATATTGCTCGGAGACTAGGGTTCCGAGTTGCGCGTTGTCGGTGATGAAGCGGCCGATGAATTCATGCAGGCCGCCCTGGAACAATGCCTCCATCGACATGTTCTCGAGATTGCCGTAGATCGCCCGCGCATGGCGTTGCGCCTGTCCCTGGCGCCCGTGCGTCGTCGCCAGCCGGTCGAGATAGCGCACCACGCTCTCGTAGCAAGAGGTTAGCGAGCGCGGCATTTCCGGCCGCAGGATCAGCAGATCGGCGACCAGCCAGGGCTTCAGACTCTGGCGATAGACCCAGTGATAGGCGGTGTGGGCCGACACGGCGCGCAATATCGCGGTCCACTGGAAATAATCGAGCGTGCCGCCCACGACTTCCTTTTCGGGAAGGAGCAATTGATATTTCACGTCGAGCAGACGCGCGGTGTTGTCGGCGCGCTCGATGAACAGTCCGACGCGCGAAAACCAATAGGCGTCGTCGCGCAGCATGGTGCGATAGGCGCCGCCGTCGTAAACGAGGGACACCTGTTTCACGAAGTCGAGGAAGCGCGTGAGATCCTCGCCGGTTTTCGCGCCGCGCGCGCGTTCGATCGCCTGCATCTCGAGAAAGCCGCCGTTGATCGCCTCCCACATATCGATGGTCAAGGCCGTGCGAACGGCGCGCGCGTTGGTGCGCGCAAGTTCGATGCAATTGCGGATCGAGCCGGGATTGTCCGGGGCGAAGGCGAGGAATTCGATGACATTCGCTTCGTCGAGCGGTCGGTTTGTTTGCGCGAAGGCGGTCGCCGAACCGGCGGACAATAGCACGCTCTCCCATTCGCTCTCCGCGCCGCCGTAAGCCTTTGGCAGCGACGCGAGGCGGCGCGAGGCCTGGATGACGCGCGCGAGAAAATCGGCGCGCTCCATATAACGCGCTAGCCAGTAAAGGTTGTCGGCGGTGCGTGACAGCATGGCTTGGACTCGTGCGTGAAAAGGTGATGGCGCGGCGGCTAGGCCTTAAGCGGGAACGTCGTCGATAACCCAGGTGTCCTTGGTCCCTCCGCCCTGGCTCGAATTCACGATCAGCGATTTCTCGGTCATGGCGACGCGCGTGAGGCCGCCGGGAACGACGCAGATGTCCTTGGCTCCCTGCAAGACGAAGGGACGCAGATCGACGTGACGGGGCGCGATCCCCTCGGCCACGGAAATCGGACAGGTGGAGAGCGCCAGCGTTGGCTGGGCGATGAAATTGTCCGGGCGCTCGGCGAGCTTCCTGGAGAATTCGTCGAGCTCCGCGCGCGTCGCGTGGGGACCGACCAGCATGCCGTAGCCGCCGGAGCCGTTGACCTCCTTGACCACCAGTTCAGGGAGATGATCCAGTACGTAGCCCAGCGCGTCCTTCTCGCGGCAGCGCCAGGTCGGGACGTTTTGCAGCAGCGGCTCCTCGCCCAGATAGAAGCGGACCGCGTCGGGGATGTAGGTGTAAATCGCCTTGTCGTCGGCGACGCCCGCGCCGACTGCATTGGCGAGCGTCACATTGCCTGCATTATAGGCGCCCATCAGACCGGCGACTCCCAGCGCCGAATCCGGTCGAAAGGCCAGGGGATCGAGAAATTCGTCGTCGATCCGGCGATAGATCACGTCGACGCGCTGCGGCCCCTTGGTGGTGCGCATGTAGACCATATCGTCGCGCACGAAGAGGTCGCGGCCCTCCACCAGTTGGACGCCGAGCTTGTCGGCGAGGAAGGAATGTTCGTAGAAGGCCGAGTTATATTGGCCCGGCGTGAGCAGCACGATCTCCGGATCCTGCGAGGCGGAGGGCGGCGCGACCGAGCGCAGGGTCGCCAGGAGCCTGTCGGGGTAATTCTCGATCGGCGCCACCTTATGCATGGCGAAAAGATCGGGAAACAGCCGCATCATGACTTCGCGGTTCTCCAGCATGTAGGAGACGCCGGAGGGCGTGCGGGCGTTGTCCTCCAGCACGTAGAAGCCGTCGTTGGTGCGGACGATGTCTATGCCGGCGATCTGCACATAGACATTGTGCGGGACGCGCCACCCGGCCATCTCCGGGCGATAGCCGGGGTTCCGGTAGATAAGCTCGGACGGCACGACGCCGGCCTTCATGATTTCACCCGCGCCGTAGAGATCGGCGAGAAAAAGATTCAGCGCCCGCACGCGCTGGATGAGGCCCTTCTCCAACTGTATCCATTCGGCACGCGCGATGATGCGCGGCAGAATATCGAAAGGGATCAAACGCTCCGTCGATTCCTGCGTTCCGTAGACGGCGAAGGTGATGCCGATGCGCCGAAACAGTAGCTCGGCCTGGGCGCGTCGCGAACTCAGAAAGTCCAGCGGCGTTTTCGCCAGCCATTGCGCGAGCTTTTCATAGGGAGGACGGGTCGCGCCGGTGGTTCCACTCATTTCATCAAATTGCGCCCCATTAAGTTCCAAGGTCGCCGCTCCCCGATGCATGTTTGCCTGCATAACTTGTTGTTTATGATGCATATCTTGTTGCTTACATAGGCATTGTCCCGACCGCCGCCGCCGCTCGCCGGATCTTGATTGCAGTCACCAACGCAAAAAGCGCGCCAATCTCGTAAACGCCGCGCGTAACGCCGGGGCGACATACACGCGTTTCAGGCGTTTACTTGCCCGCGGGCGGAGAATTCCGTTTCGCGTCGCGGCGCCCTTCGCGCGAAGACCCGCGCGATTCGTGGCGGGCGAATTCATCATAGCCGAGGAGCGCTGGCGACGGCTTGCTCAAACATGTCGCACGGGCGCGGCGGCGGCTATCCCGCCTCGACCAGCGCGGCTATGTCGGCGCGGATGGCGTCGGGCGCGTCGTTTGGCGCGAAGCGCTTTGTCACGCGGCCATTCCGGTCGACCAAAAATTTCGTGAAATTCCATTTGATCGCCTGCGTTCCGAGCAGGCCGGGCGCCTCTTTCTTCAAGTGCGCGTAAAGCGGATGGGCATTCTCGCCATTGACCTCGATCTTGGCGAACATCGGAAAGGTCACGCCGTAATCGCGCGAACAAAAGGCCGCGATTTGCGCCTCGTCGCCGGGCTCCTGATGTCCGAACTGATCACAGGGAAAGCCAAGCACCACGAGGCCGCGATCTTTAAATTCGCGGTAAAGCGTCTCAAGCCCAGCGTACTGCGGCGTAAAGCCGCATTTGCTGGCGACATTGACGATAAGCAGCGTCTTGCCCGAAAACTCGCCGAGTTCGCGGGTCTTCCCGTCGATCGTTCGCGCTTCGATGTCATATAGGCCGATCATGACTCGGCTCCTCAAAAAAGGCAACCTCGCATATTCGCGCGGCTCACGCCACCAGGCTGGTTTGCTCGCCGTGCTCGGCCAAGGAATCGTCGCCGAGCCCATATTCCTTCATCTTGCGATAGAGAGTCGAGCGGCCAATGCCCAGGCGGCGGGCGATCTCCGACATTTGGCCGCGATAGTGCTGAAGCGCGAAGCGGATTGTCTCGGCTTCCATATCTTCGAGCTTGCGCATTTCGCCATTGTTGCCCAGCAATCGCAGGACATTGGGATCGCGCACTTCGACGCGCAGAATTTCCCTTTCCCGCGGCGCATCGGCCGCGAGGGGCGCGGGCAGGGGCGGCACGCGCACGTCGAATCCCGCGACATGATTGGCGATCTGCGGAAACTCGGCGACGGTAAGCTCGTCGCCCTCCGCTAGGACAACCGCGCGGAACACGGCGTTCTCCAACTGGCGCACGTTGCCGGGCCAGTCATATGTCGAGAGCAGAGACAGCGCCTCGGCGCAGACGCCACGAATGTTGCGGCCTTCCTCGGCGGCGAAGCGCGCGCAAAAGCGCCGCGCGAGATCGGGAATATCCTCGCGGCGCGAGCGCAGCGGCGGAATGCCGATCGGAAAGACGTTGAGCCGGTAAAACAAATCCTCGCGAAACTGCCCGCGCTTGACCTGCTCGATCAGATTTTGATTGGTCGCCGAGATCAGCCTCACATCGACGCGCACCGGCCGCTTCGAGCCGATCGGGTCGACCTCGCCTTCCTGTAGCGCGCGCAGCAGCTTGACCTGCAAATCGAGCGGCAATTCGCCGATTTCGTCGAGAAACAGCGTGCCGCCATTGGCCTCGAGGAATTTTCCGACGTGCTTTTCGGTGGCGCCGGTGAAGGCTCCCTTCTCGTGGCCGAACAGAATCGACTCGACCAGATTGGCCGGCAGCGCGCCACAATTGACCGTGATGAAAGGCTTGCCGCGGCGATCCGAGGCGCCTTGAATGGCGCGCGCGACGATCTCCTTGCCGACGCCCGATTCGCCCTCGATCAACACCGGAATGGTCGAATGCGCCGAGCGCTCGCCAAGCCTGATTACGCGGGCCATTTCCGGGCTGCGCGAGACGAGATCCTTGAAGGTCAGAAGGCCCTGCGAGCGCTTGCTGACGCGGCGCATTTCGCCGGCGAGCGCGTCGATCGACAAGGCGTTCTTGATCGAGATTTGCAGCCGCTCGGCGCCGACCGGCTTGACGACGAAGTCCTGCGCGCCGGCGCGCATCGCGGAAATCACCGTCTCTATGGAGCCATGCGCGGTTTGAACGATGACCGGCGTCGTGAGCTTGAGCTCGCGCATGCGGCCAAGAACGCCCATGCCGTCGAGATCGGGCATCACGAGATCGAGCACGAGCAGGGAGATGGGCGGGGCGCCCGCCTGGGTCATGCGGAAGAGCGCCTGTTCGCCGCTTTCGACGGTCTCGACTTCGTAACCGAAACGCCGCGTCATCGCCTCTAACAGGCGGCGCTGCACCGGATCGTCGTCGGCAATGAGAATAGTTGAAGTCATTTGCGCTCTTTAATTGGCGGCGGAACATGCGCCGCGGGCCTGTTGGAAGCTTGTCGGAGCGCGCCGCTCCGATGGCGAACCCGAGCGCATCGTCGGAGAACAGGGTAAAGGCGGGGTTAATGCTCGGCTCCGGCGCCCGCATTAACTTATTGGCGGCAAATTGTTTTGTTTATTTGTTGTTAACCAAGTGCGCGGCGCGGCGTTTTCCGGAGCGCCCAACGGGCGGGCCGCGCGCGGGTTGATCGGGGTCGCGCTTTGGCCATATTAGAGGTTACCGGCCGGTTCGGCTTTCCTCTCCCACGCGGGTCTTTCGCGATGCAGCCCCTCAAGAATCAAACGCCCGCCGCCTTGCCCGAATGGAATCTCGCCGATCTTTATGAGAGCGCGGATTCACCGGCCCTGCGCGCCGATTTCGAGCGCGCCGCGCGCGAGGCCAGCGCGTTCAAGACGGACTATCGCGGCAAGCTCGCGGATCTCGCCAGCGACGCGCAAGCGAGCGAAAAGCTCGGCGAGGCCGTCGCGCGCTACGAGGCGCTTCAGGATCTTCTGGGCCGCATCATGTCTTTCGCCAGCCTGCTGCACGCGGGCGATGTCACCGACCCGGCCCGCGCGAAATTTTTCTCGGACGCGCGCGACAAGATCGTTGACGCCTCGACGCAGCTATTGTTCTTCCAGCTCGAACTCAATCGCATCGACGACGCCGTGCTCGACGCCGCCGCGTGCAAGCCGCCGCTGGCGCATTGGCTGCCCTGGCTGGAAGACATCCGCAAGGAAAAGCCGTTCGAACTCGACGACAAGATCGAGGAGCTGTTTCACGAAAAATCCGTGACGGGCGCAAGCAGCTGGAACCGGCTGTTCGACGAAACCATCGCGAGCCTGCGCTTTAGCGTCGGCGGCGTGGAACTGGCGATCGAGCCCGTGCTCAATTTGATGCAGGACTCGCGCGAATCCGTGCGGCGCGAGGCGGCGGAGGCCATCGGCAAGACGCTGAAGGCGAATTTGCGCGTCTTCGCGCTGATCTCCAACACGCTGGCCAAGGATAAGGAAATCTCCGACCGCTGGCGCGGCTTCAAGGATGTCGCCGACGCGCGCCATCTCTCCAACCGCGTCGAGGGCGAGACAGTGGCGGCGCTCGTCGCGGCCGTCGAGGCGGCGCATCCGCGTCTCTCGCACCGCTATTACAAACTGAAGGCCAAATGGTTCGGCAAGGAGGCGCTGGACTATTGGGACCGCAACGCGCCGTTGCCGATGGCGCCGGCCAAGAACTTCTCGTGGGACGAGGCGCGCGAGGTCGTGCTCGCCGCCTATCAGGGCTTCACGCCGCGCATGGCGCGCATCGCCGGCGATTTCTTCGACAAGCGCTGGATCGACGCGCCGGTGCGTCCGGGCAAGTCGCCGGGCGCGTTCTCGCATCCGACGGTCCCGTCGGCGCATCCTTACGTGCTGCTCAACTTTCAGGGCAAGCCGCGCGACGTGATGACGCTGGCGCACGAACTCGGTCACGGCGTGCATCAGGTGCTCGCGGCGGGGCAGGGCGCCTTGATGGCGCCGACGCCGCTGACGCTGGCCGAAACCGCCTCGGTGTTCGGCGAGATGCTGACCTTCCGCAAGCTCCTGGAGGGCGCTGCCGACAAGAACGAGCGGCGCGCCATGCTGGCCGCCAAGGTCGAGGACATGCTCAACACCGTGGTGCGGCAGATCGCCTTTTATTCCTTCGAGCGCAAGCTGCATATCGAGCGGCGCGAGGGCGAACTCACCTCGGAGAAAATCTGCGAATTATGGATGAGCGTGCAGGCCGCGAGTCTCGGGCCGTCGATCCGCCTCGGCCCGGGCTATGAGACATTTTGGGCCTATATTCCGCATTTTGTCCATTCGCCCTTTTATGTCTATGCCTACGCCTTCGGCGACTGCCTCGTTAACTCGCTCTATGGCGTCTATCAGAAGGCGCATGAAGGCTTCGCCGAGCGCTATTTCGCGCTGCTCGAAGCGGGCGGCTCGAAACCTTACAACGAGCTGCTCGCGCCGTTCGGCCTCGACGCGCGCGATCCGGCCTTCTGGAAGATCGGGCTCGACATGATCGAAGGGCTGATCGCCGAACTGGAGGCGATGGAGGAGTAGAGCCGCGCCGTCCTCAATGCTCGTGGTCGTGTCCATGGTCATGGTCATCCCCATGGCCACGCGCCGGCCCTTCCGCGCTGGCCGGCACCACGACGAGCCGGCCGTAGCGCACGCCGCGCTCGCCGATGACATGCTGGGCGAAATGCTCCACCTCCGCCTTCGGCCCGCGCAGCAGCGAGACCTCCAGGCAGCTCTCGGCGTCGACATGGACATGCACGGCGGCGATGGAGAGATCGCTGTGGCTGTGATGATCGTCCATCAGCCGCTTCGACAACTGCCGCGTTTCGTGATCGTAGACATAGACCAGCGCCGCCATGCAGCGCCGCGCGCCGTCGTCGATCCTCGGCTGCGTCATCAGGCCCGCGCGAACGAGATCGCGCACCGCCTCGGAGCGGTTCTGATGGCCCGAGGCCCGCATGTAGGCGTCGAGGCTGTCCATCAATTCGTCGTCGATGGTCATGGTCACGCGCTGCATCGCCAAACTCCCGTCGGGCGTTTCCGCCACGAAATCATCGGCTGTCATAACCGATAGTCGCGTCGCGCGGCAATGCGCGTCGATCTTGCCCCGATCCGCGCCTTGAGGCATGGTGGCGCCAAAATAAGCCTAAAGCTCTAGAGGAAACGCCTCCATGCGCCCGATGTGGACGAGACTGGCCGCCATACTGCTTCTGTCGCTTGGCCTCGCGGCGCCGGCCAGCGCTCACACGCCCGATATTTCGACGGCCAGATTGACGCCGAAGGACGGCGGCTGGACGGTCGAGATCGGCTTTCTCGCCACCGATCTCGAGCGCATGTTTCAGGAGACGATGAACGAACGCGCCAATGTCGATCTTTCGCGGCCCGGCGTGCTGGAGGACGAGATCGGCAAATTCGTCGCGCGCCGCGTCGCCATGCACGACGCGGGCGGCCGCACCTGCGGCGGCAAGGTCGAGACGGTGGGCGAAGACCCGAAGACCCAGGACAGCGCGCTCATCGTGCTGAGTTTCAACTGCGCCGGCGACTTCACCATATACGACGCGACGAAACTCCTGGCCGCGCAAGGCCCGCGCGGCAAGCAGGTGGTGACGCTCACGGGCGTCAAAAACGCCGGCGAAACCATGCTCAACGGCGCCAGCAAGCCGCTCGATCTGACCAAGCCGCTCGAGACCACTTGGCAGCTTATGCAGAAATTCGGCCTCGCCGGAATCGAGCATATTCTGACGGGCTACGATCACATTTGCTTTTTGATCGCGGTGATCCTTTGGGCGACCCGCGTCTGGCCGGTGGTGAAGATCGTCACGGCCTTCACGATCAGCCATTCAATCACGCTGTCGCTGGCGGCGCTCGACATCGTGACGCTGCCGACGATGCTGACCGAATCCGCCATCGCCGCATCGATTATTTATGTCGCGGTGGAGAATTTCTTTTCGCGCGACACGGACAAGCGCTGGCGCGACACGTTTTTCTTCGGCTTCATCCATGGCTTCGGCTTCGCCAGCGGGTTGAAGGAACTGAACGTCCAGCAACAGACCATCGTGCCCGCGCTGGCGAGTTTCAACATCGGCGTCGAAATCGGCCAGATCGTCATCGTGCTGCTGCTGATGCCGATCTTCCTGTTCATCGACCGCTGGACAGGCGGCAAGCGCGACGAGAGACTGGTCTATGGGCTCTCCGCGCTGATCGCCCTGGCTGGGGCTTATTGGTTGCTGCAACGGGTGGGCGTGATCGCGGGGTGAGCGCGGCGTCAGTCGTCGCCGCCCCACACACCGCTGATTGAGTTCACGGAAAGCAGAAACTCACTCGATAGTTGCGCGGCGGTTCGCCGCTTTGGCGCCGCGTCCGCTTGGGGACCGCTGGCCCGCTCCGCGCCGGCTTCCTCCATTGAAAGCCGCTCCAAAATGAGAGCATCGCCGGGCCGCAGCTTGGCGAACGCCCGATGATCTATGTCGATCAGACTGGCGATCTTGGGATAGCCGCCGGAGTTTTGTCTGTCGGACATGATCGCTAACGGCGCGCCAACTCCCGTCGCGGTCACCGCGCGAATAACGCCAAAATCCGCCGAATTAGACAGGCTCATGGTGGTCTCCCCGCTGGCCGATTTCTTATTACAACATTACAACACGAACGAAAAAACCACGCAAGCGGGAAACGCGAAATTAACTACGTTTTTTGTATTATCGTTAGCTTTGGCTTGGAAATTTGATTCGTTTCGTTCCGCGTAGTAATGTTCTGTTGGAAGTTCCTCCTTGTCCGCCTGGAACCTGGGAGCCTGGGGTGAGTTCGCAGGATTTTAGCAGTCAGAAAATTGTTTCGATTATGAAACAAGAGCTTGCGGAGGCAGTTGAGCGCGCCTACGCGATCGCCTACGCGCTTGCGAGATTGGAGGGCTCTTCCGACGCCGCGCATGTCGAGGCGTCGATCAACGACAGCGTTTCGGCGCTTTCGAGCCAGCTTAATACAACGCCTCAGCATAATGTTGTAACTTTCCGCAAGGCCGATGCGCGCCTGCAAGAGTCCGCCATCCCGCAATCGAGAGACATTCCGGGTGGCGTTTCCGCTCAGGAGCTAATTCTCGCGACCGTGCGCGACCACGAAGCGTCGATCAAGGAATTGCAGAACGTTCTCGAAGATCATGGCCTCGAAGTGACGCCGGGGAATCTTTCCGTCATTTTATCGAGAATGACCCAAGTCGGATCAATACAGCGCGCTGGTCGCGGCCTATACAAATACGCGGGGTGATTTACGTATCGATGAAAGTCTACGTCTTTCGCCCATCGATCACCCCGCCGACAAGGTTCCGCTCCAGCAAAAACTCCGGCGAAAATTCCTTGCGCAACAGCGGCTCCAGCGCGACGCCCGCCGCGATCGCCCGCGCCCGCGCCCGCCGCGCCGCGACCGCTTGCTCCCAGCTCACGCTCGCGAATTCCAACAAATCCCCCGCCCGCATTTGCGCCAGCGCGGAAAGATCGGCGCCGATCACATTGGCGATTTTAGGATAGCCGCCGGTTGGCTGCCGGTCGGCCATCAAAACCAGCGGCGCGCCGTCGCCGGGCGTCTGGATCGCGCCGAAAGCCACGCCGTCCGAGACGATGTCGTGGCCTTTAAGGTGTTGTAAGAGTGGTCCTTCCAGCCGATAGGCCATTCGATCGGAGCGTTCCGACAGCCGCCAACGCGCCGTCAAAAAGGTCTCGATGGCCTCGGGCGAAAAATAATCCTGCTGCGGCCCCAGCATCACCCGTGATTTAGCGGGACGCTCGCCAATCCAGGGCGCCAAAATCGCCATCGGCTCAACCGGCGCCGGGCGCGGATCGACAATTTTTAGCGCGTCGCCGGCGCGCAGCATCCGCCCGTCCACCCCGCCGAGCCCGGAGCGCGCATGGGTCGCGTAAGAGCCAAGAACAAAAGGCAAATCTAGGCGCCCGAACGGCGCCAGATACACCCAGGCGCCCGCCGAGCCCGCCCGTACGGATAGCCGCGCGCCGGGGACGAGTCTTAGCACGCAAGCCGAGGGTAGGGCGCGCTCATCCAGCCGAATATCGAAGGCGCCGCCGGCGATGGCGAGGCCGATTTCCCCGCCTTCCGCCGCAAGCTCCAACCCGCCAAGCGAAGCCTCGATCGCCGCGCCTTTCGCGTCGCCGGCGGCGAGCCGCGCGGCGATGAAGGCGCCCGGGTCCATCGGCCCCGCCGGCGTCACGCCAAAGCGCAAGAAGCCGAGCCGGCCTTTGTCCTGCACGCTGGCGCCGGGGCCGGCCTTGAGGATGCGCAGCGTCGCGCTCACGGCAAGGCCTCGCGCAGCGCCACGATCTCGCCTCGCGCGGCGCGCGCTTCGAGCGCGAAAAACATCTCGTGGTCAACGGGTTCGAAACAAACGTCGTCGCCGGGTTCGATCAGCAGCGGCGGCTCGCGCTCCAGCGCGAACATGCGTTCCGGCGTGCGGCCGATCACATACCAGCCGGTCGGCATTGGATTGGCTGATATCAGCGACAGGCCGCCGCCGATCAGCACGGCGCCCGGCGGCGTGGCTCCGCGCGGGCTGGCGCGGCGCGGCAGCGCGAGGCTTTCCGGCAGGCCGCCGAGGTAGCACCAGCCCGGCGCGAACCCATACATATACGCGCGATAACAACCGTTTGCGTGCAGCGCGCTGAGCTGATCCGGCGACATGCCGAGGATTCGCGCGGCCTCGATTATGTCCTCGGCGAGCGCGGGGTCGTAGCAGCAGGGAACGCGCCAGCGGGCCTTCGGCGTGAAGGCCGACGCGCCTTGCAACACCAAGGAATTCAATACCTTCACGAGATCGGCGCGCAAGATTGTCAGCGGCTCGTAATGGATCATCAGCGAGCGATAGGTCGGGACCAGTTCCTCGACGCCAGGCAATTTCGCCTCGCGCAGCGCGGCGTCCAGCGTCAACACGCACGCGTTGATTTCGGGATCGACGCTGTCGCCGAACTCGACGGAAAGCGCGGCCTCGCCGGCGTCGAGATAGCGCGGGGATTCGTAGGGCGGCGGCGTCATTCTCGCGGCGCGAAGGCGTGAAGGCGCCATCCCGCCCGCTCCAGCGCGGTGCGTAATTCACACGCTATGTCAATGGCATGCGGCGTGTCGCCATGCACGCAGATCGAGTCGATCGGCGTTTCCAGCAGCGCGCCGTCCCGCGTCACGATCGCGCCCGTCTCCAGCATTTTCAGCACGCGCGCGACGATCGCCGGGGCGTCCTCGATCACCGCGCCGGGTTTTGAGCGCGATACGAGCCGCCCTTCCGCCGTGTAAGCGCGGTCGGCGAAGACCTCATGCGCGACGCGCATTTTCGCGCATCGGCACGCATCGACCTGCGCGCTGCGCGCGATGGCGAGCATTGTGAGCGAGGGGTCGACGGCGACGACGGCTCTCGCGATGGCACTGGCGATTTCAGCGTCGCGCTCGGCGAGATTGGCGAGCGCTCCATGCGCCTTCACGAAGGTAATTTTATGACCGACATAACGCGCCACCGCGATCGCGGCGCCGAGCTGATAGGCGACCGCCCGCTCGATCTCGGCGGGCGACATTGGCAGCGCTCTCCGCCCAAAGCCGGCGAGATCGGGAAACGAAACATGCGCCCCGACGGCGACGCCGAGCGCCTTCGCCTCAATGAGGCAGCGCGCCATGATATCAGGGTCGCCGGCGTGAAAACCGCAGGCGATATTGGCGCTGGTCACGACGCGCAGCATCGCGGCGTCATCGCCCATGCGCCAAACGCCAAAACCCTCGCCCAAATCGGCGTTGAGATCGATGCTCGGCAAAGGACTCTCCTGAATCTGGCGACGGATTATACGCGCCGGCGCGTTGATACGAAACCGCCGCCGCCCCGCGCTTATTTCAATCCCCAAAGCGGCAACTTGCCGCTCGAGGCGTTGAAAACATCGGGATCGAAATTGACCGCGGAGCGCCCGGACGCCTCGCGCGAGGCGCATTGCTTCACGTCCCACCGTCCCGAGGCGTGATAGGCGCGCGAGCCCGAAAATCCCGTCGACATGGAAAGCCAGCAATAGGACGCGAGCCCGGCGCGTTTCAACTCCGCGCAGACATAGCCGTCGCCATAGACCCCGGCCCTGTAATTCGCCGCGCCGACCATCTCGCCGACCGTTTCGAAATAGCGTTTGACGTGCTCGATATTCTTCTCGCGCGCGTCGAAATCGACGCTGAAGAAAATCACGCTGCCCTTCGGCTGGCCAAGCTCTTGCGCGAGCTGGAGCGCGCGCCGCGCATCGAAACCCGCGCGCTTCGTGTCGAGAAAGGTTTTCCTCAAATCGTTGCGATGCTGAAACACGACGCCGAGGCTAAACCCTTTGGAGAAGATCAGGTCGCGCTCTTTTTGCGTGAGCGTCTTGCCGGGCAGGGTGGGGCCGGGCTCCCAGTAAAAATCGAATTTTTCGCGCGTCGGCCCCTCCGCCCAATCGTAATAGCGAAGTATTGTCGTGGCGCCGAGCGCGCGCGCGAGATCGAGCGCCTCGGGGTCGGCCTGTTTCGAAAAATCGATCGCCGCGACGCGTTCTCGCGAAGGCGGACCGCCGGGACATCCCGGCCATTGCCGGTCGATCGCGATCCCCGGATGCTCCAGGGGCGGCAGGCGCGAAGACGGCTCGGCTGCCGCGTGAAACGGGGCGAAAAACAAATCGGCCGCGAGGGCGGCCTTGAACAGCTTGCGGCAAGCCTCGCGGACAACAACCGATCGGAGCCGGTCGTTGCGAGGAGCGTGGCTTCGGGCAATCCAGCATTCACGCGCGACGCCTTAGACTGCTTCGCTCCGCTCGTTGTGACGAGAACCGCTTTGATAAGTCTGGATTTATGGAATTTAGGATTAGACATTTCCGGTCTCTTCGAACCCGATGGCGCGGCGTGATTTGCGCCTTTGGATCAAGAGAAGAGTTTTGTGACCGAAATACGTTCGACCGCCTGCCTATTTTGACTGGTCTGCGACGTCACGCGCGCCATGCCGCCGTCCAGACGGCCGAGGTCGCCGCGCCGCGCAATCTCTTCGGCGACTTCCCGCGCGCGCAGCCGATCGCGTCAGCTCGAGGCTGATCGAAAACGACGGGAAAGGGGTGTCCCGATGACT
>PLAI01000061.1:0-5000 GCA_003134075.1 Methylocystaceae bacterium | reverse complement strand
CGCCAAGGCCGATCGAATCGTGGGTGAGCACATAGACCGCGCGCACGCCCATCAAGGCGGCAAGCCTTATCGCGCCGCGGGCGTAATCGGAAAACACCAGAAACGTCCCGCCATAGGGCGCGAAGCCGCCGTGCAGCGCGATGCCGTTCATCGCCGCCGCCATGCCGAATTCGCGCACGCCGTAATGGATGTAGCGGCCGGAAAAATCTCCCGGCGCGATCGAGCCCATCCCCTTGGTGATGGTGTAGTTGGAATGGGTCAGATCGGCCGAGCCGCCAATGGTCGCGCGCGTCGCGCCATTGATGACGCCGAGCGTCATTTCGGAGGATTTGCGCGTCGCGACCTTGGGCTTTTCCAGCGCGAGCTGTTCGCGAAAAGCCTGGAGCGGCGCGGCGATTTCGCTGGCGACGTCGCCTTGCAGGAACCGCTCGAACTCGGCGCCTTGCGGGGAGCTCGCGAGTCGTTGCCGCCAGGCATCGCGCGAGGGCGCGCCGCGCGCGCCGGCCTTGCGCCAGCCGGCCAAGACCGGCTCGGGGAGTTCGAACGGCTCATGGGGCCAGCTTAGCGTTTCGCGCGCGGCGGCGATCTGCTCCGACCCCAGCGGCGCGCCATGGACGCTTTCCTTGCCCTGCTTGCCGGGGGCGCCATAGCCGATCAACGTGCGGCAGGCGATCATCGACGGCCGCGGATCGTTTTTCGCCCGCGTCAGCGCCTCGGCGATCTGCTTGAAGTCGTGGCCGGAAATTTGTTGCACATGCCAACCGCTGGCCCTGAACCGCGCCGCCTGATCGGTCGAGGTCGCCAGACTCGTCGGCCCGTCGATGGAGATCGAATTATCGTCCCAAAGCACGACCAGCTTGCCGAGCCGCAAGTGCCCCGCGAGGTCGATCGCCTCGTGGCTGACGCCTTCCATCAGGCAGCCGTCGCCGGCGAGCACATAAGTGAAATGATCGACGAGCTCGTCGCCAAATCGCGCCGCCTGCAGGCGCTCCGCTATCGCCATGCCGACGGCGGTGGCGAGGCCCTGGCCGAGCGGCCCCGTGGTCGTCTCGACGCCCGGCGCGTGGCCATATTCGGGATGACCCGCGGTTTTCGAGCCGAGCTGGCGGAATTGCTTTAGATCCTCGACGTCGATGCCGGGATAGCCGACGAGATAGCCGAGCGCGTAGAGCAGCATCGAGCCGTGTCCGGCGGAGAGCACGAAGCGGTCGCGGTCCGGCCAATGGGGATCGGCGGCGTCGAATTTGAGAAAGCCTCGGAACAGCACGCTCGCCACGTCGGCCATGCCCATCGGCATGCCGGGGTGGCCGGACTTGGCCTTTTCGACCGCGTCCATCGCCAACGCTCGAATGGCGTTGGCGTCTTGCTTGCTGTACTCCACTGAGTGATAGGTCATCGAGGGTTCCTTTAGCCGACGCTCTTGCGGCGCCTCACGAGATCCAAAATCCTCGGCGTCAGTATGAGCTGCATGGCGAGGTCGAGTTTATTGCCGGGGATGACGATGGAATTGGCGCGGGACATCCAACTGCCGGCGATCATCGTCACGAGATAGGGAAAGTCCACGCCCTTGGGGTCGCGGAAACGGATCACCACGATCGATTCGTCCGGCGTCGGAATCGACCGGGCGACGAAGGGATTGGACGTGTCCACCGTCGGCGCGCGCTGGAAGTTTATGTCCGTCTCCGAGAATTGGGGACAGATATAATACACATAGTCGTGCATCCGGCGCAGAATGGTCTCCGTGACCGCCCCGGTGGTGTAGCCGCGCGAATGGCGGTCGCGCAGCAGTTTTTGCGTCCACTCCAGATTGATGACGGGAACGACGCCGATCTTGAGGTCGGCGTAGCGCGCGACGTTCACGTCGTCGGTGACGACGGCGCCGTGCAGGCCCTCATAGAACAAAAGATCGGTGTTGGGCGGCAGCTCCTCCCAGGGCGTGAAGGCGCCGGGCGGGGCGTTATATACGGCCGCTTCGTTCTCGTCGTGGACGTAGTGGCGATAGCGGCCCGTCCCGGACTCGCCGTATTCGCGAAACATGGTTTCGAGCTCGGCGAGGAGATTCGCCTCCGGCCCGAAATGGCTGAAGTTGAAATGTCCGCGCGCCTGCGCGTCGAGCAAGGCCTGTTTCATCTCATCGCGGTCGTAGCGATGAAAGGAGTCGCCCTCGACATAGGCGACCTCGATGCGCTCGCGCCGGAAGATCTGCTCGAAGGTCGCCTTGACCGAACTCGTGCCGGCTCCCGACGAGCCCGTGATCGATATGATGGGGTGCTTGGCTGACATGGCGCGCTTATCGCAAAACTCGAGACGTTTGTCGCGAGGGAATTGGCCGCCCCTGCTCTTCGCGAAGAGGGCGCGCGGCGGCGCGCGACACCCACTCGCCCGTTTTCAAGCATTGTCGCGAGAAACCGCGAGGTGAACGCGTGTTCTGGACCAAACCGGCTCCGTCGCCGCGGGTTTGTCGCACGCCGCCGCCCCGCCGCGCAAGCGGGCTCGGCAGGGCGGCGCCCGATTTCGAACGTTCGCGCGGGGCCGTCGCGGCGCTCTTCTATCCCGCTGCTCGCTTTTGCTCTCAACTATTTAAGACGCGGCCAGTCGTCGAGGAACCGATATCCCGCGACGCCAAACGTGCTTGCTCTCCCAAGGAGGACGCCATAATAAAGAACAACTCCGCGTTAGCTGGGGTGTTTTACCGGCGGTCGGTCGCGGGGAAGCGCCGATCGGCGTCGTCAGGCTTGGCTAGTGCGGTTGGAGCGGGCTCAAAACCGCAGCTTCACAATTTGGAACACCCTATCCTCGTCAGGCCGGGCACGCCGGACGTGACGACGATCGTCAACAACATCGTCCGCGAGGAGTATGGAAAGTTCGCGCCGCCGAGTGCGCCTCTCAAAATGATCGACGCCGGCGCCTATATCGGCGACAGCAGCGCGTATTTCGCGTCGAAATACCCAGATCTCAAAATCGTCGCGCTGGAGCCGCATCCAGCTAACCACGCCCTGGCGAAGCGGAATCTCGAAGCCTACGGCGAACGCGTCATGCTGCTCAACATGGCGCTCGGCTCCACGCGGGAAACCGTGATGATCTCTGGAGAGCACGACAACGCTTCGGTCGGCGGGGGCGGCGCGCCAGTCGAAGCGACCACGGTTCCCGACCTGTTTCAGCGGATGGGCTGGGAGCGTATTAATATATTGAAGATGGATATCGAGGGCGCGGAGGCCGACGTTCTCGGTCCGACCGCCGACGCCTGGCTTGATCGAGTCGACATGCTGATCATTGAGTTGCATGGGTCCGAATGCGAACGCCAAGTGAGCGAGACACTGGACCGGAACGGCTTCGCGGTGAAGCTGTATCGGTCACTTTGGTATTGCGCGCGCGAACCGCGGCGCGCTTGAGGCGAAGTTGGAAGGACGCGATGATCTGGCGCGGGTTCGCGCTAGATCCGCGATTCAAGCTCTGCCTCGCAGCCTGCCTTGACCTTCCGGCCAATCCGGCTCACCAAGGCGCGAAGCAAATCTCAGGCGAGACCGGAGAAGACGGCGAGACCCATGACGATGCAAGCCCACGACATTTTGGAACCCGAGACCTCGTTGCCCCCGGCCACGGCCGCCGAGCCCGCGCCGCGCCATCGTTCTCGCGGCGTCGTCATCGGGACCGGCGCGGGCGCCGTGACGGTCGGCGGCGGCGCGCCGATTGTCGTGCAGTCCATGACCAATACCGACACCGCCGATATCGACGCGACGGTCGCGCAGGTCGCGGCGCTGGCGCGGGCGGGCTCGGAACTGGTGCGCATCACCGTCGACCGCGACGAGGCCGCGAGCGCCGTCCCGCATATTCGGGAAAAGCTTGATAAACAGGCTGTTACGGTTCCGCTGATCGGCGATTTCCATTACATCGGCCACAAGCTCCTGGCCGATCATCCCGCCTGCGGCGAGGCGCTCGCCAAGTATCGGATAAATCCGGGGAATGTCGGCTTCAAGGAAAAGAAGGACCGGCAATTCGCCTCGATCGTCGAACTCGCGATCAAGCACGACAAGGCCGTTCGCATCGGCGCCAATTGGGGATCGCTCGACCAGGAGATGCTGACGCATCTGATGGATATCAACGCGACGTCCAAGGCGCCCATCGACGCCCGCGCCGTTATGCGCGAGGCGATGGTCCGCTCCGCGCTATATTCGGCCCAGCGCGCCGAGGAAATCGGCCTAAGTCGCGGTAAAATAGTGATTTCCGCCAAGGTATCGGCAGTGCAGGATCTCATTTCCGTCTACCGCATGCTGGCCGCGCGCAGCGATTACGCGCTGCATCTGGGCCTCACCGAGGCGGGCATGGGGTCCAAGGGCATCGTCGCCTCCGCCGCCGCGCTCGGCGTGCTGCTGCAGGACGGCCTTGGCGACACCATTCGCGTGTCGCTGACGCCCGAACCCGGCGGCGACCGCACGCTGGAAGTACAAGTGGCGCAAGAGATTTTGCAGACGATGGGCTTTCGCACCTTCGTGCCGCTGGTCGCCGCCTGTCCCGGTTGCGGCCGCACGACATCGACGGTGTTTCAAGAGCTGGCGCGCGACATCCAGGCGCACATCCGCGACCGCATGATTATCTGGCGCCAGCAATATCAAGGGGTTGAGGCGCTAAACGTCGCGGTCATGGGCTGCATCGTCAACGGCCCCGGCGAGTCGAAACACGCCGACATCGGCATTTCCCTGCCCGGCACCGGCGAAACCCCGGCGGCGCCGGTGTTTATCGACGGGCAGAAGGCGATGACGCTGCGCGGCGAGGGCATAGCCGACGAATTCATCCGCATCGTTGACGATTACGTGTCGCGGCGCTATGGTGGCGGGAATTCCATGAAAGCGGCCAAATAGGCCAGCGTCAGCGCGCATAAACGCGCATGATCGCGCGTAAAGCGCGCCACGCCGCGCGTTTGAGCGCATTTGTCCGCAACATCGCGGCGAGTCCCGGCGCCGGAAAGACGGCGACGCTCTCGCCGCCAAATTGCACATCGA
>PLAI01000241.1 GCA_003134075.1 Methylocystaceae bacterium | reverse complement strand
ACAATCAACGTGTTGAGCTCTGCGGTAAATGCGTCCTGTTTCGCCGTCTCCTCCGCCGTCAAAGCCTTTCGTGGCGGCTGCGGGGGCGGATCGGTGAAGGCCCAAAACGGCAGAGACAGAAACAGCGCATAGGCGGCGGCGACAACGATGGATGCGCGGGATATCTTGCGGGTCATATCGGCTCCTTAAGATTCTAGTCGTTCGCGATCTTCAAAGGACGATTCGCGGTAGCCTCGCGATGGCCGCCGCCATGGTCCGTATGGTCACATCGCCGTAATTATCGGCGGCCGTCCTGGCGGCTTGGCCTTGGATGGCGTCAAGGATTCGGGGCGCTATCCCCGCTTCCATCCCGACCGTCTTGAAGCGATGACGCCAGCCGTGATTCGGCGCAACGTTGGGGTCCGTCACGATGGCCCGCGCAAATGCCGCTAGGCGGTTCTTCAAGCCTCGCAGAGGGCCTCGCACTTCGCCGCCCTTTCCGGGCTTTAGGAAAAGGTGGCCTGCCGGCGCTGCGGAGACGAAGGCGCAAAAACCGAGTTCAACGAGATGCTCATGCAGCACGACGGTTCGCGCCTCATTGGTCTTTACCGTGCCAGCATCGGGCGTGATGGTGACGGCCCAGTGAGACCCCTCTTGCGTGAGGTCTTGCTTTCGGAGTTGCGCAATCTCGCCTAGCCGAGCGCCGGTATAAGCTAGCAGCCACGGCACCCACCGCTTTGCCGCACGGGTCTGCGGCTGCTCGCGCCCGACATCATGCGCAGCGGCGACCGTAAGGATTGCGATTGCCTCAGCGTCGGTGAGCCCCTTCGACCGTAGCTTCTGCCGCTTCCCGACTTTGATGGTCACGCCTTTAGCGGGGTTCGCCGCCATCTTCCGATTGCGGACGGCCCACTCAAAGACCGTCTTTAGGCCTGAGAGGTCGCTGTCGTTTACGGTCCGCGCGGAGATTGGCTTGCCGTTGCGCGGGTTGATGGTGGCGAGGCGGTGGTCTTTAAAGCGAAGCACATCTTCCGGCGTGACCCTGCCGGCGTCATCATGTTTCAGGAAGGCGGCGAACGCGGCCATCGTGTTCCGATAGCTATCGTATGTGCTGGGCTTTCGGCCGGTCGCCTGAGCTTCGCGCCACCATTCCTCAAGCATGCCCTTGAGAGACGCTTTTGGCGACTGCGGGGAGGCCGCTGCATTTGGCCGAGCCCATTCAGGGAATCGTTCGGCCTTCGGATCGGGGGAATAGTCGCCGCCCGCGTTTCGCTCGCGTAGCTCCAGAGCGTCGCGCAAGGCAAGGTGGAAAGCTTGAAGGAGAATCAGGCGCGAATTGTCGTCAACGCCTGCAATCCCTTTGGCGAGCAAAAGGCTGTCAACGATAGCGCCTAAGGCTGGCTCAAGGCCCTGCGAATCGGCTCTCTCGCGTATGGTGGCGAGGTGCTTTGCCGCCGATTTGAAGTAGACCCCTTCCTCTTCGGGCGTGACGGTGGCCGGAACCCAGTTACCTTGCGGCGTTAGCTCAATCGCGATGGTCTTCTCACAGCCCTCGCCACCTGCCCAAGCCCGATACAATTCGCCAGCGAGGGCGGTAGCCTCCCGGTTCGTTAGGGAGACTGCCTCAGGTTGGCGCAACGCTCGCCAAACGGTCTCAAGGTAGCTCGCGATGGTCGCTTGCCGAATCTTTGCCTCAGCCGGCTCGCGCGTTTGAAGCGAGAGGCGGACGCTTTCGGTCGTGGCGCTAATGGTGCGTTGGACGGTGGCTGAGCCGACCGGAATCGCAAGCGTGACTCCCACGGCCCGGGAGCGCACGTCGGCCGGAATGCGCTGCACAAATTGCGGGATGGAGGAGCCCGGTCGCTTCAACGGACGGACCAATCTGAAAAGCATTGTTGCACACCCTTGTAACACAGTCGGGCTTGCACAACACTCTGAAAGGACTCAAGTTCTTGAAGGATAACGATTCCAAGAAGATATGGTGCCCAAGAGAGGACTCGAACCTCCACGGCTTTCACCACTGGTACCTGAAACCAGCGCGTCTACCAATTCCGCCACCTGGGCCTTGCGTGTGTCTTAAGGGTTGGCGTCGTCTCCTGTCAATGCGCTCGCCGAGGATTTCCAAAATCCCTTTGCGCTCGCGCGTCGCGGGCGCGGTCTCAGCCGCGGCCGCCGACATTAAGCAGGCGCAGGATGAACCAGGCGGGCACGACAATCACGGCTCCCGCGATCACGTAATTGAACAGCTCCCGCACCGCGCCGAAACCGAGCGCGTAGATGCGGTTCAGGAAATCCTGAACGCCGCGGAGAATATCGCCGGGGCGAATGTCGAGCCACATGAGCAGCGCGCCGACGACCAGCGAGATGAACAGCAGCTTTACGAACACCGACGCCGGCGTTCCCCCGAGAAAGCTTTCGAGCGCGTTCTGGTTTGGCGTCGGCGCGGGTCCTTGCGTCGTCGAGCCGGGCAGTTCTCTTCGTGGAGCCGCGGAGTCGGCTTCGGACTGCTTGGACGCGTCGATATGCGGCCATTTGGCGAAGGGATTTTCGTTGCTCATGATCGTCTCGGGTTCCGGGAAAAAAACCTTTAGGACTTCTCGCCGTTCGCTTCTTCCTTGAAGATGCGCATGATGCGCCTCATGAAGCGTTCGGTAAAGCTCAATGCCCGCTCCATGTCCTCGTCCTTGGGCAAGCCGGAGGATGCCCCGGGGGCGTTGGGGCTGCGGGCGGTTTTGAGCTCCGCGTTGTCGCGGCGCAGGCGGGCGATTTCGTTCTCCAGCGCCGCGCGCTCGTCGGCGCTGACGCGGCACACTGACAGGCCGGCGTCCACGGTGCAGAACGATACCGCGCCGGTTTCCTTGTCGAGGCGCAGGAAGCCCCCTTGAGTCGGCGTCATCGAAAATCGCCCCTCCTGAACCGAGGGCGCCGGGGCGCTCGGCGCCGGCGGATTTGTCGACGGCGCCTGCGCCAAGGCGGGACCGCACCACGCTGTCGCGGCAAGCACTGCCCAAGGGATACGCATCGCCCATCTCCGTTCGCGCCGAAGATTGGCGCAGCTCAGCAAATGGGGGGCGCGGCCGGCGGCGTCAATGATCGAGGCTCGCGAGCCGGCGACGCGCGCCTTTTTCGCGATTGCGCGCGGTTGGCGGCGCGGGACCAACTGTTTCGCGCCCTATTCCACCGTCACGCTCTTCGCCAGATTTCGCGGCTGATCCACGTCCTTGCCCATGAAAACCGCGACATGATAGGCGAGAAGCTGCGCCGGCACGGCATAGACCAGCGCGGCGAAGGCGCCCGCCGCGACTTCCGGCATTTCGATGAAGCCGGCCAGTTCCGCGCTGGCGGCGACGCGGGCGCTTTCCGGGCCGATCAGGATCAGATGGCCGCCGCGCGCCGCGACTTCCTGCAAATTGGAGACGGTTTTCTCCAAGCTTGCGTCATGCGGCGCCAGCACGATCACCGGCATGGCGAAATCGATCAGCGCGATCGGGCCGTGCTTCAATTCGCCGGCGGCGTAGCCCTCGGCGTGGATATAGGACAATTCCTTGAGCTTTAGCGCGCCCTCCAGCGCGAGCGGATAGGAGGGGCCGCGCCCGAGATACAATACACTCGAAGCTCGCGCGACATCGCGCGCGACGGGCTCGATCCGCGCCTCGTCCTTTAAGACCTGCGCCATCAGACCCGGCGTCGCGATAAGTTCGGCGACCAGCTCCTTTTCCCGCTCTTCGGTCAACACGCCGCGCGCGCGGCCGAGCGCCAGCGCGAGACAGGCGAAGACGGCGAGCTGACAGGTGAAGGCCTTGGTGGAGGCGACGCCGATCTCCGGCCCCGCCAGCGTTTGCGCAACGGTGTCGCTCTCGCGCGCGATGGTCGAGGTCTCGACATTGACGATGGAGAGAACATGCTGGCCATGGGCCTTGGCGTAGCGCAGCGCCGCCAAAGTGTCCGCGGTTTCGCCCGATTGCGACACGACAATCATCAGCCCGCCCTCGGGCAGCGGCGCCTCGCGGTAGCGAAACTCCGAGGCGATGTCGATTTCCACCGAAAGCCGCGCGAAGCGCTCCAGCCAATAGCGCGCGACGAGCCCGGCGTAAAAGGCGGTCCCGCAGGCCGAAATGGTGACGCGCGACAGCGCCTTTGCGTCGAAAGCGAGGTCGAACGGCAGCCGCGCGGTGCCGCTGGCGAGATCGAGATAATGCGCCAGCGTGCGCCCGACCACCTCGGGCTGTTCGTGGATTTCCTTGGCCATGTAGTGGCGGTAATTGCCCTTGTCGACCATCAGCGAGCCGGCCTGCAACGGTCGCCGGGCGCGTTCGACGATCCGCCCGGCGGCGTCGAAGAAGGTGGTCTTTTCGCGCGTCAGCGTCACCCAATCGTCTTCTTCGAGATAAGCGATTTCTTTGGCGAAAGGCGCCAGCGCCAGCGCGTCGGAGCCAAGATAAACGCCGTCGTCGCCCCAACCCACCGCGAGAGGCGAGCCGCGCCTCGCGCCGATCAGCAGATCGAGTTCGCCGTCGAACAGAAAAACCAGCGCGAATGCGCCCTTGAGCCGCCCCAGCGCCGCCGCCACCGCCTCGCGCGGCTTGGAGCCCTGGCGCATTTCCTCGGCGACGAGATGCGCGACGGCCTCGGAGTCCGTCTCGG
This sequence comes from Methylocystaceae bacterium, assembly GCA_003134075.1. GTDB lineage: Bacteria > Pseudomonadota > Alphaproteobacteria > Rhizobiales > Beijerinckiaceae > Methylocystis. The sequence goes on along the minus strand of PLAI01000241.1, from coordinate 8,495 downwards.
TGGCGAAGACATGGCCCTTGGCGGTCAGCTCCTCGCGCAGCTCGCGGAAATTCTCGATAATGCCGTTATGGACCACCGCGACCCTGTCGTTGGCGTGCGGGTGGGCATTGTTTTCGTTGGGGCGGCCATGCGTCGCCCAGCGGGTGTGGCCGAGGCCGATGTGGCCGGACAGCGGCGTTTCCTTCAGTTTATCTTGCAAATTGCGCAGCTTGCCGCTGGCCCGCAGTCGCGTCAGCCGACCGTTTTCCAGCGTGGCGACGCCCGCCGAATCATAGCCGCGATATTCGAGACGCTTCAGCGCGTCGATAAGAGCCGGCGCCACGGGCTCGCGCCCCAGGATTCCTACAATGCCGCACATAGCTGATCTCCGACGCGATCTTTCGACGAAATAACAAAAGCCTTGCCATTAAGGCGGGCGCAAGGCCCCGATCGCCGGACTTGGAAGCGATCGCGATTTAGGCCTTTTCAGTTTTCTTCGCCCGCCGCGCCTCGCGAAACGCCCGCGCCCAGCCGGCCTTCACGACCTGCCGGCCGCGCGCGACCGCGAGCGCGTCTTCGGCGACGTCCCCCGTCACGACCGAACCCGAACCGACATAGGCCCCGGCGCCGATGGTCACCGGCGCGACCAGCGAAGAGTTGGATCCGATGAACGCTCCGTCGCCTATGCGGGTTTTGTATTTGAAGAAGCCGTCGTAATTGCAGGTGATGGTCCCGGCGCCGATGTTGGCGTCGGCGCCAATTTCGGCGTCGCCGAGATAGGTGAGGTGGCTCACTTTGGCGCCGGCGCCCAACGTGGTGGATTTGATCTCGACGAAATTGCCGACCTTGGCGCCGGGTCCAAGGTTCGTTCCGGGCCGTAGACGCGCGAACGGGCCGACATGCGCGCCGGCGCCAATCCGGGCGCCTTCGATGCGCGAAAATGCGTAAATATGCGCGCCGTCGGCGACCTCCACTCGGGGGCCGAAAACGACATGCGGCTCGATCAGGACGTCGCGGCCCAACTTCGTGTCGGCGTTGAGAAAAACCGTCTCCGGCGCGATCAGCGTGGCTCCGTTGAGCATCGCGGCGCGGCGCAGCCGGTCCTGCGCGATGCGTTCCGCCTGCGCAAGCTGCGCGCGGTCGTTGACGCCCAGCACCTCGCTCTCCGCGCCGACGACGACGCGCGCGTCCAATCCCTTCGCGCGCGCAAACTCAACGATATCAGTGAGGTAATATTCGCCCTTGGCGTTGTCGGCGCCAACGTCCCGCAACAGTTCCAGAGCTCGCCGCCCGTCGATCGCCATTAGTCCGGCGTTGCACAGCGTGATCGCGCGCTCCGCGTCGCTGGCGTCTTTTTCTTCTCTTATGGCGGCCAGCCGTCCCGCTTCGTCGCGGATCAAACGCCCGTAACCAAAGGGATTCACGGCTTCGAAACCGAGCGCCGCGACCGCCGCGCCGTCCTCCAGCGCCGCGCGAAGGGCCAGAATCGTCGCGGTCGTCACGAGCGGCGTGTCGGCGAAGAGGACCAGAATGTCGTCATGCCCCCGCGCGATGGCGTCGCGGGCGGCGAGAACCGCATGGGCGGTGCCAAGCCGTTGTTCCTGCACGAAAACTTCCGCGCTAGCGCACAGTGAGGAAACCACCGCGCGCACATCCTCGCGGCCGGGTCCGACGACGACCGCGATGCTGTCGGCCTTCGCTCCGGCGACGCTCGTCAGCACATGCGCCAGCATGGAGCGCCCGGCGATCTCATGCAAAACCTTCGGGCGGCCGGATTTCATGCGCGTGCCCTCGCCGGCGGCGAGGACAATGGCGAGGGCGCTTCGGCTGTTTGCTGAGGACATAGGCGCGCAATAACCTTTTCGACTCAATTTTGGGTGGCGGGCGACGCCCTTTTACCAGCTATTCGCGGATTTCGAAGCCCTGGGACGCCCACGCTTGTCGGAAATTCGCGTCCCCCGTGAAACGGCCGGCGAAATGTCGCGGCTCGTTAAAGAAAGGCGTTTCGAATCCCGATCATTCTTGTATAGATGGCGCCACGCCGCAATCTTCTCGATACGCCGCTTCCAGGTTCCTAAAGCTCATGGTCGAACGCAGAGACGTTTTAAAAGCGGCGCTGGGCGCGTTGGCCGCCTCGATTACCCCCGCCAACGCCGCGCAGGAGACATCATCGGCTCCGGCCGCGAATCCGGCCTTCTCTCGCGAGAAAGACGTGGTGGAACGCGCTCGCGCGCTCGCCAAAAAGCCGTTTTCGCCACCAGCCAACGATCTTCGCGAACCTTTCTCCGCCCTCACTTACGAACAATATGTTCTAGATATCAAGATGAAGCCGGGCGCGGCCGTTTGGGCCAGCGAAAATAAGGGCTTCTCCATCGAGCCGCTGCATCGCGGGTGGATTTTCACGGCCCCCGTGGAATTGAATGTCGTCGAGGGCGGAGAGTCGAAGCGGATCGCCTACGACCAGGCCCAATTCGACTATGGCGCGCTCAAGATCACCGAGAAATTGCCCGACATGGGATTTTCCGGATTTCGCGTGCTCCGCGCCCAAAACGGCGGCGAGGGGGAGATGATCGCGCAGTTTCAGGGCGCGAGCTTTTTCCGCGCCCGCGTCTCCAGGGATCAGCCGCTCGGCGTGACCGCGCGCGGGCTGTCCCTGCGCACGGCCGATTCGCGCGGCGAGGAATTCCCGGTCTTTCGCGCCTTCTGGATCGAAAAGCCGGCGCTTGGCGACAACACCTTGGTTATCCATGCCTTGCTCGATTCGTCGAGCGTCACGGGCGCCTATCGCTTCACGCTTCGCCCCGGCGAAGCGACCATCATCGACACCGAGATGACGCTTTTTCCGCGCGTGGATCTCGATCATGTCGGCATCGCCGGACTCGCCGGCGCCTCATTGTTCACGCCGCTCGATCGCCGCCGCTCCGACGACATCCGCCCCGCGGCGGCGGAAATGAACGGCCTGCAGATATTGACCGGCAAGAACGAATGGGTGTGGCGGCCGTTGTCCAACCGGAACAACCTCCAGCTGTCGTCCTTTGTCGACGCCAATCCCAAGGGCTTCGGTTTTCTGACGCGCGACCGGGACATTAGCGCCTATCAGGATGACGTAGCGCATTGGGAGCAACGTCCCTCGCTGTGGGTCGAACCGCTCGGCGAGTGGGGCGAAGGAGCGGTCCAACTCGTCGAGATTCCCTCCGAATCCGACTTCAACCAAAACATCATCGCCTATTGGCGCCCGAAACAACTGCTGGCCAACGGCGCGGAGGCGAATTTCGCCTACCGTCAGTTCTGGTGTTGGGAGCCGCCGGCGCGCCCGCCCCTGGCCTCTGTCGCGGACGCGCGCGGCGGTCGCGCGGGGTCGCCCAAACTTCGCCGTTTTCTCGTCGTTTTCACCGGCGATATTCTTGGCGACCCCGCCCGGGTCGCGACGTTGAAGCCCGCGCTGACCACCTCGCCGGGATCGGCGAAAATCATTGGCCTCTACGCCAACCCGCCCGCGAAGACCTGCCGCGTGCTGTTCGATGTCGACCCCGGCGGGGAGAATTTTTGCGAGCTGCGGCTCGTCCTCCAATCGGGCGACGACCCGATCAGCGAAACCTGGCTTTATAGATGGACCCCGTAAATCAAGCGCTTGCCGAAATCGACCCGCCGCTCGCCGCGGAGCAATCCGCCCCGAGCGTCGTGAGCGCTCCGCCGACCCCGATCGAAAGCCGGTTGGCGATGCCGGCGCAGAACCTGTTCAAATTCGACTCTCGGCAGCGTCGCCGTCTCGCGGCGCCGCAACTCGCGATCACGCCTTGGCTGTCGCGGCTCGTCGCCTTTGGCGGCGGGGCGGCGCTGACCGTCCATGGCGGCCTCGAGATGTATAAGGTCATCGACGTCGGCGGCGTCACGACCTTGAAATGGGCGCTGCTGGGCCTGTTCGTGCTGAACTTCTCGTGGATCGCGCTGTCTTTTTCGAGCAGCATCGTCGGCACGGCGATGCTTTTGCGTCGACGCCCGCCGTCTGTCGCGCCAAGCCAGCTTTCGGCCAGGACCGCCGTGGTCATGCCGATCTACAACGAAACGCCGAGCAGAGTCTTCGCCGCCTTGCAAGTGATTTTCGAGGATGTCGAGACGACGGGGCTTGGAGAGAATTTCGACTGGTTCTTTCTCTCGGACACCACCAATCCCGACATATGGATCGCCGAGGAGCGGGCTTTCATCGGGGTCCGGCGGCGGCTTGGCGCGCTTGGCGCGCGCGTGTTCTATCGGCGGCGCGAAAAGAACACGAGCCGCAAGGCCGGCAATATCGCGGATTTCGTTTCGCGCTGGGGCGGCGCCTACGCGCATATGGTGGTGCTCGACGCGGACAGCCTGATGACCGGCGCGACCATCGTTCAACTGGCCGCCGCGATGGAGTCGGACCCCGATTCCGGCATCATCCAGACGCTGCCGCTGATCATCAACCGCAACACCCTGTTCGCGCGGGTGCAGCAGTTCGCGGCCCGGATCTATGGTCCCGTGATCGCCGCCGGTCTTTCCGCGTGGATGGGCCGCGACGGCAATTACTGGGGACACAACGCGATCATCCGCACGGAGGCCTTTGCGCGCTATTGCGGTCTGCCGGATCTGCGGGGGCGCCCGCCGTGGGGCGGCCATATATTGAGCCATGATTTCGTCGAGGCGGCGTTGATGCGTCGCGCCGGCTACGCGGTCTACATGCTGCCGACGCTCGGCGGTTCCTACGAGGAGAGCCCGCCGTCGCTGATCGACCTTTCCATCCGCGACCGGCGCTGGTGCCAGGGCAATCTGCAACATATTCGCGTGCTGTTCGGGCGTGGATTTCACTGGGCGACGCGCCAGCATTTTCTCACCGGCATCTTCGGCTATCTGACCTCGCCCTTGTGGCTGCTGCAACTGCTGGTCGGCATCGCGCTGGTGTTTCAGGCCAGCTACTTCCGACCCGAGTATTTCACGTCCGAATTCACGCTGTTTCCCGTGTGGCCGCGTTTCGACGCGGAACGCTCGCTGGAGCTGTTTGAACTCACGATGGGCATTCTGCTCGCGCCGAAGCTGTTCGGGCTCATCGTCGCGATCCGCGATCCGGACACGCGTCGCGGGTCCGGCGGCGTCGCGGGCTTGCTAGTCTCGACATTGTTCGAAGTGGTGCTCTCGGCCCTGCTCGCGCCGATCATGATGCTGATTCAGACCGGTCATGTCGTGCATATCGTATTCGGTTTCGATACGGGCTGGGACCCGCAACGACGCGACGACGGTTCGGTGCCCTTCGCGGCGATCGTGCGGCGTCACCGCTCGCATGTGGCCCTGGGCGTTCTCTCGCTGGTCGCGGGCCTGCTGATTTCCCCGTCGCTGGTGGCGTGGATGTCGCCCACCATCGCCGGCCTCATTCTGGCGATCCCCATCTCTTGGTTGACCAGTCAGCGTTGGCTGGGACTGGTTTTTCGCCGCGCTGGCCTGCTGGCGACTCCGGAGGAGACGACGCCGCCGCCCGTCGCCAAGCGCGCCAGGGCGTTATCGAAAGTGCTCGCGCGCGCTGGGGAGGACGAGACGAACGGGCTTCTCGCCATTCACGGCGACCCGGAGTTGCGCGAACTGCACGAAGAGTGGTTGCCCGCGCGCAGACCGCGTCAACGCGGCCAGATCACCGCCGACCGCGCCGTCGCCGAGGCGAAGCTCGCGGACGCCGAGACGATCGAGGACGCCGTGCAATGGCTCAATCGCGGCGAAAGGCTTGTCACGCTCGGCGACCGCGCGCTGATCTCGATGGCGGCGCGCCTGCCGCGTCGCGCCAAAGGCGAGGCCAGCGCCAAGGGCGATGCCGGCGCCGAGGCATAACCGAAGCGGGCAGGGGTTCGCCGCCAATGACGCTGATCTATAAAATCGTCGCGGAGCCGGTCTGGCGCGCCGCCGGGCCAGTCTTTCGCGGGGCCGGGGTCGATCTTTCCGACGGATTCATCCATTTTTCGACATTGAGCCAGGCGCCGGCGACAGCCGCGCGGCATTATGCCGGTCAGCGCGACCTGCTGCTCGTCGCCGTCGACGCGGCGCGGCTTGGCGACGCGCTGAAATGGGAGGTTTCGCGCGGCGGCGAACTCTTCCCCCATCTTTACGCTGAATTGCCGCTCTCCGCGGTCGCCTGGGTCAGGCCGCTGCCGTTGGGCGCCGACGGAAACCACGATTTTTCGGGCCTCTCGCCATGATCGGACATCTCGGCGCCGCCGCGACCGCCCTGCTGCGCGGGTTCGAGGCCGAAAACGCGCATCGTCTGACGATCGCGGCGCTGCGACTTTTGCCGAGGCGCGAGCCCGCGCCGGACGATCCCCGTCTCGCGACGAAGGTTTTCGGGCTCGATTTTCCCAATCCGGTCGGTCTCGCCGCCGGCTTCGACAAGAACGCCGAGGCGTTCGACGCGACGCTGGCCTTGGGATTTGGTTTTGTCGAGGTCGGGACGCTCACTCCGCTTCCCCAGCCCGGCAACGCGCGACCGCGCGTCTTTCGCCTCCTAGAGGATCATGCCGTCATCAACCGCTATGGCTTCAACAACGACGGCCACGCGCCGGCGTTGAAGCGCCTCGCGGCGCGCGCGCGACGCGGAATTGTCGGCGTCAATATCGGCGCGAACAAGGACGCCAGCGACCGCGTCCAGGATTATGTGGAGGGCGTGCGCGCCTTCGCCGGGGCGGCCGACTATTTCACGATCAATATTTCCTCGCCCAATACGCCGGGACTGCGCGATTTGCAGGAGCCGAAGGCGCTCGCCGATCTCCTCGCGCGCGTCATCGACGCCCGCGCGGGCGCGCCGACGCGCCGTCCGCTGTTGCTCAAAATCGCGCCCGATCTGACTCTGTCGCAGCTCGACGACATCGTGCGCGTCGCCCGCGAGGCCCAGATCGACGGCATGATCGTCTCCAATACGACACTCGCGCGTCCTGGATCGCTGCGCTCGAGACTGGCGGCGGAAACGGGCGGACTTTCCGGCGAGCCGCTGTTCGCGCTATCGACCCGGCGGCTGGCGCAGGTTTTCCTGCGAGTCGAGGGACAGTTTCCGCTGATCGGCGTCGGCGGAATCGACGGCCCGGAGACCGCTTTCGCGAAGATCGAAGCGGGAGCCGCTCTGTCGCAGCTCTATTCGGCGCTTGTCTACGAGGGGCCGGGGCTTGTGACTCGCATCAAGCAGGGACTGGCTTCTCGCCTCGCCAGCGAAAACGCGCCGCTCGGCGCGGTGATCGGGCGCAAGGCCAAGGATTTCGCTCGGGAATGAAAAGTCGGCCGCCAGCTATAGTCAAGCGCGGCCTCTCGTCCTTCGGTCTCGACAATTCTAAACGCCTTCCCGGACTCCGATTTTCCTCAAACTCGTCACGGAATCATGGCCGCTCCCAATGGCTCCGCACGGCGCCGTCGGCCTCCATCAGTTCGAGCAGCATCCCCTCCCGCAGGCCGCGGTCGGCTATCCGCGTGCGTTCGGCCGGGAAAACTTCGCGAATCGCCTCGAAGATAGCGCAGCCCGCGAGCACCAGATCGGCGCGCTGAGGGCCAATGCAGCCATTCGCCACCCTCGCTTCGAAATCCATGGCGCGCAGCCTGGCGATTGCCCGAGAAGCGTCTTCGTTGGACATCCAGAGGCCATCGACCCGCCAGCGGTCGTAACGCTCCAGGCCAAGATGCACGCCGGCCAGGGTCGTCACCGTGCCCGAGGTGCCGAGCAGATGAAAGCGCGCGCAACGGCGCCGGCCGGCCATCGCCCGCGCGAAGGGCGCAAGGGCGTCGCGGGCGAAACTTGTCATGGCCTTGAAAGTCTCGGCGCTGACGCTTTTGCCGCCGAAATGTTCGGCGAGGGAGACGACCCCAAGCTCCAGCGACGTCCAGTCGCGAAGCTCCAGCGGCGCTCCCGGCTCGGCTGGAGGGCGCGCGAGCCATACGAGTTCGGTCGAACCGCCGCCGATATCGAACAGCAGCACGCTTTCGGAATCACGGTCGACCAGAGCGCCGCAGCCGCGCGCGGCAAAGCGCGCTTCTGTCTCGCGGTCGATGATTTCCAGCTCGAGGCCGGTCTCGTGCAGCACCCGGGAGATGAATTCGTCGCCATTTTCGGCGCCGCGGCAGGCTTGCGTCGCGACGAGGCGCGCGCGCGTGACCCCGCGCGCCTGCATTTTGTCGCGACAGACTTCCAGCGCCTTGAGCGTGCGTTCGATCGCTTCCTCGCTGATGCGGCCATGGCGGCCGAGGCCTTCGCCCAATCGCACGATGCGGGAAAAAGCGTCCACGACGCGCAGCATTTCGCCGTCGCGTCGGCGAGGCCGGCGCTCGGGCCTGGCGATCAGCAAACGGCAATTATTGGTGCCAAGATCGAGCGCGGCATAGACGTGGCCCTCGTCGCGATCGCAATGCGTGGGCGGGGACAGGGCGAATTTGGGAACCGGCGGGGAGGGGACGCAAGGCGCGACCGCCGCGCCCAAGATCGCGCGCTGGGCGGCTTCGACCATGCCTTCGCCTTCGGCGGGCTGATCCCTCCC
>PLAI01000116.1 GCA_003134075.1 Methylocystaceae bacterium | reverse complement strand
ACGATTCCTTCGACAAGATGAAGCAATTCGCGAAGGCGCATGGCTTCCCCTTTCCCTATTTGCACGACGAGACGCAGCAAGTCGCGCGCGCCTATGGCGCGGTCTGCACGCCAGATTTCTTTGGCTATGATCGCGCTCGCAACCTTAAATACCGGGGCCGGCTCGACGAGGGCCGCACGGCGCCGCCGCCCGCCGGCGCGAGGCGAGAGCTTGTGGAGGCGATGCGCGCCATCGCCGCGACGGGCCGGGCGCCGCTGAAGCAAACTCCATCGATCGGCTGTTCGATCAAATGGAAGGCGTCGCGGGGCGGATAGGTTCAGGGCAAAGCCCTTCGGGATCGCCGGCGTCGCGACGCTATGTCCAATGGCGCGGAGGCCGCGCGCGTGCGATGCGGATGTTTCCGCGACAGGATTTCCAGGGAGGCGCATGGGCGACGAAATCGCAACCACCGGCTTTCACGCCGAGGATTTCTCATTGTTCGCGCGCCGCCTCGCCGAAGAGACGGAGTTCGCGCGCGCCATGTTCGCGGATAGGCGCTTCTCGCGAGCGGGATTTTCGCTTGGCTTCGAGATCGAGGCCTGGATCGTCGATCACAATTTCTTTCCCGCGCCGATCAATCAGCGCCTGCTCGAAGCGCTGGGCAATCCGCTGGTCGTTCCCGAGCTTTCGCGATTCAATGTCGAACTGAACAGCGAACCGCTGGCGCTTGGCGCCGATGCGCTCGACCGCGCGGAAGAGGCGCTGTCGCGGCTTTGGAGCCAGTGCAACGCCGTCGCCCACGGGCTCGGCGCCAATATGGTGATGATCGGCACGTTGCCGACGATCCGCGACGAGGATTTGACGCTCGCCAATATTTCGCCGCTCAATCGCTATTACGCCTTGAACAAGGAAGTGCTGCGCCGGCGGCGCGGGCGTCCGTTGCGCGTCGATATCGAGGGCCGCGACCATCTCGTCTGCGAACATCGCGACGTGATGCTGGAGGCGGCGACGACGTCCTTTCAAATTCATTTGCAGGTTCCGGCCGATCTCGCCGCAGTCTACTACAACGCCTCGGTCGCGGCCTCCGGCCCGTTGCTCGCCGCCTGCGGCAACTCGCCGTTGCTGTTCGGCAGGCGCCTGTGGGAGGAGACGCGCATTCCGCTGTTCGAACAGGCGGTGGACCTGCCGGGCGTCCATATCGGCCCCCGGCGGGTGAGCATGGGGACGGGTTATCTTGAACGCTCCTGCCTCGAAATTTTCGAGGAGAATCTGCGCGACCATCCACCGCTGTTGCCAATCTCCTTCGAGGATGCGCCGGAGTCGTTGCATCACCTGCGCCTGCACAACGGCACGATCTGGCGCTGGAATCGTCCTCTGGTCGGCTTTGACGCCGACGGCGCGCCGCATTTGCGCATCGAGCAACGCATTCTGCCGGCTGGACCCACCATCGCCGACATGATGGCCAACACCGCGCTGTATCTGGGGCTCATTCGTCATCTCGTCGACCTCGGCGGCAATGGCGCGGGCGGCCTCGCCTTCGCGGACGCGGTGACGAACTTTTACGCCGCGGCGCGCGAAGGTCTCGCCGCCGAATTGATCTGGCCGGGCGAGGGCAAAATCACGGCCGAACGCCTGTTGACCGAGCGGTTGCTGCCGGCGGCGCGGAGCGCCCTGCCGCGATTTGGCCTCGACCGAAGCCAGAATCGGCGGCTAGATGTCGTCGAGGCGCGGGCGCGTTCGGGGCGAACCGGCGCGGCGTGGCAGCGCGAGGCCTTCGCGGCGCATGGCGGAAACGTCCTTCCGCTCATGGCCGATTATTGCGAAAGACAACGCGCCGGCGCGCCGGCGCATGAATGGGATCCGTGAGAGCAAAAGTGAGCGACGAGATTTGCGCCGTCTTCGACCATATTCCGCAAGGATTCCTGGATTGTCCGGCCTCGCGGCTCGCCGATGTTTTGCCAGGGCCGACATTGCTCGATCTCCCCGGCCGCGATCCCCGACCGCTGTTCGTGTCGGCGCTGCTGCACGGCAATGAGGACAGCGGACTCGTCGCCGCGCAGGAGGCGCTGCGGCGCTGGTCGTCGCGGGAATTGCCGCGCGCCTTGTTGCTGTTCATCGGCAATGTGCGGGCAGCCGCCCAAAATCTGCGCACATTGCCCGGTCAGCACGACTTCAACCGCGTCTGGCCGGGAACCGCGACGCCTGATGCGCCCGAAGCCCGCATGGTGCGATGGGTGTATGATTACGTGGCGCGGCGGCGTCCCTTCGCCAGCCTCGACATCCACAACAACACGGGGTTAAACCCGCATTATGCCTGCGTGACGCGCCTCGAGCCCCAATTCGTCGGGCTCGCGCAGCTGTTTTCCCGCATCGTCGTGAACTTCGAGCGGCCGCTCGGCGTGCAGGCCCGCGCCTTGGCGAATCTATGTCCGGCGATCACCGTCGAATGCGGCAAGGCCGGAAGCGTGCCTGGTTCCGTCCATGCCGCCCAGTTGATCGAGGCGGCGCTTTCGATCGCGGATTTGCCCGACCATCCGTCGGCGCCGCGGGACGTTGATTTACTGCGCACCTTCGCCATTGTTAAAACGCCGCCGGGCTCCAGCTTCTCCTTTGACGGCTCGCCCGCTGATTTTCAATTCCGTTCGGACATCGACCGTTTGAATTTCAGCGATCTTCCCGCCGGAGAGCGTTTTGGAACGCTTGGCGCGGCCGGCGCGCGACTGGAACTCGCGCCGGGAGACGGCGGCCACGCGCCAAATGAGTATTTTGACTACTCGGGCGGCGAGATAAAACTGCGCCAGGGCGCGACGCCCGCCATGCTGACGCAAGACCCCAACGCGATCCGTCTGGACTGCCTGTGCTACCTCATGCACCGGATCGGCATGGACGGGCGGAGAGTTTAGGTCCTCACTGCAATCTAAATTCAGCGTCCACCATCGAAATTTCGGCGGGACGAATAAGCCTGGCGTGCGCCACCAACACCGAGTGAAGTTTGCCGTCCAGACTCCTTGACCAGAAGTCCAGAAACTTGTGCAGTTCGGGAAAGTCCGGATGCAGGTCGTATTCCTGCCAGACGTAGGATTGAACGATCGCCGGATAGTCGGGAAGACGATAGAAGATGTTGGCGGTCGTGAGCCCGTAACCCTCGATCATTCGACAGAAATCGCGCGACGCCATCGGGGCTCTCCTTCATTATCTGAATCAATGGAGCGACTGACGTCCTAAGCAAGTCATGTGCCGCTTAATCTTTTAATAACAGCAGCTTGGCAGCGGTGTCGGGTGAGTGCTGATTAATTCGGGAAATCCCGCCGCCCCCGAATTTAGGACATGCGCCGATTCGCGAAATAAGCGCGTTTGGCTTGCGAGGGCGTCAGATAGAAGCGCTCGCCTTTCCTGTAAGCGGCATTTTCAGCGATCACTTCGAACTCGTACATCTCCGTGGCCGGCCGCGGCGCGTCGTCGTCACGGGCCGAGGGCGCGCCGCGAAGCACGACGCTTCTTGGCAAGTGATTGGAGTTGACGCAATTCTCCGACAACTCCAGAACGCCACTCGCACTGTTCATCACCGCCTCCTCGTTCCTTTGCGCCGGGACCATTTAAAGCGCGGCGAGCGCCAAAAATCCAATTGTCGTTTGCGATGGCATGATGCATTTTATGCATCATGGAACTGCAATGGATCGACGATTTCCTCGCTTTGTGCCAGACACGAAACTTTACGCGCGCGGCGGAGGCGCGTTGCACGACGCAATCCGCTTATAGCCGTCGAATGCGGCGGCTTGAGGAATGGCTCGGCGCGCCGCTGTTTTATCGCGAGCGGCGCCCCGTGGACCTCACGCCCGCCGGAGAGCAGTTCTTGACGCGCGCGCGTCGGCTGCGCGAGGATATTTTCGACGCGCGCCGCGCCGTGTTGAGCGCGTCGAGCCATTTCAAGAAATCGTTGCGCATTTACACGACCAATACGCTCGCCGCCTCATTCCTTTCGACGTGGCTGGCGGAAAACAAATTGGAAAATTATTCGCTGATCGTCGCGTCGATTTCCGGCTGTTTGGAGGCGGTCAGGCGTGGGCACGCCGACATGGGCCTGATCCCGCATTTTGGCGGCGACGAAGCCTTGGCGGGGCTGACGTCGCTGGAAATTGGGCGGGATCGCCTGATGCTCGTGGCCGGCGCGACGCAGCGGCGTCCCGTGGCCTTGGTCCAGAAGAAACTGCGCGGCCCCGTGATGGTCTATACGCCCGGCACGACATATGGCGCGCGGATCGCCGCCATGCTGGAGCGTCATGGAATCCAAATACAGGAGTCGCCCGTGTGCGAGAGCGCGTCGGCGGAGGCTTTGCTCGCGCAAGTCAAGGCGGGACTGGGATCGGCGTGGATTCCCGAAATTCTTTTGCGCGACGCCAAGGTGAAAAGATGCGCGGCGCCGGATTTCTTCGATATTCCCTACGAAATACTGCTGATTAAACCGCGATAACGCGGCCACGCGGCGGCTCAAATCACCGTGTCGAGACGCCGGCGCGCCAGCGCGATGTCGGAACGGGAGGGCAGGCCGGCCTCGTTGCCGAGATGTTGCACCTTATGCGCCGAGGCGGCGTTGGCGAATTCGAAATGCTCGCGCCAAGGCGCCGTCGGGTCGTCGAGAAAGGACGCGCAATAGGCGCCGTGGAACACGTCGCCCGCGCCCGATGTGTCCACGACTTTTTCGGCCGGCACATGCAGCGCCGGCAAGTTTTGCGTGTCTCCATCCAGGTCGTACCAGAGGAGTCCCTTTTCGCCATTGGTGCCGCCGCCGACGCGGCACCCCTTCTCCTTGAGAAAGGCCAGCATCTCCAATTCCGACAGCGACATCTGCCGGCACAAGTCCTTCGCGACGATCGCCACGTCGACAAAGTTCAGCAGCTCCAGCAGACCGGGACGCAAGGCGCCGCCGTCGAGCGACACCAGCACGCCCTTCTCGCGCGCGGCCTTGGCGTAATAGAGCGCGGCGTCGCCCATATGGCCGTCGAGGTGCAGCAGTTTCGCGCTCGTAAGATCGAGGCGCGGGAAGGACTGGAGATAAGTGTCGTCGCGAGCGCGAAGTATCGCGCGCTGGCCGTGGTGGGGAAACACGAAGGACAGCGAGCTTCGCGCCACGCGGCGTGAGTGGACGCGCAGGCCATAGGTCGCCGCCATATCCAAGAACATGTGCGCGAGCCAGTCGCGCGCGACGGGAATCAGCAGATCGGGCGATTGGCCGAGCTTGGCGCAGGCGAAGGCCGCGGTCGCCGAATTGCCGCCAAAGGACACCGCATAATCCTTCGCGACGGACTTTTCGTCGCCGTGGGGCAGGGCGTCGGCGATCATGCTGACGTCGATATAGGCGTGACCGATGAACAGCGCGTCCAAGGCTTCGCTCCGCGATAGACCGGTTTCCGGCGGCCGGGGAATTTAGACCGAAAAACTGACTCCGCAGCCGCAGGAAGACGAAGCGTTGGGATTTTCGACGCGAAAGGCCTGGCCCATCAGATCGTCGACGAAATCGATGCGGGCGCCTTGCAGATAGGCCAGCGATGCCTCGTCCACGACGAGTCGCGCGGCGCCCTGTTCGAGCAAAAGATCCGTGGCGCCGGGCGCGGGATCCACGGCGAAGGAATATTTGAAACCCGAGCAGCCGCCGCCGTCGACGCCGACCCGAAACACCGCGCCGGGCGCTTCATTGGCGAGAATGCCCGCGATTCGCCGAGCCGCCGCTTCCGTGAGATCGACTCGGGTCGTCGTCTGTGCGCCGCTCATGTATCTTGTCCCTTTCCGTCGGATCGCGCGAAAATATCGCGGGCGCTTCACCGCCCGCGTTGATTTAAGTCTATCATAGGCGCGCCTCGATGGTCTTTCAATGACGGGAGTTTTCCTTGGCTATCCGCCCGCCTTTGGCGCCTTACGCCTGCGACGCGACGCGCTCGCGCGGGCGGCTCATCGAGGAGGCGCCGTCGCGCACGCGCAGCGAGTTTCAGCGCGACCGCGACCGGATTCTGCACTCGACCGCCTTTCGCCGCCTCGCCCATAAGACGCAGGTGTTCGTTCCGCTCGACGGCGATCATTTTCGCACGCGGCTGACCCACACCATCGAGGTCGGGCAGATCGCGCGGGCGCTGGCGCGGGCGCTGGCGCTCGACGAAGACCTCGCCGAGGCGGTGGCGCTCGCCCATGATCTCGGCCACACGCCGTTTGGCCACGCGGGGGAGGGCGCGCTGACCGACTGCATGGCCGATTTCGGCGGCTTCGACCACAACGCCCAGGCCTTGCGTGTCGTGACGAAACTGGAGCGCCGTTACGCGCGCTACGACGGCCTGGATCTCTCATGGGAGACCCTGGAAGGACTGGTCAAGCACAACGGTCCTCTGGCGGGGCCGGCGGCGAAACGGCGGATCGACCCCTATATTCTTGAATTCGACGCGCTGTTTCCGCTGGAGCTGACGCTCTTTTCCAGCGCCGAGGCGCAGGCGGCCGCGGTCGCCGACGACATCGCCTACAACGCTCACGACATCGACGATGGGCTGCGCGCCGGCCTGTTCGAACTGGACGACATCGCCGGCGTCGGTTTCACCGGCGGCCTGCTAGCCGAAGTCGCGGCTCTTTATCCCAGTCTCGAACGGCAAAGAGTGATCCACGAACTGACGCGCCGCGTCATAACCCGCTTCGTCGAGGACGCCATCGACGAGTCGCGGGCGCGGATCGCCAGCGCCGCGCCCAAAAGCGCGCAAGACATTCGCGAGCACGGCGCCGCGCTGGTGGGGTTCTCGCCGGCCATGGCGCAAGCAGAACGCGAGGTGAAGCGATTTCTGTTCGAGCATATGTATCGCCACGCGAAGGTCATGAGCGTCTGGAAGCAGGCGCGCGAGGCGATTTCATTCCTGTTTCCCGCCTTCATGGCGAACCCGCGCCTGATGCCGCGCGAATGGGCCGAACTCGCCGAAAAAGGCGGGCTGGAGGCGCGCGCGCGCGTCATCGCGGATTATATCGCCGGCATGACCGATCGCTATGCGCTCGGCGAATATCGGCGGCTGTCGGGCAGGGCGGTGGAGCTGTAAGGGCACCCTCGTCGAGCTGTCAGGCGAAGGCTTCTCGCGCGAGCACCGGCTGCTCCATGCGCTGGCGCAATGCAAGGCTGGCGAAGGCGATCGACGCGGCCGCGACGGCCGCTCCCGCCGCCATGTCGATGAAATGATGGCCGCCATCCGCCGGTATCGACAGGAATACGGGTATGGAAGCGACCGCCGCCAACGGTCCCGCCCAAGGGACGCGCCAGAGCCCGTGCACGGTCAAAATGGCTATGACGGTGTGAAACGACGGGCATCCGATGAGGCCGGTCAACTCGTCGAACCGCAGCGGCGGCACGGCGCCAGAGTGCAAAGCCAGCAAACCAAGCGATTCCTGTTTCGTCATGGCGAGAAAGAAGGGGGGCTGCGCCATTCCTTGAGCGTAATGCATGGGAAGAGCCCCGAAACTCGGGAACAGGCACCATGTCCCTATCGTACCGATCGCCGCGATCATGAAGGCCAGCGACAGTTGGTCGAGGCGCTCGAAGCGCCGCGTGAACCCGAGCAGCAGGATCGCGATAACAAATTGGATCAACGACGAATTATAGGCCACGGTGGTGGCCTGGGCGACAAACGGGTTGGACTTTAGCCAGACCACATAGGCCCACCAGTCCAGTCCGAGCGCGCGTTCGGCCTGGGCCAGGAGCGTGTCGTTCAGCGGTCGGCGCAACGCGAGCCCAAGATAGTTCAGCAGCGCCGCGCAATTCGAAAACAGCAGCAGTTGCGACAGCGCGAAGCAGGTGGCGGCTATGCCTTCGTCGCGGCCCAGCACGCGATAGATCAGCCCCAGCGCGCCGACGAAAGCGATGAGAAGGATGGGCAGCACGAAGGTCGCGGGCGCGATCGTTATGGATGTCAGCGGCTGAAACACCAGCAACAGCGCCGAGCAGCCGCCGAGGAGAGTCAGCCGCCATCGGTCCGATGACGTTAAGAGGCGGTTCATCGGCCAAGCTCCCCATTGGATCGCGCGCCCAGTAGGGAAGCCTCACAACTGAAAATTTCCTGTTAACGCCATGCGCGGCAAGGCGCTAATGCGTCCCCGGCGCCAGTTTCACGCCGCGCCGCTCCTGGTTCACATAGGAGATGATCGCCGTCATCTTCGGATCGTCGGCGGCGAGCGGCTTGCCTTCGAGCGGATTCCGAACGCACCAGTTCACCATCTCGAACAGCTGCGCGACCTTGCCCAATTGCTTTTGGAATTTCGGGTAGGTCTCGGGATGCGTGTTGGCGGCGTTGGGATGGCATTGCCCGCAGGCGACGCCGTTGGTTCCGAGCGTGCCGCTAGTCCACAGGGCGCGACCGTCGGCGACGACGTTCAAATATTCCTTCTGGTAGCGGTCGGTGTCGGCCTTGGTGAATTCATCGGCCCGCGCGTTCAGCGCGGAGAGCGAAAAACCGATGGCGAGGACGGCGAGGGTGCGACGCATCGTCGGCTCCTGATCAATAATGGGATTGCGGGAGACGGCGATTGGTCGGCTCCTGAAAGGCGAGATCGACCGGCCGTCCTTGTTTATGATCGAAAGCGACGGTGCGCGGTTCGTTGTCCCAAAGCTGGTAGCGCGCGGCGACGCGCCCCGAGTTCACGTCGATCAACTGCCACCCGGTCGCGTCGCGCTCGAAGAAGGGGTCGCCGCGATTCATCGGCACGGTGAGCACCGGCAGATGGCTTTCCGCCTGCGCGTAGCTCTGCGGATAGGGCCACGGCCAGGCGGTCGCCATGACCGAATTGAATGAGATGTTGCCGATCTGATTATATTGAATCTGATGCACGTGGCCGTAGATCACGTTGACGGAGTTGAACGGCTGCAACAACGCCTGCACCTCTTCGGCATCGTCGGTCCAGAAATTCCAGCCCTTGTAGATTTTTTGCAGCGGCGAATGCGAGAAGACGACGATTGGCGTCTCATGGCTGATCTTGGCCAGGTCTTCCCGGAGCCAGTTCCGCTGCTTTTCGCCGACCATGAACGGCGAACTATTGGGGTTGTCGAGTCCGGCCATCTCCTGCATGCGCTGTTCGGCGGTCGGCCAGCGGCGGAAGGTCCATTCGTCGAATGTCAGAATTGAGTTCAGAACCACGAAATGCACGCCCTTGTGGTCGAAGCTGTAATATTGCGGGCCGTAAAGCTTGCTCCAATATTCGCCGAGGTCGAAATAATAGTCGTGCTCGCCCATGACGCAATGCAGCTTGGACGAGAGATGCGAGAGAATCTCGCCGCCGTGATCGAGTTCGTCCTTCTTGCCAAGTTGCGCGAGGTCGCCGCCGAACATGACGAAATCCGATTCCGGCTGGATGAGATTAGCTTCCGCCACCGCGCGCTTAAGGCCCATGTCCCAGTTGCGCACGAAGCTCGCGCCCTTGATCTGCTGGATGTGCGCGTCGGAAATATAGGTGAAGGTGAAGTCGTCGCGCGTGCCGCCGAACGCGAGGCGCACCATGCTGATGGGAAGCGTCGTCAGCGTCCCGACGGCGCCGGCCGCGCCCGCCGCCATCACGCTTCGTCTGGTGATCAATTTGCTCATGGATTTGATCCTCCCGCTCGCGCGTTTGTTTCGCGGCGTATCTTTTTGTTTTTCGAACCGGCTTCGAGGATGCGGCGCCGGCTCATGGCGCCGCGTCGCCTTCCTTCGTCTTGGCGTTGACATAGGCGGGGCTCGTCAATGTCTCCATGAACGCCACGAGATCGTCCATTTGCTGCTCGGAAAGGTTCAAGGGACGAATGCCGCCCGAAAGATAGGGGTTGATCGAGGGATCGCCCGCGCTCTTGCCGCCGTCGTTATAATGTTTGACGACATCCTTCAGCGTCTTGAGCGAACCGTCGTGCATATACGGGCCGGTGACCGCTATGTTGCGCAGCGTCGAGGTCTTGAAGGCGCCGATTTCGTCGAAATGCGTCGTCACCGCGAAACGGCCAAGATCCGAGGTCTTGGGGTCCGACAACACCGTCTTGTCGACCGAGGCGCCGGCCGCCTTGGCCTTCAGGAACTCCGCCGCCAGCCGCGGCGTGTCGGCCTGGATCTTGTTGATGCCGACGCCGATGTTGTGGAAGCGATTGTCGGTGAACAGCGCCTGGTCCTGCTCGATCACATGGCAGGAGACGCAGCGCCCCTGTCCGACGTAAACCTCGAAGCCGCGCTTGGCGGCTTCGCTGATCGCCATTGCGTCATGTTGGAAATACCAGCGGTCGAAAGGCGAATCGCCGGAGATCAGCGTGCGCTCGTAGCTGCCGATCGCTTTTTTGACATGCTCGATCGTGACCGCGGCGCCGGTCACATGGAAGACCTTGTTGAACGCCTCCACATAGGCGGGGTCTTCGCGCACGACTTTTAAAAAGGGCTCGAAGGACGTGAGGCCCATTTCGACAGGATTGAGCGGGGGATTTTGCGACTGGTCCTCGAGCGAAGACGCGCGCCCATCCAAAAACAGCGAGTGGAAATATGCCGAGTTGATGACGGTCGGCGCATTGCGCGTTCCGAACTGGCCGCGGATGCCGCGCGAGGTCTTGCGCGGGCTGTCGGTGAACGCCTTTTCATCGGCGTGGCAGGTGCTGCAACTGATCGTTCCGTCGCCCGAGAAACGGGCGTCGTGGAACAATTTGTCGCCCAGCGCGATTTTCTCGGGTGTTTGCGGATTGTCGGCGGGGATCGGCACGGGCGGCAAACCGAGCGGCTCCGCGCCGCTTCGCCCCGCCGCGACGGCGGTGAAACCGAGCGCCATGAGAAGCGCTCCCCACTGCATGCGCTTGGCCATCCTCGCCCCTCCGCTTGGCCGAGGGCGGATTGCTCCGCCTCGCTTTTTTGACTGATGGCGCCTGATATTATTCCAGGTCGCTCTTCGTCCCCATCGTTCGCTATCCTGCCTTGCTTTAGCAATCCTGGCAAGCATTGTTCGCGACGGCTGAAGAGTTGAGGCGATAGGAAACGAATAAACCATGCACGAAAGTGTGCGATGCAATATATTCATCGGCGGACGCTACAAGGAATATTTAGTCCGGGCGTCGGTCGCCTCGAGCGCCGCTAGACGGAAGCTGCCAGACGCATAAGTCAGGCTTATGACGGACGAAGCTGTATTTAAATCAAAATTCCTGCATTGAGAGCGTATGCTTGACTTTGCCGCCGCGCCCTCCTTGTGTTACTTGGCTGGGGCGGCGGTTCGAACTTGCGGCGCACAACCCACGTCAATCATCTTGGCGGAAAATCTTCTAGGAGAAACACATGTCACGGTCATGGATCGCGTCGTTGAGCGCGATTTTCCTATTCCCTCTCGCGGCCGTCGCGGGCGATCTGCAACAAGACGCCGCGGCGGTCTTCAAGCCGATCGATGCTTCCTCGGTCGCGGCGCAAGTGAAAAACAACGACGTCACGCCCGCCAAGGTCGAATTGGGCCGCAAGCTGTTTTTCGAGCCGCGTCTTTCGAAGAGCCAGCTGCTTAGCTGCTCGACCTGCCACAATTTGAGCACCGGCGGCGTCGACGCCGGACCGACCTCGGTCGGTCACGGCTGGCAAAAAGGTCCGCGCCGCGCGCCGACCGTGTTGAACGCGGTGTTCAACGTCGCGCAGTTCTGGGACGGCCGCGCCGAGGATCTCAAGGCGCAGGCCAAGGGACCGGTGCAGGCGAGCGTCGAGATGAACAACACGCCAGCCGCCGTCGAGGCGACGCTGCGCAGCATTCCCGCCTATGTCGCAGAATTCCAGAAGGCTTTCCCGAATGACCCGGCGCCGGTGTCCTTCGACAACATGGCGAAGTCGATCGAGGCCTTCGAGACGACGCTGATTACGCCGAACGCGCGCTTCGACCATTTTCTCAAGGGCGACGCCAGCGCGCTCAGCGACCTCGAGAAGACGGGCCTGCGGCTCTTTATCGATAAGGGCTGCGCCGGCTGTCACGGCGGCGTGAATCTCGGCGGCGCGGCTTATTTCCCGTTCGGCGTCGCGCAAAACCCCAGCGAGTTGATCCGACCCGCCGCCGACAAGGGGCGTAGCGCGGTCACCAAGAGCAGCGCTGATGACTTCGTGTTTCGCGCCGCTCCGCTCCGCAATGTCGCGTTGCGGGCGCCGTACTTCCACACCGGACAGGTCTGGACTCTGGAGGAGGCCGTCAATCTGATGGCGGCGGATCAACTCAACGAGACGCTGACGCCCGATCAAACCGGCGCGATCGTCGCCTTCCTCGGCGCGCTTACCGGAGATCAGCCGAGGATCGAATATCCGATCCTGCCGCCGCGCGGCAAGGACACGCCGCATCCTCAATATTGAGGCCTTGAATAGTTCGCGCGTTCGACTCGCCTCGCGGGTCGAACGCGCGCCCGCGGCCGGCGACTCTTCGCGCGGAAAGCTTAGTCCTGCATCTTCCCGGCGTGGTGCTCGGCGCGAATGCGGCGCACCGTCCCGGTGAACGAGTGATAGACGACCGTCTCGGTCGTGATCGTGTTTCTGCCGAAGTCGACGCCGGCCACGAGCGGGCCATCGGTTACGCCGGTTGCGCAGACGATCGCATCGCCGCTGACGAGATCGCGCATATCGTGTTTTTTGCGCGGGTCCGAGATCCCCATCGCGGCGGCTCGCAGGATTTTGGCCTGCGTATCGAGCACGAGTCGCCCCTGCATTTGTCCGCCCACGCAGCGCAGCGCCCCCGCCGCCAACACGCCTTCCGGCGCTCCGCCCCGGCCGAGATACATGTCTACGCCCGTTTGCGCCGGCTGCGTGGTGAAGATGACGCCGGCCACGTCGCCGTCTGAAATCAGCCGCACGCTGGCGCCCGCCCGGCGGCATTTGGCGATCAGTTCGGCGTGACGCGGGCGGTCGAGAATGCAGACGACGATGTCGCTGTCGTCGACATTTTTGGCGCGCGCCAGCGCCGCGATGTTTTCGCCCGGCTCCCGGTCGAGGTCGACGAGGCCGGGCGGATAGCCGGGACCAATGGCGATTTTGTCCATGTAGACGTCGGGCGCGTGGAGAAGGGAGCCGGCGTTCGCTATCGCGACGACGGAAATGGCGCCGGGCATGTCCTTGGCGCAGAGCGTCGCGCCTTCCAGAGGCGCCACGGCCAGGTCGAGCAGCGGACCGTCGCCTTCTCCGATTTCCTCGCCGACGAA
Organism: Methylocystaceae bacterium; assembly: GCA_003134075.1. Classification (GTDB taxonomy): domain Bacteria; phylum Pseudomonadota; class Alphaproteobacteria; order Rhizobiales; family Beijerinckiaceae; genus Methylocystis. The sequence goes on along the minus strand of PLAI01000116.1, from coordinate 8,151 downwards.
CATCGCGGCGGCGTGTTCGTCCTCGCCGATGACGACGCGTCCGCGAAAAGGCAGCCGCTCCATTTCCGCGCGCATCGTTCGCGCGGCGGCTTCGTCGGCGGCCATTTCGTCGCCGCGGCCGCGCAGGCGCGCCGCCGCGACGGCCGCGCGTTCGGTGACGCGCGCCAACGCCAACGCGAGGAAGCGTTCGATGGATTGTTCGTCGACGATGGGCGTCAGCGGCAAGGGCTTTCCTTCCGGCGCGGCGCTATTCGCGCTCGATGCGGATGACCTGCGCCGGCGCGTCGATGACGCCATCGGCGTAGATCGCGTCGAGAGCCTCGCGCACCAGATATTCGCTCGTCGCGTGGGTGATGAGAATCACGCTGCGCAACGCTTCGCCGGCGGCATGCCCTTGGTCCGCGCGGTCGGCGCTTCGGCGCGCGCCGCCGTGTTGCATGATGCTTTCGAGCGAGATGCCGCGCTCCGCCATGCGCGTCGCTATGCCCGCGAACGCGCCGGGAACGTCGGGCACGGAAAGGCGGATGTAGTAGCCGCCCTCATGGTGGCGCGTCGGCGCGCGGCGCAATTCGCCGAGCGCGGCGGTGGGCACGCCGAACGGCGCGGAGCGCACGCCCTTGGCGATGTCGGCGATGTCGGCGACAACAGCCGAGGCCGTCGCCTCGCCGCCGGCGCCGGGGCCGACCAGGGTGAGTTCGTGCACGGCGTCCGCGTCGATGGTGACGGCGTTGAGCACGCCCATGACCTCGGCGATGGGGGTGGTCTTGCGCACCATGGTCGGATGCACGCGCTGTTCGACGCCCTCGGCGGTTCGCTGCGCGACGCCCAGCAGCTTGATGCGAAAGCCGAGTTCGCCGGCCGCCGCTATGTCGGCGAGCGACACCCGCTCTATGCCTTCGATGTCGATCGCCTCGGGCGCGATGCGCACGCCGAAGGCCAGCGAGGTGAGAATGGAGAGTTTGTGCGCGGTATCGAAGCCGCCAATGTCGAAGGTTGGATCGGCTTCGGCGTAGCCGAGCTTCTGCGCCTCGGCGAGACATTGCTCGAACGACAATTGCTCGCGCTCCATGCGCGAGAGGATGTAATTGCAGGTGCCGTTGAGGATGCCGTAAACGCGCTCGATCGAATTGCCGGCGAGGCCCTCGCGCAGCGTCTTGACGATCGGAATGCCGCCGGCGACCGACGCCTCGAAGGCGAGCGCGACATGTTTTTCCTCGGCCAGCGCGGCGAGTTCGAGGCCATGCGCGGCGAGCAGCGCCTTATTGGCGGTGACGACGGATTTGCCATGCGCCAGCGCCGTCTCGACGCTGGTCCGCGCCGGCCCTTCGGCGCCGCCGATCAACTCCACGAACAGATCGATCTTGGGCGAGGCGGCGAGCGCGACCGGATCGGCGAAAAATTCGCAGCCTTTCAGATCGGCGTCGCGTTCCTTGCCGGGGTCGCGCGCCGAGACCGCCGTGACGACGATTTTCCGCCCCGTGCGCGAGGCGAGCGCGTCCGCCTGGCGGGCGAGCAATCGCGTGACCGCCGCTCCAACCGTTCCAACCCCGGCGACGCCGACGCGCAAACTATCGGACATGGCGACCTTTCATGAAGAAAACAGCCGACTCGCGCCGGGACCGGCTCAGCCTGTTCGAACTTGTGCCCGATTCCGCCCAAAGGATCAAGAATCACGCGCGCAACGCCCGGCGCGGCGAGACGCGCGACGCTTGGTCGCGCCAGTCGGGGGAGTGAAACTTCGACTTGGCCGCCCGCGCGCCTTGTCTTCGGCCAATCTCGGCTTACGTTCAAGCCAATGGCGCGGCTTGGCTTGCGTCATTCCTTTGGCGCCTCGCGGGCGGCGGGGCCGTGTGGAAGTAAAAATGGAGGGCTGACATGCGCAATTTATTGAATTCGAGACGAAAGAGAGCGGCGCAAGCGCTGTGCGGGGCGTTTCTGTTGGCGGCGTTCGCTCCTGGCGTCGCCTCCGCGGACGAGAGGGCTGGCGCGCTGCAATGCCACCTTTCCGGCAACAACATCACGGTTATCGTCGAAAATCAGACGTTGGACTGCGTTTTTCAAGGCGTCGACCAACGCGCGGCTCCCGCGCATTACATTGGCACGCTGAGCAAGCTCGGAGCCAACCTGACCATCAACGGCCCCGGCGACATCGTTTGGCTGGTCGCGGCGGCGACCGGACATGTGGGGCCGGGCGCGCTCGCGGGCGATTACGTCGGTCCTGAAACCACGGTCAAGGCTGGCGTGGGCGGAGGCGGGGCCTTGCTGGTCGGCGGCTCCGACAACACGGTTTCCTTGCAGCCTTTGGAAGTCGAGGGCGGCCCGGGTATTGGCCTCACCGCCGGGATCGAGCGTCTAATGCTCGCTTATGTTCCCGATCAGCCGCCGCCGCCCTTCAGGCACCGTCATCTCATCACGAAGTAAAGGGTTCGCATCGGCGCGGGAGCGGCGGCTCGGCCGTCTCCCGCGGCGTGTTTTGGCGCGTTAACGGTCGAAATCCTTGAGAGGGCGTGATTGGGGCGGCTATGCGACGACGCCGCTCGTTTCCACGATATTGAGTCCCGCGAAAAAAGTTCCCTTCCGTGACGCTTGCTCGGATAACGCCCACCAATTGTCCGTGTCTTCCCGCGTGATCATGTCCGCGGCCGCGCACTGGTCTTTGACTTTCCGAAGATCAAAGATGACATTGGCGTCTTCCAGCTTGTTGGTCCAGAAAGCGTGCACTTGGGAGCGAAGATGTTCGACCCCGCATTCATTCATCAGCGACGCCAGCTCTCGCCCGATGAAGGGATTGCGGATGGAACGCCGGAATAAACCCGCGATTTTCCCGCTGTCGTCAAACTCACCATTGAACAGGACAAAGGTTTCCCAATCAGGTTCGCAAGCGACGATGCGACCGCCTATCTTGGTGACGCGCGCTATATCTTTCAGGACGGCGGCAGGCGTTTCCATATGTTGCAGCGACCGATCAATGCGTGCGGCGTCGACCGCGCCATCTCCCAGGGGAAGCCGCTGGCCATCTCCCGGCAGGAACTGAATGTTTGGCAAAGATGCCGCTCGCGCCTTTGCAATGGCAAGGAAGTTCTCACTCTTATCAACGCCAATAAAATTCGTTGCTGGATAATGACTGGCCAGATGGATCAGGTCCGAGCCCGTTCCGCAAGCAACATCCAGGACGACCTGCTCTGGTTCGATTTTCAGCGTTTGCCATGAATGGGATTTATACGCCTTGAAGAATGGAAGTTCGTTCATAAAATCAAGACAGCGAACAAGCTTGCTGAACAACTCGCTATCTGCATTACGAAATCCGCTGCCGATGTTTTCGGTCATCAGTTTTTAGTCCGTTCATTCAGAAGACAGCTGAGCTGATCGCCCCCGCTCAGAGCCCGAAACAGGGTTCCAAGCGTCAAATTTCAACCGCTAGATCGGCGCGGCGAAATCCAGCACGCGGTCGCTCGGAAAATCGTAAAGCTTGCCGCTCTCGCGCCATTCCGGCGCGCAGAGCGGTATCGCTTTTTCCGCGAATTCCTCGGGCGCTCGAAGCGTCGCGGGGTCTTCGCCGGGCATGGCCAGCGCGCGCATGCGCGTTCGCAACGGGCCGGGATTGGCAAGCATCACTTTGATCGAACTGGTGTTTTCGGTTTCCGCCGCATAGGTTCGGGCGATCGCTTCCAGCGCGGCTTTCGAGACGGCGTAGGGGCCCCAATAAGGCTTCATGCGCGCGCGGTGCGCCGCGCCCGAGGTGATGAACAGGGCGCGCCCGGCGCTTGAAGCCCGCAGCAGCGGGTCCAGCGAGCGGATCAAACGCCAATTGGCGGTGACGTTGACCGCCATCACCTTGTTCCAGTCCTTCGGATCGGCATGGGCCAACGGGGTGAGCGGCCCGAGAATACCGCCATTGCCCACGAGAACGTCGAGCCGGCCGAAGCGTTCGAACAAGGCGGCGCCAAGCCGGTCGAGCGCGTCGAAGTCGGCGAGGTCGCAGGGGACCAGCGTCGCCTGGCCGCCCATCGCGCCGATCTCGTCGTCGAGTTCGTCGAGCGCGCCTTGCGTGCGGGCGAGCGCCACGACATGGGCGCCCCGCCGCGCGAGGCCGAGCGCCAAGGCGCGCCCGATCCCTCGCGAGGCTCCGGTGACGAGCGCGATGCGGGCGGAGGGGGAGGTCATGCGGTCACGAAATCCGGGAAGCCATGCGTTTTCTTCGTCGCCTCAGCTCGCCTCCGCCAGCAGCGACAGCTGCGCGCGGTTCTCCGCCCCAAGATCGGTGAGGGCCGTCGGATAATCGCCGGTGAAGCAATGGTCGGTGAACTGCGGCGCCCGGTTGTTGCGCCCAGGCTCGCCCATGGCGCGATAAATGCCGTCGATCGACAGGAAGGCCAGCGAGTCGGAGCCAATCCAGGCGCGCATTTCCTCGAGACTATGCGTCGCGGCGAGCAGCTTGTCCTTTTGCGGCGTGTCGATGCCGTAATAATCGGGATGAGTGATCGGCGGCGACGAGATCAGGAAATGCACCTCCGTCGCGCCGGCGTCGCGCATCATCTGCACGATCTTCACGGAGGTCGTCCCGCGCACGATAGAGTCGTCGATCAGAATGACCCGCTTGCCTTCGACGACCGAGCGATTGGCGCTGTGCTTCAGGCGCACGCCGATCTCGCGCACCGATTGCGTCGGCTGGATAAAGGTTCTGCCAACATAATGGTTGCGGATGATGCCGAGTTCGAAGGGTATGCCCGCCTCGCGCGAATAGCCGAGCGCCGCCGGCACGCCGGAATCGGGGACCGGCACCACGACATCGGCGTCGATCCTGCGCTCGCGGGCGAGTTGCGCGCCCATCGCCTTGCGCACGTCGTAGACGGGGCGTCCATGCACGATGGAGTCGGGGCGCGCGAAATAAATATATTCGAAGATGCAGGGGCGCATCGCCTGTTTGGGAAAAGGCTTTATGCTCTCGATGCCCTCTTCCGAGATCACCACGATCTCGCCGTTCTCGACATCGCGCACGAAGCGCGCGCCGAGAATGTCGAGCGCGCAGGTTTCGGACGCCAGGATATATCTGCCTTCGAGTTCGCCGATCACGAGCGGTCGAATCCCCAAGGGGTCGCGCGCGCCGATCAGCTTGAGGTTGGTCAGCACGACCAGCGCGTAGGCGCCCTCGATTTGCCGCAGCGCCTCGATGAAGCGCTCGATCAGCTTGGTCTTGCGGCTGCGGGCGACGAGATGGAGAATGACCTCCGTGTCGGACGTGGATTGAAAGATCGCGCCCTCGCCGATGAGTTCGCGGCGAAGCGTTTGCGCATTGGTCAGATTTCCGTTGTGACCGACCGCGAAGCCGCCGGAATTCAGTTCGGCGAACAGCGGCTGGACATTGCGCAGGATCGTCTCGCCGGTCGTCGCGTAACGCACATGGCCGACGGCCGACGCGCCCGGCAGGCGCTTGATCGTGCTTTCCTTGGAAAAGTGATCGCCGACGAGGCCAAGACGCCGCTCGGCGTGGAAACGCGAGCCGTCGAAGGAGACGATGCCCGCCGCTTCCTGTCCGCGATGCTGAAGCGCGTGCAGGCCGAGAGCGGTGCACACTGCGGCGTCGGGGTGATCGAAAATGCCGAACACGCCGCAATATTCGCGCAGGCGATCCTCGTCGGAGCCGGTTGGAGACCGCGATTGTTCGTGGTCGACTTCGCCATCGGGCGAACGCTTCATCGCGAAAGTCCTCTCGTTGCGCGGCTCGCGCGCCTTGCGCCTCATCTGGTCTTGGTCGCCGGCTTCGCGCCGGAAAGCAGCGAGTTAGGCTTGTTCTGCTCGCCGGACTTGGCCCCGGCGGTTTGAGCCGGCGCCGCGTCTTGCGGGGAAGCCTCGGTCTTCTTGTCCGCGGCCGGCTTGTCGTTGTCGCCCTCGCTTTCGGCCGGCGGCTCCTCGTTGGCCGGCGTGGCCTTCTTGGGCTTCAGATTGGCGATCAGCGCGTCGACGTCCTGTGGGACGAGATCGCGCAGCTTATCGCCGCCGGCTTCGAGAATCGGCTTCATTCGCGCGTTTTTCACCCATTCCGGCTGGTTCGCCTCGGGCGCGAGCCAGCCGTAGAAAGCAAAGGCGACGATCGCGAGAAGCAAGCCGCGCACCGCGCCGAAAATGAACCCCAGCGTGCGGTCCAGCGCGCCGACTTTCGAATCCAGAATCAGATCCGACACTTTGACCGTGATGATGGAGACGACGATCAAGGCCACGAAAAACACCGCCGCGATTGCGACGGCTTGGGCGATATTCTCCTTGGGCACATGGGGGCGAATATAGGGGAGCGCAAGCGGATGGAAATAATACGCCGCGGCTCCGGCGGCGACCCAGGAGAGAATCGCCAGCGTTTCGCGCGTAAATCCTCGCAGCAGGGCCAGCATCGCGGAAACCAGGACGATGGCGAGCACTGCAAGATCGAGATAAGACGGCATTCCAAGGTCTCCCGTATAATCGTCCCGCGAGCCAAGCTCTCGCTCGCGCGCTTCAACCCGCGAAGCGGGGCCGAGCGCCGCCTCGGTAAAACTGGAGTTTTCCGACAAACGGCGGCATCGCGCTTACCCGCGGAGCGTCTCTGTTCGCCCGGCGGCGCAATGACGCCTAGCGCATTTTTCACCGGAACGAAACGCCTAAGCGGAAATTCGCGAAAGCAGCGCACGGCTTTTTCGCGGAATGCGGCGACATCGCGGCGCGGAACGGCCTTCGCCACGGATCGCCTCTAGCTTGGATCGGCTCCAATCCGCGGCGCGCTCATCGCGCCCGCCGCGGTCGTTTCGGACCGCGCGGCGTGGGCTTCGCTCGCGCATTCTGTCTCGCCGGTCGGCCGCCGCCCGCCGTCGCCGCGATCTCGAATCGCAGCGCGCCGGCGATGGGCGCCGCCTCGACCAGCCGAACCTCGATCACGTCGGCGAGGCGGTAGCTTTGCCCCGAGCGTTTCGACGTTAGGGAATGCGCGGTCTCGTCATAGGCGAAATAGTCCTGGCCCAGAGTCGCGGCGGGCACGAAGCCGTCGGCTCCGGTTTCGAGCAGCCGCACGAACAGACCCGAGCGCGTGACGCCGGAGATGCGCGCGGAAAAACGCGCGCCGATCTGATCCGCGAGATGCGCGGCGATCAGGCGGTCGACGGTCTCGCGCTCGGCGGCCATGGCGCGGCGCTCGGCGGCGGAGATGCGCGCGGCGATCTCGGCGAGTTCGCCGACCGCGATATCCGGCATTCCGCCGGGGCCGAGTTTAAGCGCGGCGATCAGCGCGCGATGCACGATGAGATCGGCGTAGCGGCGGATCGGCGAGGTGAAATGCGCGTAGCGGCGCAGGTTCAGGCCGAAATGGCCGTAATTTTCGTGCGTGTATTCCGCCTGCGCCTGCGTTCGCAAAACGATTTCATTGACGAGATTTTCCTGATCAAGCCCTTTTACATGCGCGAGAATGGCGTTGAAATTGGCCGCGCGCACGGTCTGGCCCTTGGCGAATTTCACGCCGATCGTCGCGAGGAACTCCGACAGCGCGGAAAGCTTCTCGCGCGAAGGCTCGTCGTGAGCGCGGTAGATCAGCCTTTGCCGGTTCTCCTCCAGCGTTTCGGCGGCGGCGACATTGGCGAGGATCATGAATTCCTCGATCAGCCGATGCGCCTCCAATCGCGGCGGAATTACGACGCGGTCGAAGGCGCCGTCGGCTTTTAGCAAAATCTTGCGCTCGGGCAGATCGAGATCGAGCGGCGCGCGGACGTGGCGCGCGTGTTTCGCCGCCGCATAGGCCGCCCAAAGCGGGCGCAGCACGCCCTCCAGAAGCGGCGTCGTCGTCTCGTCCGGACGCCCGTCGATCGCCGCCTGCGCCTGGGCGTAATTGAGCTTGGCGACCGAGCGCATCATGACGCGGTGAAAGCCGTGGCCGAGTTTGCGGCCGTGCTTGTCGAGCCGCAGCCGCACCGCGAGGGCCGGCCGGTCCTCGAGAGCGCGCAGCGAACACAGATCGTTGGAGATACGCTCGGGCAACATCGGCACGACGCGGTCCGGAAAATACACCGAATTGCCGCGCTCCAGCGCGTCGCGGTCGAGCGCCGTATGCGGCCGCACATAATGGGCGACGTCGGCGATGGCCACCGTCACGACGAAGCCCTCTGGATTGTCGCTCGCCGTATCCGGCGCCGC
>PLAI01000187.1 GCA_003134075.1 Methylocystaceae bacterium | reverse complement strand
ATTGTTCCTGATGCAGGTTCAGGGATCGGCGCGGCTGCGCTTTCCGGACGGGAGCGCCGTCGCCCTGACTTATGACGGGCGCAACGGCCATCCCTATACGTCCGTCGGCCGTTTGCTGATCGAGCGCGGTTTCGTTTCCGAAGCGTCGATGTCGCTCGGCGTGCTCAAGGAGAGGCTGCGGGATCTGGGGCTTGGCCCGGGCCAGATGGGCCGCTTGCTGATGCAGGAGAACAAGTCCTACGTCTTTTTTCGCATCGACGCATCGCCGGCGCGCGCTCTTGGACCCATCGGCGGCCAAGGCTGCGCGCTGACGCCGCTGCGTTCCATCGCGGTGGACAGGGGGCTTTGGAGCTACGGCTTGCCGTTCTGGATCAGCGCGCGGATTCCTTGGCGCGGCGAACGCGCCGACCCCTTCGCGAGATTAATGATCGCTCAGGACACGGGCTCGGCGATCCTTGGCGAAAGCCGGGCGGATATATATTTTGGCTCTGGCGCGAGCGCCGGCGCCCTGGCCGGCGGAGTGCGCCATGGCGCGGATTTGGTGGTTTTACTACCGCGCGGCGCGGGGGCTCCATGACCGATATAAAGCGGCCGCCCGCGCGGTCGAAATCGCTGTCAGCGCTCGATCTCGAACTATGGTCGGCGGTCACCGCCGATGTGCGGCCGTTTCGCGCCCGGCCGATCCACGCCAAGCCGGAGCCGGTCTCGGCCAGCGAAGCGCGCCCCTTCGCGGCTGCTTCGCCACAGCGTGACGCACCGCGGGACCGCCCGGTTCCCGCGCTCGCGGACATCGATCACCGCACTCGGAAACATTTACGCCGCGGGCGGCTCAACGTCGACGCCAAACTCGATCTGCATGGGATGCGCCAGGCCGAGGCGCATCNNGCCGGTCGCAAGCCGACGGAGCGAAGATGGCGATTGTCGTCACAGGCAAGGGTTCGGGTGGCGACGCCGGCGGCGTATTGCGGCGGATGGCCCCGCTCTGGCTGCAGGCCCCCGCGCTCCGCGATGTCGTGGTCGGATTTGGCGAGGCCTCGCGCAAGCATGGGGGCGAGGGCGCGCTTTATGTGCGAATCCGCCGCCCGGGCAAGGCCTCCGCCCAATAGCGCGTAATGCCCGACTTCACGCGGGCGCGCTTGGGGGAGGCGGCGCGACCGCGATGGTCGGCGCTTGATTGACGAAGGCGGCGGGAATGTTGGGTCGCCCATCCGTCGTGTGGTTTGGAGCGGAATCAGGCGGCGGTCCCCATTCAAAAGCGTCGAGACGCCCGGTTTTCGGAGAGATGGGCGCCCAGCTTTTCGACGGGACGCCGTCGGCGATCCATACGGGATCGCGCGGGGCGCGCGAGCCGCGCGCCAGCCATTCGCGCACGGCCCCGCTTGGACCAAACTCGGCGTCCTCGATTTCCGCCATCAGCAGACAGGTGTGCGCGGTTGGCTGCCGGCCCGACGCGATCAGCGGGGCCAGCGCCTCGCGCGCCTTCCCGAACTCACGCGCCGAAAGCGCCGCTTCCGCCAAAACGTGGCAGCTTTCCGGAGCGGCCGGAGCAAGTTGGGCCAGTCGCTTGACGCGCTCCAGCGTTTGCGCGTTCGATTCGCCGGGAAGCGCATTGAGATAAGCCGCCGCGAGATCGGGATGCGGCGCCTTGGACCAGACGCTTTCGATCAGTTTCAACGCCTGTTTGTTGTCGCCGTGGCGGGTTAGAACGCGCGCGGCCACGACGGCGGCCGGCGTGAAGCCGGGACGCCGCTTGAGCGCCAAGCGCGAAAGATGCAGCGCCTCCTGCGGACTCTCAATTTGCTTTTCCGTCGCCATCGCCGTTTCGATCACCGCGCGCAGTCGCTGCGCGGTGGGAAGATCGATCGCCTTGACTCTAAAACTTTCCTCTATGGCGGCGCGGGCTTTTTCCCACTTGCCCTGCGCCGTGTAATGCTCCAGCACGGCCGAGCCGGCCCAGGGCAGCGGCGCGATATCATGCGCGGCCTTGGCGAAATGATGCGCGGCTTCGGCGTCGTCGCGTCTGCGCGCCTCGATATGCAGGCCGCGCAAGCCGAGCAATTTGGTGTCGGGAAAGAGCGTCATTTTGTGAAAGGCGGCCTCGGCCTTGCCGCGATCGCCTTCGAGTTGCGCCGCCTGAGCCTTGAGATATTGGGCCAAGGGCTCTCCCGGCAGGTGTTTCTCGGCTTCCTGGGCCGCCTGGCGAGCGGCCTTTGAATCGCCGGCTCCGACCGCGATCATGCCGCGCGACAAGGCTTTGAAGCCTTTTTCGCGCCGCCGTCCGACCGAGAGTTCGCGAAGCCGCCATGGCAGCCCGAACACCGAGGACAGGAGCGCCCAAAGCAGCATCAACGCCGCGACGGTGAGAACCAACCCGCCGACCGCCACCGGAATGGAAGTGTCGACGTGGAACTCGCCCCAGTCCAGCGTCAGCGAGCCCGGTTGGTCGATGATCCATTCAAGCCCATAGGCGAGGACGGCGAGCGCGACGAGGAAGAGGAGGATGAACCACATGTTCGAGCGATTCCCGTCTAATTCTTGAGATGAGCGAGCCCGGCGAGGGCGTTCGCCAATAGCGCCGTGGCGGCCAGCTCCGCGTCGCGCCGTTGGTTGAGCGCCTCGCCAAAGGCCTTGGCCTCGGACCGAGCGTTCTCCGGCAATTTCGCGAAAGCCTCGCTCGCTCCATCCAGATCGTCATGGGCGAGCGCCGATTCGATCCGGGCGACGAGTTCGGAGATGGAAGCGTTCGCCCGCTCGCCGGCCGGGCGAACGTGCACGAGTTTGCCCGCGTCGTGCAACAACTGATCGGTCAGCGATCCGCCAGCGGCGGGCGCGTCTTCAAGGGCGCGCAGGCGTTTCGCGACCGGCGCGAAAGAAGCCAGCAGACGCGCCGCCGTCGGCGCGCCCTGTTCGGCGACCGGCGCCAATGCGGCAAGCAACTGAGGATCGACGCCGCGTTCGGCCAGCGCCGCCTGTTCGGCCGCGAAGGGACGGCCACGCTCAAGCGAATGCGCCAGCGATTGCGCGAGCCCTAGGGTTTCGGCGGCGGTCACCTGGGTCGAGGCCGCGGCGGCGGCGGCGTCAGGCGCGACGCGCGTTTCGCTCTTGGGTTGATCGAGCTGTTCGCGCACCTTGCGAATCTCGTCGGCGAGTTCGTCGATACGGCCTTCCAGGGCGTTGAGATACGAGCCCTCGTCCGCGGTCGGCGTCGCGGTTTTTTCGCCCGTTTCGGCTGGCTTGGCGCTTCGCTGAGCTTCCCTGGCGGTTTCAAGCGCCTCGCGCGCCGTCGCTTCCAATTGTTCGACTCTCTTGACGAGCGCCGCGCTCTGAGCGCTGTCCTCGGCGTAGACGGAGGGAGCGGGCGTCGGCGGGGCGGTGGGGGCTGGCGGTTCGTCTCTCGCGGCCGGCGCGGGCTTCGGCTCCCGAGGTGCGGCCCAGCCTGGCGTCGGGGTTGGACGCGGCGTCTCGACAGCGGCGAGCGGGTTCTGCTCGGCGGCGGGTTTTGGCGTGGGGGCGGCGGGTTCATTCGCCGCGGTTTGGCGCGGGTTCGTCTTGCGATCGCCCTCGACCTTCGACGAGACCGCCCCCCACAACTCGCCAAGCCTGGTTTCGATGGAGGACGCAAAACCCTTGGGATTCTTGGCGGCGGCGTCGATCGCGTCGCTTACGGCGCGCAGCCTCTCGTCCTTGTCCTTGAATTTGATGGCCGCGAGGCCGCCGCCTATCGCGAGCAAACCGACAACGGCCAGCAGCAAGGTGAATTTTTGCCAATAGCCGCCCGATTTTCGAACGGGCGGCGCGATCGCCGGCTCCGGCGCTGGCTCGGCCGCCGTCTCCGACACGGCCTCGGGCGCGACGAATTCGGACTCATGCGATTTGGTTTCATGCGATTCGGATTCATGGACGAAGAGCTCGTGATCCCGCTCGGAGACTCCCTCGTCCTTAGCGACATGCTCGGGGATCTCGGGGCCGCCGGCGCCTCGCGGCTCATCGGGCGTGTCGTGTTGGTTTTCCATCATTCTCGATTCCTCGCCTGCGCTTCTTATAGACGAGCAAGGGCGCCAGCGAAACAGGCTGTCGTTGCCCAAAAAGCAATCTCTCGACTTCGGTCGCCGACGCTTCGGCTAGAGTCTTTCCGGTTCAGATTGAACCGGAAAGACTCTAGATTGTTTTAGTTTTGTCGTGCTTTCCGAGGCAAAACCGGCGTCCACCTTTGCTAAAAAGCACTCTATTATTCCGCCGCCGCCTCCGTCAGCGCCAGCGTCCGCCGCGCCACGTCGAGATGCAGGCGCTCGACCATCTGGCCGTCGATCTGGACGACGCCCTTGTCGGCGTTTTCGGGCGCATCGAAGACAGCCAGAATTTTCCTGGCGAAAGCGACCTCCGCGTCGCTGGGCGCGAAAATCTCGTTCACGGGACCTATTTGCGAAGGATGGATCAGCATTTTGCCGTCCATGCCGAGATCGCGGCCTTGCTCCGCCTCCCGGCGCAGTCCGGCCTCGTCATTGAAATCATTATAGATTCCATCGACTATCTCGATTCCGTGAACCCGCGCGGCGAGGACGCCGGCCGACAGCCAGGACAGCAGCGCGGGTCGGCCCGGCGTCAGCCGCGCCCGCGTCGACTTCGCGATGTCGTTTGGACCCAGCACCAGAACCTCGAGGCGCGAGGCCGAATCATCGGCCGCGCTGGCGATCTTCTCGATGTCGAGGATCGCGCGCGGCGTCTCGATCATGGCCCAGAGCCGGGTTTTTGGCGGAGCGCCGGCGGCGATCAGATCGGCGGCGGCCTTAAGCACATCCTCGCGGGAGTTAACCTTCGGGATGACAATGGCGTCAGGAGCGGCGGCGGAGACGGCGGCGATGTCGCCTTTATACCACTCCGATCCGCGCACATTAACCCGCACCACGAGTCGACGCTCGCCATAGCCCCCACCCTTCACCGCGGCCGCTGCCTGCTCGCGCGCCAGAACCTTGGCGTTTTCGGCCACGCCGTCCTCGAGCTCGAACATCAGCACGTCGGCCTTCAGCGTCTTGCCCTTTTCAAGCGCCCGCGCGTTGGATCCGGGCATCGCCAGCACGCTGCGCTTCAGCGTCGAAATCATGGTGTCTCCCATTATTGTGAATTATCCTCGCGCCGGGTCGCGGAATTCTTTGCTTGCCTGCCGGCGCCGCCTCCACAATAAGGGGGCGGTCGCCGCCGCGACAATAGCACGGCGACCGCGGCGGGCGTTCCGCAACGCTCCAACCGCGCGGCCTTGGACGCGGCCGGCTTTTCGAGGATAGACAATGATCGACGCCATCGGCGCTGCCTCGCCGTCTCATGAATTTCCCAGCCATCTCGTCGAGGGCTATCAGACTTTCCTGACCGGCCGCTTCCCAAGCGAACACGAACGGTTCCGCGAACTCGCCGAAAAAGGTCAGCGCCCCCGGACGATGATTATCGGCTGCTGCGATTCGCGCGTCTCGCCGGAGGCCATCTTCGACGCCGGCCCCGGGGAATTGTTCGTGCTGCGCAACGTCGCGAATCTGATCCCGCCCTACGAGCCGGACGACCATTATCACGGCGCGTCGGCGGCGCTCGAATATGCCGTCATGGCGCTCAAGGTGCGGCACATCGTCGTGCTCGGACACGCGCAATGCGGTGGCGTGGCCGCTTTCGCCGAAAGCCTCGCCGATCCCGACGTGCCGCCTTTGTCGGAGGGCGATTTCATTGGCCGATGGATTCAGCTGCTGCGTCCGGCCGCCGAACGCGCGGGCCCGCGCCCCAAGGTCCTGGACCGCGCCTACACCGAACGACTCGAATTCGAGGCGATCAAGCAGGGGTTGCGCAATTTGCGCAGCTTCCCCTGGATACGCACGCTGGAAGCGCGTCACTACCTGCAACTACATGGAGCCTATTTCGGGGTTATGGACGGACGTCTGATGGCGCTCGACGAGACGATGGATGTTTTCGCGCCAGTCGCTGGCGCCACTCACGCCGCCGTGATCGAAGGCGCGAGATTTTGAGCGCGGCAGCCGCGGTGCGGTGGCAGGCCTGCGCGGAAGATATTCCGACGGTGGCGGGCTTGTCGGCGCTCGCCGGAAGGTATGACGCCATACTCTGCGACGTTTGGGGCGTGCTGATCGACGGCGCCAAGCACTTCGCGGCCGCGGCGGATGCGCTGCGGGCCTATCGCGCCGGCGGCGGGACGGCGGTGCTGATCACCAACGCCTCGCGCCCCAGCCAGGAGGTGCGGCGCCAGCTCGAACATCTCGGGCTTCCCGGCGGTTGCTATGACGATCTGGTCTCGGCGGGCGAATTGACCCTTCGCGAGATCGTCGCGCGTAACGGCGCGGCCTGCCATCACCTCGGGCCGAAACGCGATATTGGTTTGTTCGAGTCCGCTGGACGCCAGCTTGGCGCGCCGGTTCGGTTGGTCGGCCCGCGCGACGCCGATTACGTCGTCTGCACCGGACTGATCGACGAGGACCACGAGACGCCAGAAGATTATGATTCGCGGCTCGAGGAGTTGCGCCGGCGCGATCTCGTGATGCTCTGCGCCAACCCCGACATCGTGGTCGAGGTCGGCGACCGGCTCTATTGGTGCGCCGGCGCGCTGGCGCGGCGTTACGCCGACCTTGGCGGCGACGTGAGAATGTTCGGCAAGCCCCATGCGCCGATCTACGATGCCGCCCTGGCGCGCATTGACGAGCTAAAACGCGCGCCGACGCCGCGCCGGCGCGTGCTGGCGATCGGAGACGGGGCGGAAACGGACCTTCGCGGCGCCGGCGCGGCGGGCCTCGATTGCATGTTCATTACACGGGGCGTGCATCGCGAAGAGCTCTATCGGCAGGGCGAGGAACTCGACCGCCGCGCGCTGGCGCGGTTGCTTGCCCGCGCAAAAACCAAACCCGTGGCTTTGGCTCGCGAAGTTGTGTGGTAATAAGGAAACGCGAAAAAGCGCCCGTCCCGATCGAACCCTGCGGTGAAGTCCATGTCAACGCCGTTCAAAATTTACTATTTCGAGGATCTGAGCGTCGGCATGCGCGAGACCTTGATGAAGGCCGTGATGGACGACGATGTGATCGCCTTCGCCGATCTTTCCGGCGACCGCAATCCGATTCACCTCTCCGATCATTTCGCGAGCAAGACGCGCTTTGGCGAACGCATCGTGCATGGCCTTTATACGGCCTCGTTGATTTCGACCGTGATCGGCATGTATTTGCCGGGACCGGGCGCGGTCTATCTCTCGCAAACGCTGAATTTTCGCGCTCCCGTAAAAATCGGCGACGTGATCAACGTCATCGTCGAGGTGGTCGAATTGGTCGAGAAGGGCCGCCGCGCCAAACTGAAATGCGAATGCCTCGTCGACGGCAAGGTGGTGCTCGACGGCGAGGCGATGGTGATGGTGCCAAGCCGCGAGCAGGCCATTCGCATAGCCGCCGCCGCCTCGGCCTGACGCAGGACGGGACGGCGCTTCCTCGAGCATGTTTCTCGCCGCCTTTTCCCGGAACCAGCCTTGCCTGACGCCGCGCATCCCTTCATCGACGCCCGCGACCCCACCGCTCCGCCGCCCGGACTCGCGGGCGCCGTCGTGGCGCTAGGCAATTTCGACGGGCTGCATCGCGGCCATAAAGGCGTCATCGCCAGAGCCCAGGCCCTTGCGCGCGCCTCGCAAAAACCCTGCGCCGTATTGACGTTCGAGCCGCACCCCGCCGATTTTTTCGCTGGCCGTTCGGTCATCTTCCGCCTCACGCCGCCCGCCGCCAAGGCCGCCCTGCTGGCCCGCCTTGGCATTAACGGCATGATAACGCTCACTTTCGACGCGCATTTCGCCGCGCTGACAGCGGCGGATTTCACCGGCGACATATTGGCGCGGAGGCTCGGCGTCTCGGCGGTCGTGGCCGGCTATGATTTTCGCTTTGGCGCCGCGCGCCAGGGCGACGCGGATTTTCTGCGGGCCGAGGGCGCTCGTCTTGGCTTTGGCGTCGAGATCGTCGAGCGGATCGTCAAGGACGAGGCCGGCAGTCTCGACGCCGTCTCCTCCACCGCGACCCGAGAGGCCCTGGAGCGCGGCGACTTGGCGCTCGCCAACAGCCTGCTCGGACGCCCCTATTTCATCGAGGGCGAGGTCATTCACGGCGAAAAGCGGGGGCGCGACCTTGGTTTCCCGACCGCCAATATCGCGCTCGACCCGTCCAACCGGCTGCGTCATGGCGTTTACGCCGTGACGCTGGAGGCGCGCGGCGTATTGCATGGCGGGGTCGCGAGCTTTGGCCGCCGCCCGACTTTCGATAACGGCCCGCCGCTGCTTGAAGTCTTTGTCTTCGACTTTTCCGGCGATCTTTACGGCGAGATGGTCGAAGTCGCCTTTCATGGTTTTCTTCGCGGCGAGGAGAAATTCGGGTCCATCGACGCGCTGATCGCGCAAATGAACGCGGACGCTGCCGCCGCGCGCGAAATTTTGGCGCGCCAATAACGCCGCCGGGCGGTCGATCCGCGATCTACCCCGCTCGTTGCCCAGCAGAATTTAGTGCATATATATCGCACGGGCGGCGTGCGCCGCGGAGAAATGTGATGACCAAGGATAACCTGGACCGGGTCGAGACCCCGAGAGGCCGCATCGAAATTCTTCCTCCAGAGGATGATCAACCCTCCTCGGGGCGGTTTTCCTATTCGACCGGTTATGGAACGATCAAAATCGTAAAACTCGGTCCTTTCGCCAGCGTGTTGCTCGCCTTGGCGGTCGGCGTCGTGCTGCTTTGTGGGTTTATTTTCCTGAGCGGCGCGCTGCTGTTTCTCTTGCCCATCGTCGGCTTGCTCGCGGCGGGGGCGGCCCTGTCGGGCTTTTTGGGCAACCCTTTCCGGCGTCTCCGCTAGAGCAAGTTCCGCGAAAGTTGACCGACCTTCGTGACCAGAACTTGCTCCAATTGTTTGATTTTGCGCGACTTCTTATCCCTCGGATGATTCCATCCGAGGGATAAGCGCGCTGACCGGAGCGCGAATATCCCTCTTTTCGTCCTAATCATGGCCTGCTAAGGCTGAAGGATGACGTTCCGCGCCTCCATACGAATTACTGGCCCGGCCCGCGCTCGCAGCTAAACGCTCGCGCGGGGGCCGGGTTTTCGCGCCGCTACGGCGCCTCCTCGCCCGTTCTTCCAGACACGCGCCAGACGGCCAGCGCCGCGCGCGGCAATAGCTTGGTTTCACAGATGAGCGACTCCCCCAAGACGCCGGCCGACTATTCGGCGACTCTCTATCTGCCCGTGACGGATTTTCCGATGCGCGCGGGCCTGCCCCAGGCCGAGCCCAAAATCCTCGCTCGCTGGGAGGAAACCGGGCTGACCCGGAAGCTGCGCGAGGTCGCCGCCGGACGCCCGAAATTCGTGCTGCACGACGGGCCGCCCTACGCCAACGGCAATATCCACATCGGCCATGCGCTGAATAAAATCCTCAAGGACGTCGTGACCCGCAGCCAGCGCATGCTGGGCAAGGACTGCGCCTATGTGCCGGGCTGGGACTGCCACGGACTGCCGATCGAATGGAAGATCGAGGAGGAGAATTATCGCGCCAAGGGGCTCAAAAAACCGGACTTTTCCGATCCCGCCGCGATGATCGCCTTTCGCCGGGAATGCCGCGCCTATGCCGAGAAATGGCTTTCGGTGCAGCGCGAGGAGTTCAAGCGGCTTGGCGTCGCCGGAGAATGGGAGCGTCCCTATTCGACCATGGCCTTCGAGGCCGAGGCGCGGATCGCGGCCGAAATCATGAAATTCGCGGCGAACGGGCTGCTTTATCGCGGCTCCAAGCCGGTGATGTGGTCGGTGGTGGAAAAGACCGCGCTGGCCGAGGCGGAGGTGGAATACGAGGATCACGTGAGCGACACGGTTTTCGTGGCGTTTCCGGTGAAGGACGATGCGGCGTCTGTCGTCATCTGGACGACGACGCCCTGGACCCTGCCGGGCAATCGCGCGATCTCGTTCTCGCATAAAATCGCCTATGGCCTATATCGGGTGACGCAGGCGCCGGAAAACAATTGGGCCAAGGTCGGGGCAAGTTACATCCTCGCCGACAAGCTCGCCGAGGAGCTGTTTAAATCCGCGAAAGTCGAGGCGTTCGAACGCCTCAAGGACGTCCCCGCCGACGTGATGCAGGGACTTGTTTGCGCGCATCCGCTGGCGAAATTCGACGCGGGATACGGCTTCCCCGTCCCGCTACTCGACGGCGACCACGTCACCGACGACACCGGCACGGGCTTCGTCCACACCGCGCCCGGTCATGGCCGCGACGACTTCGACATCTGGATGGCGAGCGGCCGCATGCTCACGGAGCGTGGAATCGACACCCGCATCCCCTACACCGTCGACGAGGACGGCTTTTACACCGCCGACGCCCCCGGCTTCGAAGGCAAGCGTGTCATCACCGATAAGGGCGACAAGGGCGACGCAAACGACGCCGTCATCGCCGCGCTCGCCGCCGCGGGAAATATTCTCGCGCGCGGGCGCCTGAAGCATCAATATCCGCACAGTTGGCGGTCCAAGAAGCCGGTGATCTTTCGCAACACGCCGCAGTGGTTCATCGCGATGGATAGACCGCTGCCGGAGGCGCATAACACGACGTTGCGTCATTTGGCGCTCGCCGAAATCGCCCGCACGCAATGGACGCCCAAGGCCGGCGAGAACCGCATCACCGGCATGATCAGTGGGCGCCCCGACT
Organism: Methylocystaceae bacterium; assembly: GCA_003134075.1. Taxonomy (GTDB): domain Bacteria; phylum Pseudomonadota; class Alphaproteobacteria; order Rhizobiales; family Beijerinckiaceae; genus Methylocystis. Next base: position 3,224 of record PLAI01000187.1, on the reverse strand, counting down.
GGGTGGTCTCGCGCCAGCGCGCCTGGGGCGTGCCGATCNNATCGTGGCCGCCTTCGCCAAGGAGGGCGCCGACGCCTGGTTCGAGGCGGGCGCAGCCGCGCGTTTCCTCGCGCCCGAGCACAATCCGGACGAATATGAAAAAATCTCCGACGTGCTCGACGTGTGGTTTGATTCGGGCTGCACCCACGCCTTCGTGCTCGAAGACCCCAAGGCTTTCCCGAGTCTCGCTGGAATTCATCGCAAGCGCGACGNNGACCAGCATCGCGGCTGGTTCCATTCCTCGCTGCTGGAATCCTGCGGCACGCGCCATCGCGCGCCCTATGACGCGGTTCTCACCCATGGCTTCGTGCTGGATGAGAAAGGCCGCAAAATGTCGAAATCGCTTGGCAATGTGGTCGCGCCGCAAAAGGTCATCGCCGATTCCGGCGCCGATATTCTGCGCCTGTGGGTCTGCGCATCGGATTACGCCGACGATCTGCGCGTCGGGCCGGAGATCCTCAAAACCTTCGTCGAGACCTATCGCAAGCTGCGCAACACAATCCGCTGGATGCTCGGCACGCTGGCGCATCACGCGCCCGGCGCGGACGACCTCACCCATGCGCCCGAGCTTGAGCGCCTGATGCTGCATCGGCTGGTCGAACTGGACGAAGCCGTTCGCACGGCCTATGCGGCTTACGACTATAAAAAGGTCGTGGCGCTGCTGACCCCGTTCATGACCAGCGATCTTTCGGCCTTTTACTTCGACATCCGCAAGGATGCGCTCTATTGCGATCCGCCGTCGAGCGAGAAGCGCAAGGCCGCGCTGGCGGTGATCGAGCATATCTTCCGCTGCGTCACGACCTGGCTCGCGCCGATCCTGGTCTTCACCTCCGAGGAAGCCTGGCTCTCGCGCTACAAGGGCGCGGCATCGGCGCATTTGGAGGTTTTCCCCGACGTTCCGTCGCATTGGCGCGACGAGGCGCTGGCGAAAAAATGGAGCGACATTCGCGCGATCCGCGCCGTTGTCACCGGCGCGCTGGAGGTCGCGCGCGCGGAGAAACGCGTCGGTTCGTCGCTGGAGGCGGCGCCGGTCGTGCATATTTCCGACGCCAAGCTTTGCGTGGCGCTTGATGGAAGCGATTTCGCCGAAGTCTGCATCACCTCCGACATCCGCGTGGAGACCGAAGGCGAGGCGTCGCCCGAGGCGTTCCAACTGCCCGAGGTCAAGGGCGTCGCCGTGTCGTTCGCGCCCGCGCCCGGCATAAAATGCGCGCGGTCATGGCGATATTTCGATCCCGCCGCCGCCGATCCGGACTATCCCGACGTAACCCCGCGCGATGCGCAAGCGCTCCGTGAAATCGCCGGGTTGGCGGGGAGCGGGGAGCGAGTCGAGCCTTGATCGTCGGCGCCCCAGCAGCACCAAAACACGCCTCGCGGCACCCTGGCGCCGAAATCATCGAGCATGATTTCGAGTGGCCGCGCGTCCCGCATCGCACCGCGGTCGAGGTTGCGGCCCGGTGAACGTTCTCCTCGCGTTTCTGGCCAATTCCGCCACGAATGTCGTGATCGGCTTGCTGGTCGCCAAATACCTCGGCCCCGAGGAATATGGGCGTTTCGCCATAGCCTTTTCGATTTCCGCCGTGGTGCAGACGGCATTGTTCGATTGGCTGCGCCTCGCGGCGACGCGCTTTTACTCCGTGCGAGTGCGCGATCAGAAGCCGGTCGTGCGAGCGACGCTCGACATGTCCTTCGTCGCGGTCGTCTGCGCGCTGGCGCTCGCCACGGCCCTGTTCGCCTATTTTGGGCCGACGCTCGACTTCGACGGCGTTCTGATTCTGTTGGCGCTGCTGACGGCGGTGGTCAACGGGTTGTTCGACTATTCGACCGCGTTGGTGCGCGCGCGGTTCGACGACCACCTGTTCGGCCGGCTGGTCCTCGTCAAGAATCTGCTTTCGTTGCTCCTGACCGGCGGCGGGGCGTTTTTGTTTCACTCGGCGGGCGTCGCCTTGGCGGGCACGATCGCGAGCCTGTTCGGCACGGTGATCGCGGCGCGCGCCTCGCTGACCGACAAGGGCGCGCCGCCGGGCGCGGCGCGTCGCGAAACGGCGGCGGCGTTGATCGCTTATAGCGCGCCGATCGTCACCGCCAATTTGCTTTATCAAGCCATTCCGCTCGCGGCGCGCTCCACGGTCGCCGACGTCTACGACTTCGCCGAAACCGGGCAGTTCGCGCTCGCGTTCGACCTTGGCATGCGCGCGATGCTGGCGTTTGGCTCCGCGCTCGACGTGTTGTTGTTCCAAATCGCGGTCGCGGCGCACGAGAACCACGGGGCGGAGAGGGCGCGGCGACAGGTCGGCCGCAATATGGCGGTTGTTCTCGCTTTTCTATTGCCGGCTTGCACCGGCCTTTTCCTCGTCATGCCCTCGATCGAATTGCTGATCGTTCCAGCACAATATCGCGGACCCTTCGCCCATTATCTCGGCCTGCTGCTTCCGGGCCTGTTCGCGATGGGGATGATTCTGTTTGGGGTCAATCCGGTGTTTCAGATCGGCAAAAAGACCGCGCCAATGGTGGGCGCGGCGCTGGTCGCCGTCGCCGCGGGATTTTTCCTGGTCGTGGCCTTGCCTTGGGGGCGGGACGCCTCCAGTTTGGCGCTGGCGCAGTGTGGCGCCTATCTCGCGGCGCTTGTCGCGACGCTGTTTTTCGCCGCCCGCGCGAAACCGATCTGGCCCCCTCCGCGGGATGTGGCCTTCGCGGTCGTCGCCACCGGCGGCATGGTCGCCGTCCTGTCGCCACTGCGCGGCATGACGCCGGGAATTTTGACGCTGCTATTGCAGGTGTCCCTGGGCGTCGTGGTTTACGGAGTTTTGACGCTTATTTTCGATACCGCCGGGCTGCGTGGCGAGGCGACGGTTTGGATAAAACGGTGGCGGGCGCGAGCCGCCCCGCCGCCGCCCTGTTGATCCGGCGGATAAAGGAAAATGTTCGGACGGCGCCAACTCCAGCTCCATTTGTAAATGCCATGGCTCGTCTACCCTTCGGGGCCTTTTTATCGAACTATATAAACTGTTTAGCCCCAAGACGATCTTTATTCGGCGCAAGACTGAAATCACGCATCCAGCTTGCAAGTATCTATAATATAAATCCTTTTTGTTCTCGTCAGGCTAGCTTAAGCTGGAGGCGCCGCCGGCCGTGTGATGGTTGTTTTGTGTACGTACTAGTACTAGGTTGAAATATTGCCCTTA
>PLAI01000060.1 GCA_003134075.1 Methylocystaceae bacterium | reverse complement strand
CCCGCCCGCAAAAAGAAGCCGGCCGGACTTTTGGTCCGGCCGGCTGTGTTTTAGGCTTTGATCAGAAGTCGATCAGGGCATGTCGCCGGCGACGAACTTCGGAATGACCGGTCCGCCGATTTCAGCCGCGAAGCGACGGCCGCTCGGCGTGAAGAAGAAGAACAGGCCGCCGACTTGGCTGTCGGTGTCGTAGGCCAGGTCGGACAGACGCTCGATATCCCAGCGCGCGTCCTGGATCTTGACCTGGATTTCCTTCGTCTCGCCCGGCGCGATCGGAGTCGCGTCGGTCGAAAGGCCGCGATCCGCGAGCAGATAGTCGGGGAACTCGGGCTTCGTCGTGAACACGTCGGGGTTCAGGAAGCGCAGACCCGCCGCGGTGTATTCGCCAAGACGCAAGGGCTCGGAAGTGTTGTTCTTCACCTTGACGCTCAGGCTCATTTCGCGGCCCGGAACCTTGTAAACGCCACCCTGGAGGTCGGCGGTCACCTGCTCCTTGCCGACGCCGACGGTGCCTTCGGTCGTGATCGGGGTCAGCGGCTTCTGCAAACCAGCCTGAAGCGGGATGGTGCGCGGGAAGGTGCTGTTGGTCACGGCGTAACCGACGATCGTCGCGAGGATCGTCAGCGCGAGAACGATCGCGCCAATGCGGCGGTCCTCGTCCGTCACGGCCTCATCGGCGCGGCCATCGGCCACCGTCAGATAGGACGAGATGATGCCCTTGCGCACGAACCAGAAGAAGATCCACGCCGCGCCAACCGCCAGCCAGGGCAAATGCCACGCATAAATGCGGTCAATGCCATAATGCTCGAGGTCGACGGTCGTGCCGTCGAGGAGCGTCACCGGATCGGTGAAGTCCTTCATGTCGCCCTTGATCTCGATCCACTGGCCGGGTCCGATGATCGGGCCGCCGCCTTCGACGTTGACCTGAGCATGGACGTGCCAGCGGCCGGCGCGACGACCGCGCAGGTTGATCTGGAACGCATAGTCGTTGCCCGGAACCAGCGACACCGAACGAGGAGCGAAGTTCTCGCCGATGAACTGCGCCGTGCGCACCAGAACCGGACCCGGCTCGCCGGCGTTCAGGAACGACGACTTCGGATTCGCGACCGCCTGCGGCCAAGCCGAGAACACATGNNGTGCGCATGCGCAAAAACGCCTGCTGCGACTTCTCGCCGTGCGCGGAAGCCGGAGCAATGGCTCCAACCGTCGCGACCACAGCCGCCGCGCCCATGGCGGCCAGCTTGACTAGGTTTCTCATGAACAAACCTCCCAGTTTCTTCCTCTTCGCGGCTAACGAAAGACATGCGCTTTCAACACATCGCCTTCAACGTCGCCGCAGCTTGTCTTCCCAAGCCCTTGTTTCTTCCCAAGAGCTTTCGTTTTTCTCAGGGGCGGCTTCCCGTTCTCCTCGCGGAAAACCGCGCCGCCCCGTCCGGTCCTGCTCGATCGCGATCAGATCTTGTCGATGACCTTGGTCGTCGAATACCAACGACCCATGAACCACCACAGGAAATACACCATCATCGAGACGAAGCCCGAGAAGAACGCGGCCACCGGCACGACGTCCTTACCGAAGGTGCGCAGCGTGCCGCGCTCGACCATGCGGATGTATTCCGGCATCGACGTGCGCACGAAGTGCAGGCCGATCAGATCGGCGAGGGACATAAGCTGTCCATGCTGCTCGGTCGCCTGATGGAACGCCGCGATCGCCGGCCAGTTGTTCGGATAGAACAGCAGACCCCAGCCCAGCGAACCGACAACCGCCGTGATCACGTAGCTGCCCGAAAGAAGCAGGATCACGTCGAGCCAGATCGCCGGAACGATCAAAGCGGACGGGAACACCAGCGAGATCGGGAAATAGGTCCAACCCCAGAAGTTCACGTAGCGGTTGATCCACTCGCCGATCAGCAGGCCGAGAGCCGCGAACACCGCGCCAAACGGAAGACGGAAGTTGACCCAGAAAAACGCCTGCGCCGCGGCGCAGAACGTCACGCCCAGGATCGGAATAACCGTCGGCCACATACGACGATCCTTCCAGTCGACCCAGAAGTCCCAGTCGCCCGCCGTCAGCATGAAGTGGACGTGATAGCCGCCGAGAACGGCGAAAAACAACAGTGTCAGAAGCAACCAGTCGACGGTCTGAACGCATCCCGCCGCCTCGGCGACGGAATGGAACGGACCGACCGCTCCCCCGCTCTTCGATGATGAAGACATCTTTCTTCTCCTTGGTGTCCTTGACGATAGTTCCCGGCTTTTCACTCGCCGGATTTTTTAGGCAAATGCGCGCGACCCATCCAAACCACGACTTTCAAGCAAGCCTCGCGAGAACATCCCTCCTCGCGGGAGCCGCCTTGTTTCGAGCATGGATCGGGCGCCTCGCGAAACGATCGCGCCTGATCCTGGCTGTAAAGGCGTTGGTCTAAAGCGGTCGGCGTCGTCAAAGCCGCGCGGAGAGTTCCGCCGCGCGGCTCGTCAGGAATATTACGTCAGCAGAGCGACGCCTTCCTTGCCGACCAGGGCGTGAATGCGGGCGAGGATCTGAAGAACCACGCCGAACACGCCGAGCGCCATCCAGCCGAAGAACACGAAGCCCCAATGCAGCGGAGCGACGAACAGTTCTTCCATGAACCAGAAGGTGTGGCCCCATTCATTCAGGCCGACGTTCGGGATGATCATGAACGGGCCAATCGCCACGATCAGGAACGCCAGCGAGTAGCCATGAGCAAAAAACGGAATGCGGGTCTTCGCATAGAAGAACGCGCCAACCGCGATAACCGAGTAGATCGGGTAGCTCATGTAGAACTCGATGATGTGCGACGGCGTGAAGTCCGTGTCGCGAATCACCGTCATGTGCCAGGTGCCGTCCTGTTCCGTGAAGAACGAGGCGCCCCAGTAAATGGCGATGCCGTAAACCGTCAGCCATTGAACCAGGTTCACGATGCGGCGCATCTCCTCGCGCGGCGTAACCGCGTCGACGTTGCGATCGCGGGTCTTCCACAGATAGCCGGCCAGGCCAATGCCCGAAACCAGCTCAAGCGGAATCTCCGTCCACAGAATGCTCAGCCAGTAGGTCTGGAACTCCGGAGCGAACGAGTCGAGACCCGCGCGCCAGCCGAAAACCTGCTCGTAAATACGCACGATCAGATAGAACACATCCAGAACCACAAGGCCAATCCACATGCCTCGCAGATCGACAACCGTATCTGTGCCAGCAGCCGCGCCCGCGGCTGTCTCGGTGGTGGAACTCATGCTTAGTCCTCCTATATTGCTCCCAGGGATTTGCGCGCGATCGGTGACGCCCCGCCTCCCAGCACGGAACTTGCTCGTCCTTTTTCTTAACGTAACGTTCGCGGCGCTCGAAAGCGCCGAACCGCCCTGTCTCGTCGCGACTTAACGCCCCCAAGGAGTTACGGTTCAATTGAATGGATGGCTCAATCGAACCGGGGCTCCGACGCCGCCGCCGTTGTTGCTTTTTGGACGAACACCGATGTCGCCGCCTAAACAGACCCCGCCCCGACCGTTGAAAGACCACGGCGGACCCTGTTTAGCGTGGCCACACAATTCAGCTTCGCGCGCCCAAAAACAATACTCGATAGGGTAGCAGATGACAATCTATTGAAGAGGTCTATTAGCCCATTTGGGTGGTAATACCCCCACCCAAATTTCGAGACAAAACCCAGCCCCCTCCCCCAGCCTCGCTCTCGCAATAAAACGTAAATCGGCTACAAGTCCGGGATTATCGGCTGCTTCAGCAATCCAAGACTGGCGGCCAACGTCTCACTCAAACCGCCCAACCCTCCGGGCTGCGACATTCTGTGCTGCACCGCGTCATAAGGATAGCCCCTAAGTTCGGCTAGCATTGCGACAGAAAGGCAACATCCGCTCATGAATCCAACAATATGTGACTAAATCTTAGCCGGCCTCCGTCGCCGCGCCTGGCGCGGCGACGCTATAGGCGTGGCCCGGCCAGCGTCCGCGCGGCCCATTATGGCGAGCATTTCGAGCGTTGCGTGAGTTTATCGGTGGTAAGCGAGCGGCGCCAATGTCAAAGCGACAACAAGCGAGTCTCCACCACGGGGCGTTAGTATAAGCTTTTTTGTATAAGCGATCTTACGACATCTAGCTTTTTGTCGATCTCAAGGACAGAAGCGATGCTTCCCGCGAACGATGCGTCGTTGAATCGACCATCTAACCACTACAATCGATCAATCGTATAACCGTTCAATTGGACGAACGGAAGGCGAATTGAACGCCCGTCGCCTTCACTTGTCGAAATCGCACACGCTTGCCGCGCGTGGACGGAAGGCTCACCCCTTTACTCCTCCATCTTCAACGCCGCGATAAACGCCTCCTGCGGGATCTCCACCCGTCCGAACTGGCGCATCTTCTTCTTGCCTTCCTTTTGCTTCTCCAGCAGCTTCCGTTTGCGCGTCGCGTCGCCGCCGTAGCATTTGGCGGTCACGTCTTTTCTAAACGCCCTCACAGTCTCGCGCGCGATGATCTTGCCGCCGATCGCCGCCTGGATTGGCACCTGGAACATATGCGGCGGAATCAGCTCCTTCAGCTTCTCCACCATCTGCCGCCCGCGCCCCTCGGCTCTTGTGCGGTGCACAAGCATCGACAGCGCGTCGACCGGTTCGGCGTTGACGAGGATGCTCATCTTCACGAGATCGCCGGCGCGATAATCGGTGATGTGGTAGTCGAAGCTGGCGTAGCCCTTGGAGATGGATTTTAGGCGGTCGTAAAAGTCGAACACCACTTCGTTGAGCGGCAGATCGTAGATCGCCATCGCGCGCTTGCCGACGTAATTGAGGTCGGCCTGTATGCCGCGCCGGTCCTGGCAGAGCTTTAGCACCGCGCCGAGATAGTCGTCGGGCGTCATGATCGTCGCGCGGATCCAGGGTTCCTGAATCTCGGCGATCTTGACCACATCCGGCATGTCGGCGGGATTGTGCAGCTCGATTTCGTCGCCATTGGTGAGCTTGATCTGGTAGACGACCGAGGGCGCCGTCGCGATGAGGTCCAGGTTGAACTCGCGGCGCAAGCGCTCCTGTATGATCTCAAGGTGCAGCAAGCCCAAAAAGCCGCAACGAAAGCCAAAACCCAGCGCCGCCGAGGACTCCATCTCGAAGGAAAAGCTCGCGTCATTGAGCCGCAACTTGCCGATCGCGGCGCGAAGATCCTCGAAATCGGCGGCGTCGACCGGAAACAGGCCGCAGAACACCACCGGTTGCGCCGGCTTATAGCCGGGCAGCGCCTCGGCGCAGGATTTCTTTTCGTCGGTGATGGTGTCGCCGACCCTGGTGTCGGCCACCTGCTTGATCTGCGCGGTGATGAAGCCGATCTCGCCCGGCCCCAGCCGCGCCACGTCCTGCATCTTCGGCTTGAACACGCCGATCTTGTCGACCTCGTAATGGGCGTCCGTGCCCATCATCTTGATTTTCTGGCCTTTTTTCAGCGCGCCATCGAACACCCGCACCAGCACGACGACGCCGAGATAGGCGTCGTACCAGCTGTCCACCAGCCCCGCCTTGAGCGGCGCGTTCTCGTCGCCCTTGGGCGGCGGCAGCCTCGTGACGATTGCCTCCAGCACGTCGCCGATGCCGATTCCGGTCTTGGCGGAGATCAGGACGGCATTGGAGGCGTCGAGGCCAATCACGTCCTCGATCTGCTGCTTGATGCGGTCGGGCTCGGCCGCCGGCAGGTCTATTTTATTGAGAACGGGGACGATTTCGTGGCCGGCGTCGAGCGCCTGATAAACATTGGCGAGAGTCTGCGCCTCGACGCCCTGGCTGGCGTCGACGACGAGGAGCGAGCCCTCGCAGGCGTGCAGCGAACGCGACACCTCATAGGCGAAATCGACGTGGCCAGGCGTGTCCATGAGATTGAGGATATAGGACTTTCCGTCCTTGGCCTTGTAGTCGAGACGCACCGTCTGCGCCTTGATGGTGATGCCGCGCTCGCGCTCGATGTCCATCGAGTCGAGCACCTGCTCGACCATGTCGCGCTCGGCGACCGTGCCGGTTTGCTGGATCAACCGGTCGGCGAGCGTCGATTTGCCGTGATCGATGTGGGCGACGATGGAGAAATTGCGGATATTGTCGATGTCATGACTGGTCATGGCCGCTCGGATAGCAGCGCCAGGGCGCTAAGGGAAGAGCGCCGTCACGCGGCGCGCGACAATGCGCGCCAAATTGCGTGAAACGCCAAAAAAGCGCGCGCGGATGCCCGATTCCGCGCGCGCCGTGACGATGCCCTATTTCACGACGCCCTATTTCTTGGCGAGGCGCGCCTCGACTTCGCTCATCAACTTGGCCGCCAACTGCTTCGCGAGCGGCCAGCCTGTGTCGCGGATCCATTGAGCGAGGGCGACGCTGGCCTTAACCGCGAGGCAACCCAGTTGCGTCGCGATTTCGACGGTCTTGTCGAACCACGCCAGCGCGGGATGATTCTCCGGGATCTTGCCGCGCAGGAAAGCGAGGCCGGCCTTGGTCCGTTCCGTGACCAGCGCCCACAGAACCTCGGCGGGCTCGGCGGATGGAGAGGTCTCGATTATATGGCGCAGCCCCAGGATTTCCTTGGCGGATTCCTCCGCCTGGCGGCCGGCTTCGGCGAGTGCGCGCGCCGCGTCCGCGGCCTCGCTGGCGAGACGGTCGCGCTCCGTCGCGGCGGCGGCGAGACGCTGGCGTAATTCGTCGCGCTCGCGCGAGATCGCATTGGCCTTCGCGACGATCTCCGATTTCTCGAAGGCGTGACGGTCGCGCTCGGCCGCGACGCTCTTCAATTGCTCTTGCAATTCGCCGATATTGACGACGGGCGCGGCGGGCGCCGGCGCCGCCTGGGGAAGCTCGTGATCGTCCGACAGGGCCGCCTCCTAAGTGCTAGGCCCGACAGCGCGCGGGCGGAAATAATTCGTCCCGAGAATCGGACGCGGAACAGCTGTTCAAAAATGATACATATTCGCTTTGTCGATCCGACGCCAGAAGCTTCTTCTCGCCAAGCCCAAGCGCTCGCCCAACCGCTTGCTCAAGCGCTTGCGCCCGGATATCGCTGGCGGAAAATGAATTGACTTTGGATAAGCCGACGCGCTCAGCGGTCGCCGGCGCCGTGCTTGGAGGAGTCCGCGCCGGCCGCTCTCAGCAACGTCAGACAGTCATGAGGATTGGCGAGACAATGTTCGCGCGCGGCGCCGGCGAGCTTCGCCGCGGCGGCCCGTTGAAGCGCCGTCAGCGCGTCATCCTTGACGCCGACCGCGCGGCGCTCTCCGTCGGCCGCCATTTCGCTTCCGCCGCGCGCGCGCGCCAGGGAAGCGACGATTTCGTCCTTATGCAGCGCGAAATACACCAGAGCGATCACGAACGCGCTTTTGAGAAGAAAGCCCAAGACAAGCTCCAAATGCGGCCTGCGAGCGCGGCGCGGCCGGCATGGTCGTGATGAAGTTGATCCCAAGCCGCGCTCACGCGGGAGCTTTGCGGGCATATCCTTTCGCAATCGTTAATCCATGCTCCCCGAACGCGCATAATGAACGGCAACGACTTGCAAACCATGAGCAAAGATCAGGGCCGGCTCCCGCCCGTTAATACGCTTCACGACTGCGGCCTTAGCAGTCACTTAACATCGATTTGAAAGGCTCGCGCTAATTAGGGAGCGTCGCCTTGGGTAACATGTCAGCAATCACTTCCACCGAGCCGGAATGGCTGGATCTCCTGACGCATAAGAGCGCCAGCAACGATCCGATCGAACTGGCGCGTCAAAAGTTTTTCGTGGCTGCGCGCCTGGCCGTCGGCATGACCGTTCTGGCGTTCTCGCCGATCTCTCTGCTACTTTACGGCATCCCAAGCCCGCAGCACGCGGCGCAGTTCATCCTCGCGCTGACCCCGCTCATCGCGATCGTCGTGCTCAAGCAAACCGGCAATTCGCGCCTCGCGGAATGCGTTTCGATCTTCGGCTGGGCCGCCCTCGCCGCCGATGTCGGCGCTTCGACGCAAGGTTACGAAGCCGTCTCCCTCACTCTGCTGACCATCGCATTGCTCGAGGCCGCGCTGACCATGGAAATCGGCATGGTCACCGCCGTCGTCGGCGCCATTCTCGCGCTGATCGCCCTGGAGGTGAGCCGCAACCCGTACGGCCCCACCGGCGTCGCGGCGCGCGCCGATGTGGCGCTCTTCGTCACGCCGCTGATGATGTACATGGCCGCGCTGGCCGCCGGCGCGATTTTCATGGCCCATGCCCGCGTGCTGGCGGATCAGCGCAACGCGCGCGATTTGCGGCTGCTCACCAGCGCGATCGGCGACATCGTCGTTCGTTTCGATCGCACGGGCGCGGTTTCGTCGATCGTCGGCGACATGCACAAGACTTACGGCCTGGAGACTCGCGACCTGTTTGGCCGAGGCTTCTTCCGGCGCGTGCACGTCGCCGACCGCCCCGCCTTTCTCAAGCTCGTTTCGGATGCGATCACCGACAACGCGCCGGCCCACGCCGTGCTGCGCCTCCATATTGGCGGCATCGAGAACTGCCTCGGCGGCTACCTCGAACCGGTGTTCAATTACTTCGACGCGCGCACCTGCCACATCGAGCCGACGTCGGAGGACACCCAGGAGATCGAAGCGCCCGTGCTCTGCATCCTGAGGGATGTCACGGCGGCGCACCGCGCCGAGGAAGAGATCGCGGCGGCCCGCCGCCAAAGCGAACTCGCCATGGCCGGCAAAACGCGCTTTCTCGCCAATGTCAGTCACGAGCTTCGCACGCCGCTTAACGCGATCATCGGCTTTTCGGAAATGCTGGCCAGCGAGGAGCTGGAGCCGCGCGAAGCCGAAAAGCGCCGAGAATACGCCAATATCATCCGCGACTCCGGAATTCATCTGCACGAAGTCGTGAGCATGATCCTCGATATGTCGAAGATCGAATCGGGATCGATGCAGATTTTCCCCGAGCCCTTCTCCTTGCCCAAGCTCGTCGAGCAATGCTGCGATATGATCCAGATCAAAGCCGATCAGGGCCAGGTCACGCTGGCGCGCGAGTGCCGGGGCGACCTCGAGGAGGTTGTCGCGGACAAGCGCGCCTGCAAGCAGATCCTGCTCAATCTTCTGTCCAACGCCGTCAAATTCACGCCGCCGCGGGGCACGGTGACCGTGCGCTCGCGCCCCGAGGGCAATTCGCTGGTCCTCGCGGTCTCCGACACCGGCATCGGCATCGGCCCCGACGATCTCGCCCGGCTGGGAGATCCTTTCTTCCAGGCGAGTTCGTCGCACGATCGCAGCTATGAAGGCACTGGCCTTGGTCTCTCGGTCGTGCGCGGACTGGTCGGGCTGCATGGCGGCGCCATCGCCGTCGAGAGCGCTTTGAAGTTGGGCACGACGGTCACGGTGCGCTTGCCGCTCGACGGCCGAAGCTGCGATCAAGGCGCGACGACGACAAAGATCGAAACCATCGCTCGCCGCCACGCCGCGGCTCAAGGCGAGGACATCGGGCAAGACCAAGATAGGGTGAAGAAAATTGCGTGAAGCTCTCGCCGTGTCCAACATCGACTTTCCCCCGCGCGACGAGCGCGCCGGCAACGCAAAACGCCGGGCGAAGCCCGCCGCGGCCAAGCGCGCTCCGTTTTTGCGGCGCGTTTTCGGCGAGAAAGGGCGCTTTCGCTCCGTGTTGTTCACCGGCTTCGCCGGCCTCGTCGCCGTCGGCGTGCCGCTCAACGCGCTGTTCATGCAGGAGGGCCGGCGTCCGGCCGCGGCCGTCGCGTTGAAAATGCCGCCGATCGACGCCGCGCGGCAGAGCCAGGCGGCGCCCCCGTCCCATTCGCGGCCCGCGCCGCCAAGCGTCGCCAAGACGGAAGCGCCGAGGCAGGAGCCTGCGCGAATTGAAACGGCCAAGCCGACGGAAAAGACCTCCGATCCGATCGCTCAATTGCTAGGAAGCGCGGCGCCGCGCAAGAGCGACGCCGCCGCCGGCGCCGCCCCCAAAAGAGACCCCAAGAACAACGACCCCAAGAACAAGTCGGTGATCTTCGCGCAGCGGGCCTTGGCCAAACTCGGCTATGCCCTGCATCAGGACGGCGTCTACGGCGGCACGACGCGTCAGGCGATCGAGAAGTTCGAGCGCTCCAACGGCTTGCCGGTGAAGGGCGAATTGTCCCCAAAGATCCTTCGGCTGCTCGGCGCGCGCGCGGGCGTCGCGTTCAAGTGACCGTGCGCCGCGCCTCGGCGCCAGGATGCGAGGCTCTCTCATGCGCTTGCGGTCGGATATCTTCGTCGCCGCTCTGATCCGGCGGGCCGAGACGCAGGGAGCCGTCGCCATGCTGCGCCGGCGCGGCGCGGCGGAAGCCGGAACGATATTCGTGAAGGTCGACCGGCTCGACGGCGCCGCCGCGCTTTACGGCCCCGCCGCGCAAAGCGAGGAGCCGCCCGAGGGCGTCGCGCGGCTGTTCACCAGACTTCACGCCGAGGAATGGCGCGATCCGCTCGACGTCGAGGAGCGCCTGCGACGCGAGATCGCCTTCGATCCGGACATCTGGATCGTCGAAATCGAGGATCGCCAGGGCCGCGCCTTCATCGATCTTACGGCGTAAGGCGCGGCTTTTCCTAAACTTTATCGGAATTGGCGAGGCGATGGACGCCCGGCGCCAAGCGGTCCGCGGCGCCGCGCCGGCGCGCGCCGGCTTGCGCCGACGACTCCTCGCGCCAGGCGACGCGCCGGATCGGCTCGCGGTCGAAGCGGCCGACGCCATTGATCGCGGCGACGATCCGCGTGGCGGCGCGCCTAGACGTCGAAGACACGAGGGCGCGTAGCGCGCGAACGCGGTTGACATCGAGCGCGAAAGCCTTGCCGCTGGCCAAAAACAACCGCGTCGCCGTCGGAAGGTCGATTCCAAGCGCGACATAAGTCAGCGCCAGCGCTTCCCCGCCCTCGTCGAGGAAAATCTTGCGCACGCGGCTTTTGCGCGCGTCGAGCGCGTCGGCGACGAGCGAGATCATCGCGTCGCGCTCCTCTCGGGCCGCCAGCGCTTCGAGCCGCCCGACGAGTTGCTCGTCGCCAGGCGACCAACTGTCGCCAATTCGGTCGACAAACGCCGACCGGCACGCGGCCGACACGATCCTCCTTCGCTCGTCTCGCGTCGCCGCGAGAAACAGCGATTCGGGATCTACGTCCAAGTCCTCCCGGTTGAGCAGCAAGCGCGCGAGTTGCTGATCGTCGCGCGCGACATGCATCAGAGCGCGCAGCGCGCCGGCATCGAGATGAATTCGCCGATTGGCGGCGAGCGCGTAGAGCACGACGCCCTCGTCGCGCGCCGCCAGGGCGCCGATGGCCTCGCGCGGCAGTTCCGAGCGACGCGCGATCGCGGCGGCGAGTTCCGCCGAACCGTGCGCGGCCTTGGCGATAATATCCGCGACAGGCGGCGACGGCGCGAATTCGAAGGCGATGCGCGCGCAGTCGCCGCCCCGATCAAAGAAGCGGCGGATCAAAGCGGGCGGCGTATCGGGATGACGGCAAAGCGACTCGGCGACCGTCGCGACGATTTCGCTGTCGGTCACATCGATCAGATCGCCGGCGAGCCGCTCGAATTGCCGCAGATCGGTCTGACCGCGGCCCTCGCGCGCGACGAATTGCTCGACAATCCTCTGCAACAGCTCGCGTATCGCGCCCTGTCGCTCGCGCTCACCGGAAAGCATGGCTTCCCCGCTCCATCCAAAGACGCTTCAACATTCAAAGATTGTAAGCAAGGGTTGTTGACGCAACATTAACCCTCCCCATTCCTTAATGGATTCTCGACATCCGATGGGTGATTTGTCGGCAAGTTCTCGGGATGACGCAGGCCATGGCGCAGATAATATCCTTGCAATCGCGAATGCGGCCGCCGCGGCGACCGTCCCCGGCGGGCGACGGCGCGCGGATCCTCTTCTTCATGGGCGTGCGATACATGCGCATCGAGGAGTATTCGCCCTCGACGACCGACGCGCCGAGCCGCGGAGACAGTCGTGGCGGCGGCGGAAAACGCAAGCGCCGCGCGCGCGCCTGAAGCCGCCACGCGCCATTGATCCATGTCCGTCAATCCGCAAGCACGAGCGCCCAAAAGACCTTGAACTTCGAGCCTGGCGCATAGACCGCGGCGAGGCCCATGCGCCGCGCGCGCGCGTCCAGCATGCGCCCGTTATGCGCCGGCGATTGACGCCATCCCGAGAACGCCTCGGCCAACGTGTCGTAGCCGGCGGACAGATTTTCGATCGCCCCGCCTTCGCCGCGAACGCCCGCCGCCTTTAGAGCCGCCGCGAGCCCGCCGGCGGAGCGCGAATCGACCGCGCCGCGACGCGCCATGGCCCGCGCCCGCTCCAGGGCGACCCCCTGAAGCCTCGCGTCGAGCGCCAGTTCGCTAAGACCGTGATTGCGCCGATATTGCGAAATCATCTCGCGCGCGGCCTCCGCGTCGACCTCCGCCCCGCCCCGCGAAAGCGAGCGATAAAGACTCGGCTCCCCGGCGGCGGGGGGCGCCGGCGTCTCGCGTGGCGGCGGCGCGCCGCAAGCGGTCAGCGCAAGACAAAAGGCGAGCGCGGCGAAACGCTTAACGGCGGGCGTGGACATTGGACTGTTTTGCGCCGCCAGGGTTTAAAAACGATGAACGCCCGCCAACAAATGCCGGCGCCATCCTGGCGTGGCCAAGCGCGTGACGTTCAATTTATGATACTGCGCGCCCGCTTCCCGATTTGCTTCGCGTCTTCGTCCGCTTCCACCGGTCTATGCTCCACGGCGAACTTCTCGAACCCTTCAAACTGCACGACGGTGGGCGGCGTCTGCGTTGGCGGCGCGGCGATCTCTATGCCGGCGTCGGCGAGCCTTTTATGCAAGTCGAAATGCAGATCGCTGCGCACGCGCGACGATTGTTCGACATCCTCGAGATAGCACCATAGTTCGAAGCGGAACTGAGCGGACTCCATCCCGAGAAACATCACTTGCGGCGCCGGAATGCGCAGCACGCCATCCTGCGCGCGCGCCGCCGCCAACAGAATGTCGCGAATTTGCTCGGGATCGACGCCCGAATGCGGCGCGAGCATTATCTTGACGCGCCTCACCTTGTCGCCGCGCAGCCAGTTCTTGACGACGCCCGTGACCAGATTGGAGTTGGGCACGATCATCGTTGCTCGGTCGAAGGTTTCGATCTCGGTCGAGCGCACGTTGATGCGCTTCACATAGCCCTGCTCGTCGCCGAGCACGACCCAATCGCCGACGCGAATGGCGCGCTCCCACAACAAAATGAGGCCCGACACGAAATTATTTACGATCGACTGGAGCCCGAAGCCGATGCCGACCGACAGCGCGCCGGCGACAATGGCGAGCTTCTCGAAGCCAAGGCCGAGATGCTCCATCGCGACGGAGACCGCCAGTATGAAGCCGGCGTAGCCGACGCTCGCGCCAATCGAATTGCGCAGCCCCATGTCCAGCCGCGTCAGCGGCAGTAAAGTGCCATCGAGCCAACGCCGCAGACCATGCGCGGCCGCGAGCGTGATCGCGAAGAGAGCGAGCGCCACGAACGCGGTCGACGGCGAGATGGTGACGTCGGCGATCTTCACCGCCAAATAGGAGGATTGCAGGTCGGACAAAAAATCGCCGGACTCGACGCCGAAAGGCGCGAGAATGAGCAGCGCCGCAATGCCAAAACAGGTCAGCGTCAGCGCGCCCGAGAGCAGCGCCGCGAGCGGCCGCAGCGATTGGCGCTCGACCCCGAGCGTGCTCGACGCCACTAGTCCGAACCGTCCGGTCGGCGCCGCCAAGAACCGCTCCACGGCGGCGTGCGAAAGCGTCAAAACGATCAGCAGCACGCCGGCGACAACGAGGGTCCAGCAGCCCTGAACGATGAAGAAATTGGCGAAGGTGACATAGCCCAGCGCGCAGGCGNNGGTTCGCCACGGCCGCGAAACCGAGCAATCGCGTAAGCGAGAGCCAGTCGCGCCCGGCGTTCGTCTCGGCCGCCTGGCCGCGCGGAAATCTCCGCAGCGTCGCGACCACGAAGGCGGCGCATAACAGGGCCCCGAGCCCGCGCGTAAGAATTGCGACGGAAAGACCCGCCTGCACGGTCTCCTCGATCTGCTCGAGCAGGCGCACCCCCGACATTGTCGCGACGATGCCGACGGCGAGTCGCGTCAACCGCCTCGCCAGCGGATCGCCAGGGTCGACGAGACGCCAGCGCGGCGCGCCCGGCGCCAGCACCGCCCGCGCGACGCCATAGGTCACCGCGATCCGCCCGACGCCCTCGAAGAAGCGCGTCAGAATTGGCTCCAACGCGGCGTCGGCGATGTCGAAGGCCTCGATCGCCGAGGTCAGCGCCATCACCGCGACCAGCGGCACGGCGCTCGTCGTCAGCGCGACCCAGGCCACGGCGAAGGCCTGTTTCAACTTCGCGGGCGCGGTGACCTCTCGGGCGCGCGCCGCCATGCGCCGCGCGAAGGTCACCGACAACGAAATGGAAAGTAGAATTAAGACGACGACGCCGAGCAACTCGGCCTTGTGCGCGCCGCTCACGCGGCTCGCGAAATTGGCGGCCCGCTCCTCGAAAAAGACCGCCGCGGCTGCGGCCACGCGCGGCGCATCGGCCGCGGCGTCCTTCCATAAGCCCGGCGAAAACAGCGGTCGGCTGCGCAAAAACAGCGTCTTCGCGAACAGCGCCCGCTGGCGGGCGATGATCGCCACGAGCGTCTGCCGCGCCTCGATTTGCAGGGAGCGCGCGCGTTTGAGCGTGGCGTCGATGTCATCATACAGCTTGCGCTGCTCGGTCCATTCCGCATTGACGACGGCGGTGACGGAACTGGCCACGTTCGGGTCCGCCGGCTTCACGCTCGGCGGGGTCGCGCCTTGGGTCGCGGCGGAGGAAACCTTCGCGTCGGTCTTCGCCGGCGCGGCTTTGCCCGGGATTGGCGCGAGCGCGGGTTTGACCGCGGGCTGCGCGGCAGCGGGCGCGGCCGGCGCGGGAGCCGCGGCGTCGGACTTCGCGTCAGGCGACGGCGTGCCCAATTGCTCGAGCCGCGCTTCAATCGCCTGCAAACGCGGCGTCAGATGGTCGATCACATTCTGCAGGTCGAGCGGCAGCGGCTCGACGCGCTCGCGCAGCCGACGCAACTCGCCGTCGCTCGCGCCCGCATGGACCAGCGCGGTCCCCACCTCGTCCAACGTCGCTCGCGCCCGATCGAGCGTCTTGTTGTCCTTGTCGATCACAACGGTCGAGGCTTCGTCGCCGCGGGCGGCGAAGGCGAACAGCGCAAGGACCAGGAAGGCGAGAAGGCGGAGAGACGAGATGCGCAAGGGGCGAAATTCCGGCTGGAGACGAATCTGGGCTGACTATCGGACAAGAGCGGCGAGAGGAAGGCGGGAACTATCGGCTAAGTTTTGGCTGGTGCTCGCGTCATGCCTTTAGCTCTCCTCGTACCGATGCTCTTCTCCAAGGCGGTCCACCACCCGCCAACCACCATCCGGCCCACGAAAAACATGCGGCGCCTCGACCGGGACTTTGCCGAAGCCGCCGGGTAAATCCAGGACATATCGCGGCAGCGCGTGGCCGCCGACCCGTCGCGCCAATTCCGCGTAAATTTCGCGCCCCTCCGCCAGGGACAGGCGAAAATGCGCGGTGCCCGGCGCTAAATCGGGATGATGCAGATAATAGGGTTTTACGCCGAGCGACACGAGCGCCCGCATAAGCGCCTCCAGCGTGTCGGCGTCATCATTGACGCCTTTCAGCAGCACGGTTTGCGACAGCAGCGAGGCGCCCGCCGCGCGCAGCCTAGCGATCGCCTCGCGCGCGCCCTCGTGAAGCTCGCGCGCGTGATTGACGTGCAGCGCGACATAAAGCGCCTTGCCGCTCGCTCGCAGCGCCTCCAGCCGCTCTGGCGTGACAAGCCCCGGCGCGGCCGTCGGGACGCGCGTGTGCACGCGAAGCAGTTGCACATGCGTGACGGCGGCGAGGCGTGTCGCGACCTCGCGCAGCCGTCGAGGAGAAACCGCCAGCGGATCGCCGCCAGTCAGGATCACCTCGAAGATTTCCGGCCGCGCGGCGATATATTTTAGCGCCGCGTCGAGCGCGTCGTCAGGCAAAACGCCGCCCTTGCCCTGCCCCACCGTCTCGCGGCGAAAGCAGAAGCGGCAATAGACCGGGCAGACCGACAGCAGCTTCAACAGCACGCGGTCAGGGTAGCGATGCACCAGGCCAGGCACGGGGCTGTGAGCGTCGTCGCCGATGGGATCGGCGAGTTCCACTTGTTGCGTGACCAGTTCGCGCGCGTCGGGCAAGAACTGCCGCGCGATGGGGTCGTCCGGGTCGGCGGGGTCGATCAGCGCCGCGATTTGCGGCGTCACCGCGACGCTGTAGCGCGCCGCGACCGCGCGCAGGGCGTCGGAGGGCGCGAGCAGACCAGCTCGCGCGAGGTCGTCGATGCTCAAAAGCGTTTTGCCGGTCATCCCGCTTTCCAGCCTCCGCCCCTCCACTTCAATAGGTCAGCAGCGGCGTTTGCCTGAACAGGCTTGGGCTCTCCAACTGGTTCAAAATAAAATCGGCCACGTCGGCGCGCGAGATTTTTCCCGCCGTCACGCCGGAGAGATCGGTGATCGCGCGGTAGACCGCCGTGCGCGGGCCATTGGTCAGAAAGCCGGGGCGAACGATCAGCCAATCGGCGGCGGAGCCTTTGATAAGCTCCTCCTCGCGGTCCTTGTCGGCGTAGATTGTTCCAAGCAATAGCGGCTGGAAAATCTTGTCGTAGAAGAAGCCGCCATGGCCGCGGCTGTCGCCGGCGCCGACGCCGGTCACCGCG
>PLAI01000261.1 GCA_003134075.1 Methylocystaceae bacterium | reverse complement strand
AGAGTTGTAGCGGGCGCTAGAGGTTTGTCCGCAGACCGAGAGGCTCGCCCGGCGTGCGCCGATCAATGCCAGAGTGCGGCCGTCTCGTATTGTATGGGGAAATGATTGGGAGTCCGCTTCGGGTCAAACCCAGCTATGCAGCGACAACTGCTGCATATCTGGTGTACCTCGCAAAGCGGCCTCTTTCTGTCAGCGCGAACGTCCGAAGGCTAGCTTTGTGGCGGAAAAAATCCGCCGCCGACGTTACGAGTTTCAGCCTTTCCATTTGACCAAAGCGCCCGCATGAATGCGATACCAACCATCGCGCGGGTTACCTCCAAAGCCTCGGACCTGAGTTTTATGGGTATATTTCCCTCGCTATTTATTAACAGAACCCCGTCGTCACCTAAACGTTGGATAACGGCATTTGCGATTTCACTGTTCCCGAGAAGTTTTTCAAACGCGTGCCCCTTCAAACACACCACTTTGCCGCTTGCCGCGTTAGTTCGCTGAAGCCCATGGCTTTACCCGCCAACTCTGGTGGCAGACGTTTCCCCACTTCAATCAGCGGAAACTGCTGTGAGTCCCTAACCACAATTTGCAGCTTTCCTATCGCGGCCTCGACGTGCGGCGGCTCCGTCGACGCTGCCCAACGCCGTAGCTCGCAACCACTCTCTTCGCTGGTTTTCGCGGATTGGATTCGCCGTCACGCGGGGCCGACGTGGCGCGGACTCTTGGCTGCGTCACGTCGCGCAAGCGTTGCTTTAAGTTTCGGTGTCGCACCGCTCGCGCCCGCGTGCGCCGAACCGTCCTTCTGGTCGAAGCGTTCGTCGAGGGCAGGTAGTATCGCCCTGATCTTCGCGGCGCCTTCGGCGCCCACCGCCCCTTCGGCCCTCGCCAATATCTGGTTCACGAGTCCCTTGATCTGTGTCTCGTCGAGGCCGAGATTCATCAGCCTGCCCGCAAGTATATTGGTGTCCGCGCGGCCCCGCCCCATGAAGCTCGTCATTCCCTCGATAGCGACGGTGACGCCGCCGTCGCCATGCGCGGCCGCCGCTTCGACCGCCTCGTGAGCCCCCGGCATTTTGTCGATTAACTCGGCGACATGGCCGTGCGGCGCTTCACTGCGAAGGAACAACAACACCTGACCGATCGCCGCTTTGGCGATCGCCGGATCCAGTCCCGTTGCGTCCATCACGTTGGTTGTGAGCAACTCCATGAGAATTCCTCCCTTCTGTGATCGAAGCCCTAGACATGCGCTTTCGAAAGGAATTTTCAACCATCTCGGCACCAGAAAACACCCGGATTCCGCGGCGCCGATCAAGCCAGCGCGACGCTAGCCTTCCGCGCTTCGCGCACGCGCCGAATTCCCAATTTCACGCGCGATCTCCATCCAAGCGCGGGGAATTTTATGGAACGACGTCGCAGCTTCGCCGGAGGCTCAAACAAGAGAAACGAGTGTCGACAACCGGATATGAAAATGGCGCGCGAGCCCGTGCGTCCAGCATTTATCCCTTTGCGGGCGATGCCGAGGTCGCGCGCCATAATAGGTTAGACTAACTTCTGTCGCGCACCGTGGCGGCTCCGCCGCGAGATAGAGGCGCGCGACCGTGTGTCGCCCTCACCAACGGCGACCCCGAACAACGACGCCACGATGGTAATATCCGCGATGAACAACCACGCCGCCATGGTAATAGCCGCGGCGCACGCCGACAGCGCCGCCCGGCCCAACACAACCGGCACGGTAAAATCCCCGGGCGCATACGACCGCGTTGGCGTCGGTCGTCGGCAAGGTCAAGCCGGTGACGAACACGCAAAATCCCAGTCCCAACATCGCTATAAATCTCATTGCAAACCTCCCCGTTCCAAGCCCGTCTTCATGATGGGCGTTCAGCATGGAGTATAGTGGCGCCTTGACCGGCGGATGACAAGCAAGGGCCCGCTGGCGATTGATCCCGCTCGACGCTTAGACGCCGCTATTTCGCAACAGAGACGTGTGAGACCGTCCCGTGACCCGTCGCACCCCTACGATACAGATGGCGCCCCATGCAAAATCGGTGATCGCGAACAACGCCGCCGGCAACACGCCGACATATGTGAAACCGTATGCGAGCAAGGCGGTCACCGCGAAAAAACGCAATAGCGCCTCCCAATAAATGATGGATGCGAATCGTCCCACGTCGCGAGAACTCACAATCAGAGTCGCTGACGAGTACCAAAGAAATCCCGCGACGATCAAGGGCCAGAAGGGATTGGGAATTTGCACTCCGAGCAATTGCGCGGCCGGCGGCGTGACCAAAATTAATCCAAGACCAATATTCCAGATCCCGGACCAAAAAACCAATCGATCGAATGTCATTTGACGCCCTCATGGAGTTCGACTTGGCCCTACGGCGCGTTCCGCCAACAAGCCGGCTGCCCGTGCTTCCGTCACTCAAAGCCGCGGAGGATCTCTTTCATCGTCTCGGGCCTCGTTCGGCTTCTTCTTCTTCAGCAGATCGCGCTGTCCCACTCCATATCGCGCGATGCTCTGGATCAATTCGATGAGTTTGACGTCGAGAAAGACGACCCTGTCGCGCGAGACGACATGGACCATGCCAGAGAAAGCCGCTGGCGCCGAAGGAAGAAACACGGTCAAATTGCCATCTCCGTGATCTTCGATCACATAGGCCGGTCGTTGCATGCCTTCGGCAAGCAATAGCATCGCCGGCTTGAATCCTCCCGAAGCCTCGGGCCGAAAGGCTTCCGACACGAGACCTTTCAGCGCCGCGTAAACAGGAAGACGACCGACCGTGTGGCTCTCCATCAAATTTACGACATTTCTGAAAAGCGACGCGCGCAGCAGCATCCCGAAAATGAACGATGCGGTGACGAGCACGACGACAGCCACCAGTTCCTTGAGTCGCGGCGCCTCCACCAAAATGCTACTTGGAAGAAGACGCACGAGAGGCGTCGCCATTTTGACGATGATGTCGAACGCCTTCGCGAGCAGACCCCACGACAACAATAGCGGCAGCAGCACCAAAAGGCCTCCGAGAATCGTGTTCTTTAGAAATTCGACAATGGGCTTCATTGAACCGTCCGTTTTGTTGATCGCATCATCCGCGCGCGGCATCCTTACC
The DNA here is from genome assembly GCA_003134075.1 of Methylocystaceae bacterium. Lineage (GTDB taxonomy): Bacteria > Pseudomonadota > Alphaproteobacteria > Rhizobiales > Beijerinckiaceae > Methylocystis. Next base: position 10,892 of record PLAI01000261.1, on the reverse strand, counting down.
ATGGCGCGCGAGGCGCATTGAACTCTTCCCCAACGATCTCTTGCCCAACGCGCGGCTCCCCCGCATCTGGAAGACGATGATTTTTGCTCGTGGCCGCCGCGAAATTGTGGCTACGACCTTGCCGCGGGCGAGAAAATATCGTCTTATTTCGACGTTCATGCGCGATTTTAGGGGGCGGCCATGATGGCGGGAACGTTCAAATCAACGATCATCAGTCTGATTCTCGTGGGTGTTTCGATGTTCTGCGGCGCGCGTCAAGCGTCGGCCGATTTGGCTAAGAGGCCGCACATCGTCATCATCTGGGGCGACGACATCGGCCAATCCAACGTCAGCGCCTACACCAATGGCTTGATGGGTTATCGCACGCCCAATATCGACTCCATCGCCAAGGATGGCGTGATTTTCACGGATTATTACGGCGAACAGAGCTGCACCGCCGGCCGCGCCTCATTCATCACCGGGCAGAGCGGATTGCGCACCGGCCTGACGAAAGTGGGGATGCCGGGCGCCAATCTCGGATTGCAGAAGGAAGATCCGACGATCGCGGAGCTTCTCAAGGCGCAGGGCTACGCGACGGGCCAATTCGGCAAGAATCACCTTGGCGACAAGGACGAGTTTCTGCCCACCGCGCATGGCTTCGATGAATTCTATGGCAATCTCTACCATCTTAACGCGGAGGAGGAGCCGGAACTCCCCGATTATCCGAAAGCCGACGACCCGGAATTTCCTAATTTTCGCAAAAATTTCGGTCCCCGCGGCGTGATCCACAGTTTCGCGCTCCCGGACGGCAAACAAAAGATCGAGGATACCGGCCCGCTCACCAAGAAGCGGATGGAGACCATTGACGACGACATCGCCGCTCGCTCCGCGGAGTTTCTTGAAAAACAGGTGAAGGCCGGCAAGCCGGTCTTTCTTTGGGTGAACTTCACCCATATGCATTTCCGCACCCACCCCAAGCCGGAGAGCGTCGGCCAATCGGGACGCTGGATGGGGCCTTACGCTGACGTAATGATCGATCACGACAAAAACGTCGGGACCGTTCTCGACAAGATCAAGGAGCTTGGGATCGACGACAACACGATCGTGATGTATTCGACCGACAACGGCCCGCATATGAATTCCTGGCCCGACGCGGCGATGACGCCGTTCCGCAACGAAAAGAACACGAATTGGGAGGGCGCCTATCGCGTGCCCGCCATGGTTCGCTGGCCGGGCAAGATCAAGCCAGGTTCCGTTTCCAACGAGATCGTTTCGCATCTCGACTGGATGCCGACTCTGCTCGCGGCGGCCGGCGTGCCGGATATCACGGAAAAGCTCCTCAAGGGCTACAAGGCCGGGAAAACAACTTTCAAGGTCCATCTCGACGGTTACAATCTGTTGCCGTATTTGACCGGCCAGGAAGCCAAGAGTCCACGCAAGGAGTTCTTCTACTTCTCCGATGAAGGCGATCTGACCGCCTTGCGCTACGACAATTGGAAGCTGATCTTCGCCGAACAAAAGACTCCCGGCACCCTGGCCGTCTGGATGGATCCGTTCACCATGCTGCGCGTGCCGTTGATCTTCAACCTCCGTCTCGATCCATACGAGCGCGCGACCATCACGTCGAACACCTATTACGACTGGTTCCTGGATCACGCCTTTATCGCGCTTCCGGTGCAGACCTATGTTGGGAAATTCCTGACGTCGTTCAAGGACTATCCGCCGCGGCAGAGACCGGCGAGCTTCTCGATCGATCAGGTTATGGAAAGGCTGAAAGGGCCGTTCCAGCGCGATTGATCGAGCGCGCGCTCCGGTGACGAGGCGGACTCTCGGAACAGGGGCGCGGCCGCTCGCGAAAGCGCCTCATCGCGCGGCGCCCGGGCGGGCGGCGGTATCGCGTTCGCGTTCATCATCTCCACGAGGCTACATGCTCAACTTTACCGCCGCGATCAAAAATTTCGTCGCGACGGTCGTTCGTCGCGCGGCCCCGCGCAAACCATGCGCGAACGCCTTGTTTCCGATTCTCGCGGCTTGCCTGTTATTCCATGCCGTGGAAGTCCGCGCCGCCGAGGCGAGCTATGTCGGCTCGACGGCCTGCGCCAGCTGTCACGTCGCGCAATCGAAGGCTTGGCGAAGCTCTCATCACGCCGCCGCCATGGCCGTGGCGACGCCGGAAACAGTGCTCGGCGACTTCAAGGATGTCTCCATCGAGAGCCACGGGTCGAAAGGTCGGTTTCTGCGCGACGGCGATCGTTTCATCGTCGAAACGGAAGGCCGCGACGGCAAGACCGCGCGTTTCGAGGTTGCATGGACCTTCGGCGTCGAACCGCTGCAGCAATATCTCGTCGCCTTCCCGGACGGAAGAGTGCAGGCCCTTCCATGGGCGTGGGACTCGCGGACCAAACAGTCGGGGGGGCAGCGTTGGTTCCACCTTTACCCCGATCGACCCATCCCCAGCACGGACCCGCTGCATTGGACCGGATCCATGCAGAACTGGAACTTTATGTGCTCGGAATGTCACTCGACGGGAGTCCAAAAGGGCTATGATGCTAAGAAGGACAGTTTTCACACGAGTTTCTCCGAGATAGACGTCGGTTGCGAGACTTGCCATGGGCCGGGCGGCGGTCATCTCGATTGGGCGAAAGGCGGTCGCGATCCGGGGCAAGCCAACAAGGGCTTCGACGGGAGCTACGCCCGTCGCGAAAAAGTCGAATGGTCACCCGATGCGAAAACCGGCAGCCCGACGAACGGCGCGCCACGTCCGGCCACGGATGAAGTTGAGCTTTGCGCGCATTGCCACTCGCGACGCGGCGAGATCCACGAGGGATGGCGTCCGGGCCAGCCGTTGCTGGATACGCATTTGCCATCGTTCTTGGCCGAAGACCTGTTCGAAGACGACGGCCAGATGAAGGACGAAGTCTTCAACGATCATTTGTTCAAACAAAGCCTGATGTATGCGAAGGGCGTCATTTGCAGCGACTGCCATGATCCGCATTCGGGCAAGCTGAAAATCGCCCGAGCCGAAACATGCGGGCAATGTCATCAACACGCGCGCTTCGCGACGAAGGAGCACTCCGGCCATGCGAGCGGATCGGAAGCCCCCGATTGCGTCTCCTGCCACATGCCCGCCCGAACCTATATGGTCGTCGACGAGCGGCACGATCACTCCTTCCGCATTCCACGGCCAGATCTCACGAAAACGCTTCAGACGCCGAACGCCTGCAATGATTGTCACAAGGACAAGACGGCGGATTGGGCGGCGCTGGCGATCGAAAAATGGCACGGCGCCGTTCGGAAGGGGTTCCAAGGCTGGGGCGAGGCGTTCCATCTCGCGCGCGGCGGCGACCCGGCCGCGCGCGATTTATTGCTAAAGCTCGTCGATGAGCCCACGACGCCAGCCGTGGCGCGAGCCACCGCCCTCATCGAAGTGCGGCGGCTGCCTTCGATCTCGGTGGAGCAAGTTGCGAGTCGGTCGCTCGACGATCCCGACCCATTGGTTCGCATCGCCGCCCTACGCGCGCAATCGCCGTCCGCGCCGCTCGATCAACGTTGGCGGCGCGCGGGCCCGCTGTTGTCCGATCCGATACGGGCGGTGCGCATCGAGGCGGCCAGCCTGCTCGCCGACCAGCCCGCGGATGCGCTCGCGAACGAAGATCGCGTCCGCCTGGAGGCCGCATGGGCGGAATATGAAGCAAGCCAGAGGCTCAACGCGGATCGCCCCGAGGGACGCGCTAATCTCGCGGGCTTTCTGCTGCGCCGAGGCAACGCGAACGATGCGGAGCAGGAGTATCTCGCCGGGCTGAAGCTGTCGCCGGCGGCCGCTCCGCTCAGCGTCAATTTGGCGGAGCTATATCGCGTCCAGGGGAATGAAGGCCGGGCGGAACAGGTTTTGCGCGAAGCGCTGGCTTTGTCGCCCGAAGCGGCTTCCTTGCGCCATGCGCTCGGGCTGAGTTTGATACGCCAGAAGCGCTATGACGACGCGATCCAGCAGCTGGGCCGCGCCGTCGAACTGGGGCCAGATGAGCCTCGCTACGCATACGTCTATGTCGTCGCGCTGCAATCGCGGGAGCGCCGCGCGGAAGCCAAGAAGGCGCTGGAGGAGGCCTTGCTCCGCCACCCCTTCGACGTCGGTCTGCTGCAGCTGGAGCTTCCCGAGGCGCTTCGTAATGGAGACATGAAAGGCGCCGCGCTCGTCGCGCGCACGCTGTCGAATTTGTCGCCGGATGATCAGAGGATCGCGGGGCTCGCGGCACGGCTTGAAAAGGGCGAGTAGACCGTCGCGCGGCCGGTTTCTATGTCCAGCCATCGCCCCCTATTCAGATCGGCTCCGGCCCCCGTGAAATCGCGGCGACGCCGGTGCGTGAGACCTCGACGAGACCTATGGGGCGCATCAGATCGACGAACTCGTCGATCTTTTCCGGCTTGCCGGTCAGCTCGAAAATAAAGCTCTCGGTCGTCGCGTCGACGATGCGCGCGCGAAAGGCTTCCGCCAGTTGCAGCGCGTCGTTGCGATTGTCGCCGCGGCCGCGCACCTTGACCATGGCGAGTTCTCGCTCCAGGCCGCGCCCGGTCACCGTCAGATCAGTGACCTGGCGCACCGGAACCAGCCGCTCCAGCTGATGCCGGATCTGTTCGATGGTCTCGGGCGCGCCGGAGGTTCGGATCGTGATGCGCGAAAGATGCTCGGCATGGGCGACCTCGGCCACGGTGAGGCTCTCGATATTGTAGCCGCGCCCCGAAAACAGCCCCACGACGCGCGCCAGCACGCCCGGCTCGTTGTCCACCAGCACCGACAGAGTGTGCGACTCGACATTGGGGTTCGTCGTCGCCGAGGAATAGGGAGAAGGCGGTGAGGTCGGGGCGTTCATGGCGGTTCCGTCGTTGGATTGAAGGGCGAGACGCGACAAAGCGGTTTTACACCAGCATCTTGCCCTTTTCATCGATGATCGCGCCAAGCTCGACGCCGGCGTCGTCGGAAAGATCGGCCAGCAGCATGTCGTTGTGCGCCTTGCCCGAGGGGATCATCGGGAAGCAATTCTCGCCCTTCTCGACGACGCAGTCGAACAGCACCGGACCGTCATAATCGAGCATCTCGCCGATCGCCCGGTCGAGATCGCCGGGCTCGTAGCAGCGAATGCCCTTGGCGCCGAAAGCCTCCGCCAGCTTGACGAAATCCGGCAGCGCCTCCGAATAGCTGTGCGAATAGCGTCCGCCATGCAGCAGTTCCTGCCACTGCCGCACCATGCCCATATATTCGTTGTTCAGGATGAACACTTTCACGGGCAGGCGATACTGAATGGCGGTCGAGAGTTCCTGAATGCACATCAGGATCGACGCCTCGCCGGCGATGTCGATGACGAGGGATTTTGGGTGCGCCAATTGCGCGCCGATGGCCGCGGGGAGGCCATAGCCCATTGTTCCAAGACCGCCCGACGTCATCCAGCGATTGGGCTCGTCGAAGTGATAATGCTGGGCGGCCCACATCTGGTGTTGGCCGACCTCCGTCGTGACGTAGACGTCCTTGTCCTTGGTCAACTCATAGAGCCGCTGCACCGCGTATTGCGGCTTGATGGTCGTTTTGGAGTTGCGGTACGCGAGCGACTTTTTGGCGCGCCAGTGGTCGATTTGCGCGCGCCAGGCGTCGAGCGGCTGCTTTTCCGCGTGCATCGCCTCCGAGCGCCACACGCGCACCATCGCCTCGAGCACATGGCCGCAGTCGCCGACGATGGCGAGATCGACCTTCACGTTCTTGTTGATCGAGGAGCGGTCGATGTCGATATGGATTTTCTTGGATCCGGGGGAGAAGGCGTCGAGCCGTCCGGTGATGCGGTCGTCGAAGCGCGAGCCGACGGCGATCATCAGATCGCAGTCGTGCATCGCGTTATTGGCCTCGAAAGTGCCGTGCATGCCGAGCATGCCGAGCCAATTGGCGCCCGAGGCCGGATAGGCGCCAAGACCCATCAGCGTGGAGGTGATGGGAAAACCGGTGAGCGCGACAAGTTCGCGCAGCGTCGCCGCCGCCACCGGGCCCGAGTTGATCACGCCGCCGCCGGTGTAAAACACCGGGCGCTTGGCGGCGGCCATCATCGCCACCGCCTCGCGGATCAGGGTCACGTCGCCGTCGAGCTGCGGGTGATAGGTCTTATGATGCACGTTATGCGGGGGCGAATAGACGCCGCGCGCGAACTGCACGTCCTTGGGGATGTCGACCACCACCGGGCCGGGCCGTCCGCTCGAGGCGACGTAAAATGCCTCGTGCAGCACGCGGCACAGATCGTTGATGCTTTTGACGAGATAATTATGCTTGGTGCAGTGGCGGGTGATGCCGACCGTGTCGCATTCCTGAAAGGCGTCGGAGCCGATGAGATGCGTCGGCACCTGCCCGGTGATGCAGACCAGCGGAATGCTGTCCATCAGCGCGTCGGTGAGGCCGGTGACGGTGTTGGTGGCGCCGGGACCCGAGGTGACGAGCAGCGTCCCGACCTTGCCCGAGGAGCGGGCGTAGCCTTCGGCGGCGTGGGCGGCACCCTGCTCGTGCCGCACCAGAATATGGCGCACGCTCTCCTGCTGGAACAGCACGTCATAGATCGGGAGGACGGCGCCGCCGGGATAGCCAAAGAGAACGTCGACGCCATGATCCTTCAGGGCTTCGACCACCATTTCAGCGCCGGTCATCTCTTTCGACATCGTCTTGGCTTTCCGTTTCTTGTCGTTGTCGCGGTTCTTTTTAGGGCTTGGCGTGGCTTGGGCAACAAAAAACCTGGGCAACAAAAAAGGCCCACAAGGGGCCTTTGGTCAAGCGCCAGTCGCGGACAACCGGGCTATGCCCGGTCCGGCGCTGGCGCGAAAAATACGAGGAGGCGGTCGGTCAATTGCTGCGCCCTTGGGGTTTTGTAGGGCAGGAGACTAGGCGACGACGACGCGGAGGTCAACCTCGCGCCGCGAAACCCTGATCCGTCAAACGGCCGCCTTAAGTTGAAGCGATCGCCCTTCGCGCGTGGCGCCCCTTTGCGGAGCCGCGCCTTTCGTGTAGAACCGCCCGCAATCAATAACGCGCCAGGCGCAGAGCTCCGCCGGGAAGGGATCTTTTAAAATGCAGCAGGTCATCATAGCGATCCACCTCATGGTGGTGATAGCTCTCGTGGCGCTGGTGCTCTACCAGAAATCGGAAGGCAGCGCGCTCGGCCTTGGCCAGAGCGGCTTGTTCAGCGGGCGCGGCCAGGCCAATGCGCTCACGCGCGCCACGGGCATTCTCGGCACGATTTTCTTCGTGACCAGCGTATTGCTGACGGTCCTGCCCGCCTGGGAACGGCACGCCGCCGGCGGCGAGGACTGGACCACCGCCGTAGACAGCAAGAATGTCCAAATCAAAGAAATCAAACCAGCGCCCGGCGCCGCGCCGGAAACGAAGGACAAGGCCGCTCCCGAGGAAAACGACAGCGTCTTCGAGCAGTTGAAGCGGGCCCAGGAAAAACGCCAGGCCGCCCCGCAGACCCCCGCGGCGACCCCGGAAGCTCCCGCCGCGGCGCCGCAGGCTCCCGAGGCCGAGAAGCCGACGCTGCGTCCATCCGAGGAGCCCAGCGCCGCGCCGAAGTCCGAGGCCGCGCCGGCGACGACTCAATCCCCCGCCGCCCCCGCCGAGCCTAAGGCTGAGCAATCTCAGCCGCCGGCGGGGACGCCGCAAGCGCCGACCACTTGGGCGGCGCCCACCAAGTAGGCTCGCCTGGCTCTCGCCTTCGCTCGCAAAAATTCCGAGCGAAGGCGAAATCACAGCTATCCGAATCGGCTTTTAGGCGTTAGGCGTGGAGCCCCATGGCTCGCTACATCTTCATCACGGGTGGGGTGGTCTCTTCGCTTGGCAAGGGGCTGGCCTCGGCGGCTCTGGGCGCGTTGCTTCAAGCGCGCGGCTACAGCGTGCGGCTGCGCAAGCTCGACCCCTATCTCAATGTTGATCCGGGGACCATGAGCCCCTATCAGCACGGCGAGGTTTTCGTCACCGACGATGGCGCCGAGACCGACCTCGACCTCGGCCATTACGAGCGTTTCACCGGATGTCCGGCGACCCGGCGAGACAATGTGACGACCGGGCGCATTTACAGCGACATCATCGCGAAGGAGCGGCGCGGCGACTATCTCGGCGCGACGATCCAGGTGATCCCCCATGTCACCAACGCCATCAAGGAATTCGTGCTGGAAGGCGACGAGCACGTCGATTTCATGCTGATCGAGATCGGGGGCACCGTTGGCGACATCGAGGGCCTTCCATTTTTCGAGGCGATCCGCCAACTCGGCAACGACCTGCCGCGAAGCCACTGCGTTTACATTCACCTGACGCTGCTGCCTTATATTTCCAGCGCGGGCGAACTGAAGACCAAGCCGACGCAGCACTCGGTCAAGGAATTGCGCTCCATCGGCATTCAGCCCGACATTCTCTTGTGCCGCTGCGACCGCGAGATTCCCCGCGACGAACGTCGCAAGCTCGGCCTCTTCTGCAATGTGCGGGAAAGCGCGGTGATCGAAGCGCGCGACGCGGCCAATATCTATGACGTCCCGAGGCTTTATCACGCCGCCGGGCTGGACGCGCAGGTGCTCGCCGCCTTCGGCATCGAACCGGCGCCCAAACCCGATATGAGCCGCTGGAACGCGGTGGCTCAGCGCATCAATAATCCCGAAGGTGAAGTCACCATCGCCATCGTCGGCAAATATACCGGCATGAAGGACGCCTATAAGAGCCTGATCGAGGCGCTGGCGCATGGAGGACTCGCCAATCGCGTGAAGGTCAACCTTGACTGGATCGAATCCGAGATTTTCGAGAGCGGCGACCCGGCGGCGCATCTGGAGCATGTCAACGGTATTCTGGTGCCAGGCGGCTTTGGACAGCGCGGCGCGGAAGGCAAGATGCTCGCCGCCCGTTTCGCTCGAGAGCGCAAGGTTCCTTACTTCGGCATTTGCTTCGGCATGCAGATGGCGGTGATCGAAGCGGCTCGCTCGCTCGCGGGCATAGAGGGCGCCAACTCAACGGAGTTTGGCCCCTGCGACGAGCCGGTGGTCGGTCTGATGACCGAATGGCTGCGCGGCAATGAGCTCGAACAGCGCGGCGTGGGCGGCAATCTAGGCGGCACCATGCGTCTTGGCGCTTATTCCGCGCATCTGCGCGCGAATTCCCAGATCGCGAAAATTTATGGCGGTCAGGATATTTCCGAGCGCCATCGCCACCGCTACGAGGTCAACGACGCCTATCGCGAGCGCCTGGAGGCCAACGGCGTCATCTTCGCCGGCAGCTCGCCCGACGGTCTGCTTCCCGAGACGATCGAAATCCTCGACCATCCCTGGTTCATCGGCGTGCAATATCACCCGGAGCTAAAGAGTCGTCCGTTCGACCCGCATCCGCTGTTCGCCAGTTTTATCGAGGCGGCGAAAGCGCAGAGCCGACTGGTGTGAGCAGGGAGGGCCTGGCGGAATTTTACCGCCAGCTCGGCTCTTCGCTTTCGATGATCGAGGTTAGCTGCTCAGAGGCGATCAGGCTTAATCTTCGCAATTTGCATTGCGCGGGAATTGACAACGGCGACAAGCCGCGCAAAAACCGAGCGTAAGCTTGGGGATCGCGCGATGCGCATGCCACTCCAGGGGATAAGCGGGATTGGGCTATCATTCGACGAGATGGGAGCTCGGCGTTCGCCCAGTAGGGCGTGCGAAGGATCCGCTGATCGAGCCGAACTGGTGGGAACTGCCCGCGATACTCGCGCTTATCGCGACTCTCACGGCCGCTGATATTGAGGATTGGCGCGCCGAAGACACTTTGAATATCTTGGCGCCCGTATGGTTGTCGCTGGCGCTTGGCGCGAGCGCGCTGAAAATGGGCACAGCCGACAGCAGAGCGATCTGGACGCCGCTGTTCTGGTTCCGCGTGGCGACGCTGATTTATTTCGGCCTCGGCAACATCGCGCCGATGCTCATGAACTCGGCCAGCCTCATCTATGCGCAAAGCGCGTATTTCTTTCTGCCGGCGGATCTTGAGCGGGTCAATTTAATCGCCGCGGTCGGAGTCGCCTGCGTTCTCTCGGGGAATCTCATATACGAGAAATTGTTCGTCCACGCTGGAGCCTCCGGTATTGCACGCCGCGCGCCGCGCGCTCCCGGCGAGGCGCTACGCAAAGGAGTTCCCTTGCTTTTGATCGGCGCGGGCATAAGTTACTTTATCTTAATGCCAAGCTCGATGGGCTTGATCGATTTCGTGGTTCCCGGCTTCATAGCCAGTTTGGCGATGTGTGAAGATGTGGGCTTCGCGCTTTTGGCGATTTGGGCGTTTGCCCGTTCCATGAGCGCGGTGTTCGCCGTCGCGGGCCTGGTCGCCGTTGAGAGCTTGGTCGGCCTGCTCATGCTCAACAAGAGCGCCGTTCAGCCATAGGCTCTTGAATTACCTGATTTCATTGCAAATATAAGACCGGGTGAGTAACAAAACCCGGTAACATTCATGTCGCCCAAGAAAACCTATCTCCGCCGAGTCCGCTCCGCCCCGTATCAATTTTTGATGCGGGTTCCGCTCAGGGTATTGCCAAGGGTCAAGGGGCGAACGATCCCGATTTCGCTTCCGCCTTCGGGTGAGGAAGCGCCGGTTTTGGTCCGAACGAAAATTGGCGATCTCGTCAAATTCTCCCTTCGGACTCGCGATCAGGGTGTCGCCAAAGCGCGAGAAGCAGTGGCGCGATCCGAACTCCACAAGCTGTTCAATGCCGTAGGAAGAGGGCCAACCACCATCACCTACCGTCAAATGGTCGCCCTTGCTGGTAGCGTCTATAATTTGTTCGCGGACACTTTTGGCGAGAACCCGGGAAAGCCCGAAAAGTGGGCGGCGTGGAAAGCGTTTAATCGGGCCGCTGGTGAGGGTCGGATTGTTGATTTCCACTGAGAGC
>PLAI01000027.1:233-5040 GCA_003134075.1 Methylocystaceae bacterium | reverse complement strand
GCGTGCTACGCCGGATGGATACTCGCGAAGGTCCCATAAGGGTCATTCTTTCGCCTTCGCCATCGGCAGGAATGCCCGGACAGCAGACTTTGTATCAGACCACCAGGTTGTCCAGTGTCGTAGACTGCCCCTTTCGTCGCTTTTCGCTTTTAGGGCGGCGACTTACGCCCGTCGGCTGCGGCCGCGACCGCGTGCCTTGCGATGATAACCAGACGGAAGCGTCCGTAGTGTTTCTTGCGATTTCAGAGGCTTGCCGCCCATGGTGTGGTTCCAGGAACTTGGTTCTTCCCGCGAGCGACTTCGGCATAATTCCTGGAGCATTTCGACTGATGCGGGCCGTTGATTGGGACGGCGCGAATTTCTGAGTATTTTTTTGATGCGCCACCAATTTGCTGTCCGTCTCCAGCTGGTCAAGCAGTTCGACAAACCGATCCGCAATCGGCTCGTCGAGGACCTCATCATAGATGGCCCGCAGCTGGTCGCCGATTGCGCCCGCGATTTCATTCCGGCGTGACGATCTCGAACTCATTTCTACACTCCTTACGCGTCAATACTCTGCGGGCCGCAGGCTGGGTCAGGCGTTAGGCCAGAATGTGAATTGTTCATGATGGAATATTGGCGGATATCGTTTTCTGGAGTGTGTTGTAAATTTGCAACAACGCATTCGAGCTCTAAGGAAGCAAGGGGATCAGTGCAGCCAAATATTCAGCAAATGCCTCCATCGCACCTATTACAATTGAGATAGCGATCACAATGGGCGAGGCGCGTCGTAAGTCCGCTAAGGGGTCAATAGCGGTCCAACGGCAACCGCTTGCGCCGTTCCATGTCGCGGGAACTAAGCGTTAGATTTCGACCACTAGAGAAGCGCGTGACAATGATCGAATAAAGCGTGACACCTGTCACCTTCAAGCCCGACGATCGTGTCGAATGGAGCGACTCTTCAAGAGCGCCACGGTGCACGAAGACCATAACGAGCGGCGTTAAGGCGAGGATTGATTATGCTACAGGACCTGCGGTTGCGGATTGGCCCGATCACCAAATGAAGATGATTGCCGGAGAGCGGATTGAGTTAATTGGAGAGAAAACGTCAACCAGGCCACGCTCACCAACTTGTGACACCCGTTGTGACTATTTCACCCGAAAAGTCACACATTTCGGCCCCGAAAGTCACAAACTGTTTACTCACCGTCTAGTCACAGTAGCCATGTTAGTGTCTAACCCACTAGACTCAAACGAAAACCTCCGACACCGCCATATTTCATGAACACAATTAAGCCGTGTTTGCCAGAAAAAAAGTGAGTGTCACAAAGTCACAAAATTTAGGAACGAGAGCTAGGATTTTTCTCCCCTAAACGACAGAGGCTCGATACCGCGACTTTATATCCTCGTTCGTTTCCAAACGCATTTCCGATCCGCGACTTATTCTTTCTTACTTTCTTTCTGCTCTTTCTAGGTATTATATAACTAGCTTATAACGCGCGCGAGGAAGAGCCACGCTTAGTCACTGACTAACAATCGAAAAATCGAGGCGCGAAACGCGATCAAACAATCACCGGCGATGAAAGCTCACAGAAGCGCATACAGCAGCGCAAACGCAATAGAGAGCGCCAGCTATAGCTAAAACTCAAGAAAACGCACACAGACTAGCTTAAAATAAATCCTAGAGCGCACACAGCAGCAGATCGAGCACAAGCATTTAAGCGCAGCAGAGAACCAGATCGAAACCAATCAATTCTGACGCCATTAATGAAAGCCGTATAAGCCACGCCGAGACAATCGCCGGATAGGAAAAATAGTCCCCACGCGAGCGTCCACGAGAGCAGGAGCGCATGGCTTCCAGACCCCGTGCCACACACGGTCGCTCCGTGAGCCGACAGAGCCGGTGTTGAAGCCATGAGAGACCACGGAGACGTGTGCCTATGAGAGAGCCGACGTGTGCCGTTGAAATCGCTGGAAACTATCCGTCGATCGCATTGAGCTATCTGCGGCGTGGAAAACCGATAGATGCGCAGAACCATTGAAACTATCTACGGCGTGGAAAACCGCGCTCGCCTCGCCAACAGCCCCTATATGCGCCAAACGACACCTTTCCAATCCTTGACCTCGAAATTCTGCGGAACGAAAACGAACCCGCTTAGAGCATCGATCACGTCGCGCAGGCGTCGAAACATCTGGTTCGTCATACGGTTAGCGCGTCGACGACGCCAACTCAGGCGAGCAGCACAATGCAGGCGCTGGAAACTCTGGGTGTGGTTCGAATTGTCGGCTCCAGAAGAAGCCCCGCTTACGAGCTTCTTCATACGCCACTCGCACTCGCTCTCGAACAGAAGTTCGCCGCCTAATCATTTTACCATCTAGTGTAGACTTCTGATTCGGCTCGCAAGGGTTGAACCAGATTTTTCTACTTGCTTTAACCGATTGGTAGCATCATACTACGTATAATACTACGGAGCAAAGCCTAATGTTAGCAGTCGAACGCCTCAAAGAAGTTCTCCATTATGATCAACTGACCGGTCTATTTACGCGTCTCATCACAGTTGCCCATAACGCCAAGGCCGGAATGGTCTGTGGTGCCATGGATTGCAATGGTTACATTATCATCAAGATCGACGGTAAGAAATATTACGGTCATCGACTGGCTTTTCTCTACATGACTGGCGAGTGGCCCAAGCATCTCGTGAATCATAAACCGCCGGGTATGAAATCGGATAATCGCTGGGAGAATATCCGTGAAGCCACATATACCCAGAACGCTTACAACCGTGGGCCTGATCGAGATAATAAGCTGGGTGTGAAGGGCATCACCCAAACTCCTTGCGGGCATTATCGCGTTCATATTCATCACGAGGGGGAGCTTGTGCCAATCGGCACCTTCACGACGCTTAAGGGCGCCATCACAGCTCGCGCGACCGCCGCCAAAATACTCCATGGAGAGTTCGCTCGCATGGCATAATACTACGCATCATACTACGGGATAATTGCCATGAGTAATAAGGGTCAAGCTGAACGTCCGCGTCGCTACCTCGCCGGCCTTCGGTCAAGCCGCGAGAAGGTTAAGGAGCAAGAGGCGCTGATCGCGGAACTGCAAGCTATCGTGGATCAACAAGCGGAGCAGACCGCCGAAATGGAACAGGCCATGCAGCAATAGGGAGCATCATAATTCACCGCCTCGCTGACAAAGCTGCGCATGATCTCAAGCGAAGGGACGACTCTCAGCGCGGCGTGTCGACGATTTCAACCAGGGTTCCCAAAATTTCGGTTTTAATTAGATTTTCCGACTGTCATAGGCCCAGTGCAAGAGCGCCTGGCGCTGGCGCGGGCGGCACATGGGATCGCCCGGCTCGCAATGTTTCCTGATCTGGGATACGTGGCGCTTCATCGCCTTCCATCGGCCGATCTGGCGCGCATCCTCCTCGGGCATGCGCCGGCCCACGTAGTAACGGCAATACCACTGGAACCAGCCGCGCGGATCGTCGGGATGTATCCAGCCCTTCTTCCGCCATTCCGACAAGGGTTGGCTGGCGTCCACGCCGAAATAGTTCAAGGAGCAGTCGCGGCCCGAGGGCGATAGCTTGGCCCGCGCGAACCAGCTCGCGGGAAACTCGTCCCGGCAATCGGTGAGGTATTTGCCGGAGAACACGCCGAGTTCGAGCATTTGCTTAGGCGTTAAATCGGGCCAGAACTCCGAGTCGAAATCGCGACCAGCCGGCGCCGACAACACATAGCGATAGCCTTGCTGCATCTTGTCGTTGACGGTGACGATGCGGCGCGGCATCCGGCCTTCCTGTCAGTTCAACAGCCAAATCGAGCCATTCAGCACCGCAGCGAAGGCCACCCAGGCGGCGTAGGGTGCGAACAGCCACGCCGCCACGCGACTCTGCCGCCAGGACATGACCAGGAAGGCTAGGATGGCGGCGAGCAGCAGCAGGATGACGAGGAGCGCGAGCCCGATCCGGTGGGCGGCGAAGAAGGCAGGCGACCAAAGGAAATTGAGCACGAGCTGCGCCCACCACAGCTTCATCGGCCAGCTGCTGCGATCGCGCTCGAAGGTGCGCCAGCCGGCCACCGCGATCAGGACATAGAGCACGGTCCAGACCGGGGCGAACACCCAGTTCGGCGGGTTGAAGGGTGGCTTGGCGAGGCCGGCATACCATTCGCCCGGAGCGGTCAGGAAGCCGATGGCAACGCCACCGCCAACAACGAGAAGCAGGAACAGGGTCAGCGGACCAAAGCGTTTCATCGATCAGGTCATCCGTTCGCGCCCGCCGCTTGCCCGAGCCGCGCGGCGATCTTGCTGAACTGCCCCAGCGCCGCTTCCAAATCGTCAGCGATTTCCGCCGCGATGATCTCGGGAGCCGGCAGGGCGTCAGTGTCGGTCAGGCTCTTATCCTTGATCCAGAATAAGTCGAGGCTGGGCTTGTCGCGCTTCAATAGCCCATCTTACTCACGCGGAGCGCGTTTTCAGGTTGACGAGCGTAGCATAAGGCACTGAAGTGGCGTAGGATTTTGGTGTCGAAGCCAATCCTTTGCCCACAACTCGCCAGCCACGCCCGCCATGACAGACGATAATCTTCTGCCGTTCTCGTTTCCATCCGTCGCGCGTAAGAAAGTCACAGCCGATTTCGACGGCGGTCGCCTGACCTCGGACGGCGGCGTTATGTTGCTCTCGATGGCAGAGCGCCGCCTTGGCGTCGCCGAGAGATTGGCGCGCTGCTTCCCGGATTGTCGCGATCCCGCGGATCACCCACACCCTCGCCGATATGATCCGCGCCCGCATCCTCGCCATTTCCTGCGGCTACGAGGATGC
>PLAI01000027.1:0-201 GCA_003134075.1 Methylocystaceae bacterium | reverse complement strand
TATTGGCTGATGCTCACTGTCCACGACGCCATGGCAGTGGCTCATTTCCACGTTACGTCCGACCTGCGGCGCCGAATTCGCCCAGGACGGTCTGGCGACGCAAAATTGAGCGACGCGCCGCATGATGTGGACGAACCGCTCGCCTATCTGATCCATGACTTGCAGAAAAAGCCCCCCTGTCCTGACGCGCCTAACTCGCCT
>PLAI01000365.1 GCA_003134075.1 Methylocystaceae bacterium | reverse complement strand
GCGAGCTTCTCGTCGGGATTGATCCAGGAGATCACAAAGACGGTGTGGCCCTGGTCGACGGCCCATTTGACGAAGGAATTCTTCGGCTGCAGGTCAAGCACGTAGAATTTGTTGATCCACGGCGGCACAATCAGCAGCGGTCGGCGGCGCACGTCGGATGTCGTCGGCGTATATTGGATGAGTTGCATCAGGTCATTCTGGAAGACGACCTTGCCCGGCGTCGCGGCTATGTTTTCACCAACGCGGAACGCCTCCATGTCGGTCATGGTGATCGACAGCCGACCCTTGCCGCGCCGCAGATCCTCGAGCAAGTTCTCGAGGCCGCGCAGAAGGTTCTGTCCGCCCGTCTCGAGCGTCGCGGCGAGAACCTCGGGATTGGTCGCGACGAAATTGGACGGGGAGAGCGCGTCGACGAATTGGCGGGTATAGAAGTCGACCTTGCGCGCGGTCGATGGGTCGAGCCCCTCGACGCCGCGCACCGCCGCGAGCGCGGCCTTGGCCCAAATGAGATAGCTCTCTTTGATGAAATGAAAGACCGCGTTCTCGGTCCAGTCGGGATGTTTGAAACGCTTGTCTTTCAGCGGTTCCTCGGTCCCAGCGCCAAGTCCCATCAAGCGCTCGGCGGTCGTCTGCCAGACGCGAAGGCTATCGTTGAATAGATCGATTTGCGCGCGGGCGACCGCCGCCGGATCGGTCATCATCTTCGTTGTCAGTTCGATGAAGTCGCCGCCGAGCGTCGTCACATCGCCCATGCCGAGCCGCGCGATGTCCGGTCGATCGAGCAGGAAGTCCTGGACTAACCGCTGGCTCTGCTCAGCGATTTTGCCCAGTTGCGTCGCGAGAGCTGCCGCATCCCATGTTGGGTGCGTGGAATGCTCAGCCATATGCCTCCCTGTGGTCCATTCCGCGTCCATGCAATCCTTTTCACACCATCTGGTCAAATGCTGGGCGCGCGGAATCTCCGAAGGTCGCTGCAGGGTCCAGCCTGTGTGGAAACGCATTGGACTGTTAGATTGATTCCGCTGAGGGGGGCGGAATGAAACGTTTCATTGCCGCGGGGCAAAGTTTCGAAAGGCGACGCCGATGGCAATGCGATGACTGCAAGATCTTCCCACGCTGGGAAAATTTCGAACGCGGAAGATGACAAGTCTGCCCATAAGAAATAGCCGGGCCGTAACGACGTAGCTCGAACCGGTCGCCGACAGGGCATGACCGCGCCGGCACCGTCCGAAACATACGGAATATGCCTCACATATGCGTCGCGGCGAACGCGGCGATCCTGCCGGCAAAGACGATGGCAAGCGCCAACGATCCATATTTCATGATCGACATGAGTGCGTAATAAGATTCCGGCCTCAGCATTTACTCATACCCTTCCTGCTAAAGCGCGACCTTGGAGCGCGGGAAGCCGCGAACGTCGCGATAATTGCAACAGATGAGCCCGAGTAATTCGATTGGCAAGTGGTAAGCAAGGGCCTGCGATGTTTGGCCGCAAAATTATTGCCGAGCTTGCGGAGATCGACGAGAACCTATTCCGTTCGCCGCTCACGCCATCGCAGGAAACGTCCGCGATCTTCCGCCGCAAGACTTTGTTGCAGCGATGCAGGTGGGTCGGGATTTTAAGGAAATTCGGCCCAAAAGGCCTCCGATTTTTATGGCGGGAGCGGATCATGCCTTTCAAACTTCATTCGAAGTGCAGACCCCACGTTCCCCGCCAACGTCATCGGGTCACGAACTGGCGCGACTATGATGCATCCCTGCGAAATCGCGGGAGCCTGATAATCTGGTTCACGCCCGAAGCGATCGCCGGTTGGAAGGCACAGCCTCGAACAACACCGGGCGGGCAGCGCCACTATTCGGATCTCGCCATTGAAACGGCCCTGACCTTACGCGCCGTGTTTCGATTGGCGCTTCGCCAGAGCGAAGGCCTGATCGGTTCGATCATGAAACTGCTGGAGGTCGACCTGCCGGTTCCCGATCATACGACGCTAAGCCGGCGGGCGTGCAGATTGCCTGTTTGCACTCCGGCACGGATTGGAACGGGCGAACTTCACCTGACTGTCGATAGCACCGGACTGAAATTGCGCGGCGCCGGAGAATGGTTGTTTGAAAAGCGTGGGAGGACAAAACGCCGCGCCTGGCGCAAGCTGCACATTGGCGTTGACGCCGGCAGCGGGGAGAACGTCGCTTTCGATCTGACCGGCAAGGATGTTGACGACGCCTCCCACGTCCCCACGCTATTGGATCAACTGAGGCAGGATCCTGCTTCCTTCATGGCCGATGGCGCATACGCACGGCTGCGACATATAACGCTATCCTCGCCAGAAATCCGTCCGCTCGGTTCATCGTCCCGCCCTGCAAGGGGGCAGTGCTCGGAGCGACAGCGACCATCTCGCCAACCCAGCATGACCTTCATGTCTTTGCGATTGACGAACATGGGCGGATGAATTGGCAGAAGACGTCGGGCTACAACGAGCGCTCAAAAGTCGAGGCCGCCATGAGCCGTTATAAGCGCGTCATCGGCGATGCTTTAAAATCACGCCACGATGACCGCCGCACGACTGAAGTTGCGATTGCCGTCAAATGCCTCAACCAGATGAACGAACTCGGGCGTGCGAAATTCGTTAGAGTGGCATGAGCGAAGCCGCCTCAACGTCCAAACACGCATTGCAAAGGCTCGATGCAACAAGGTCTCCCTAAGTCAGGAAGCAAAATCCCTCGGCAGGATAACGATCCAGTTAACCCCCAAAAATTTGCGACAGCCCCGAAAAGACTACTTCGCTCGCTCACAGCCGCGATCGGGCTCACGACCGTGCTTTCTGGGCGGCAGTCGCTTTGCCCACGCGACCGCAGGGCAATTGGCGGCTGGCCCTTGTAAACGATCGAGGGTGGCCCCACTTTCGGATTGGCTCGCTGGCACTCGGTATAGGAGAGTGCCAGCGAGCTTTTTGCTCGTGGGTTTGCCCAGCGACGATCCTCCGCGATGGTCGCCGGCCCAGAATAAGGAAGAAACCAATATGACGTTCCGTCCCCTGCACGACCGAGTCGTAGTCAAGCGCCTTGAGGGCGAAGAGAAGACCAAGGGCGGCATCATCATCCCCGACAGCGCCAAGGAAAAACCCCAAGAAGGCAAAATCATCGCCGTCGGCCCCGGCGCCCGCGACGAGAGCGGCAAGCTGGTTCCGCTGGACCTCAAGGTCGGCGACAATATTTTGTTCGGGAAATGGTCTGGCTCCGAAGTCAAGATCGACGGCGACGACCTCCTCATCATGAAGGAAAGCGACGTCCTCGGCGTCGTCGCCTGACGACCCGCCGCCTTCGCTTAACTTCTCTCGATCTCCCCTGGAGTTTAATACAATGGCTGCCAAAGACGTACGTTTCTCCACCGACGCGCGCGACCGCATTCTGCGCGGCGTGGAAATCCTCAACAACGCAGTGAAAGTCACGCTTGGGCCCAAGGGCCGCAACGTCGTGATCGAGAAATCCTTCGGCGCCCCGCGCATCACCAAGGATGGCGTGACCGTCGCCAAGGAGATCGAGCTTTCCGACCGGTTCGAGAATCTCGGCGCCCAGCTGGTGCGCGAGGTCGCCTCCAAGCAGCACGACGCCGCCGGTGACGGCACCACCACCGCCACCGTCATCGCGGCGGCGATCGCCCGCGAAGGCGCCAAGGCCGTCGCCGCAGGCCTCAATCCGATGGATTTGAAGCGCGGCATAGACCTCGCCGTCGAGGCCGTCGTCGCGGATCTCGCCAAAAACTCGAAGAAGGTCACGTCGAACGACGAAATCGCCCAGGTCGGCACGATTTCGGCGAATGGCGACAGTTTCATTGGCAAGGAAATCGCCAAGGCCATGGACAAGGTCGGCAAGGAAGGCGTCATCACGGTCGAGGAGGCCAAGAGCCTGGAGACCGAGACAGAAATCGTCGAAGGCATGCAGTTCGATCGCGGCTATCTCTCGCCTTATTTCGTCACCAACGCCGAGAAGATGATAGCCGAACTCGAAGACCCCTATATCCTGATCCACGAAAAGAAACTCTCGTCGTTGCAGGCGCTGCTGCCGATCCTCGAAGCCGTCGTTCAGACCGGCAAGCCCTTGCTGATCGTCGCCGAAGACATCGAAGGCGAGGCTCTGGCCACGCTCGTCGTCAACAAGCTGCGCGGCGGATTGAAGATCGCCGCCGTCAAGGCGCCGGGCTTCGGCGANNAGGCCATGCTGGAAGACATCGCTATCGTCAGCGGTGGCGAGTTGATCGCCGAGGACCTCGGCGTCAAGCTTGAAAACGTGACGCTGGCCCAGCTTGGCCGCGCCAAGCGCGTGCGCATCGACAAGGAGACCACCACCATCATCGATGGCGCGGGCGACAAGAAGAGTATCGAGGCGCGCATCGCGCAGATCAAGACGCAGGTCGATGACACCACCTCGGACTATGACCGCGAGAAGCTCCAGGAGCGTCTCGCCAAGCTCGCTGGCGGCGTCGCGGTGATCCGCG
>PLAI01000201.1 GCA_003134075.1 Methylocystaceae bacterium | reverse complement strand
GCGCGCGCCGGCGAGGCCGGCCGCGGCTTCGCCGTGGTGGCGCAGGAGGTCAAGAGTCTGGCGACGCAAACCGGCAAGGCGACACAGGACATCGCCGAGCAAATCTCCGAGATTCAGGCGGCGACGGACCAGTCGGTCGCCTCGATCGACAAGATCAAGCGCAAGATCGCCGAGGTCGAGCAGATTTCCGCGACGATCACCAACGCGGTCCATACGCAGGACGCCGCGACCAAGGACATCGCCCGCAGCGTGCGCTCGGCGGCCGACAGCGCCAACACGATGTCGGTCCACGCGGGACAAGTGGCGAGCGCGATGGCCAAGACCGGCGCCGGCGTCGAGGCGATGGTCGCGCTGGCGCGGGAAGTCGACGAGATGACGCGAACAATGCACGCGCACACGGACGAACTGGCGAAGAGTCTCGCGGGGTAGGGGGCGAGAACCCTTCTCCCGTTTACGGGAGAAGGTGGCCTCGCTCGCCGATCGACGTTCAATCTCGCCGCTCAGGCCGGCCTTTGGACTTTTTGCGTCCCGGACCTTAAGAAAATTTGGTAGCCTGTGTCGATGCGGCGAATCGACGATGGAGATTTCTGATGGTTACGCCGCCCAAGGCTCGTCTCGAAATCGTGTTGCTGGCCGATCAATCGGCGCCGATCCATTTGTGGCTTCAGTCAACCGCTGAGTTGGCGAGGCGTTTTGAATACGACAAGCAAAGGTCCACCCGCATCCTTGGCGGCGCGGCGCTGTTTCTGGTTCTTATGCTCTACCTTTTTCCAGCGTTGGTCGTAATACCCGTTCTCGTGAGCGTGATGGTCCTGTTTCCGCTTACGCTCGTTGGCATGGCCGGCTATTTCCGCGGGACATAGGCGAAGTTCTCCCGCTTTTCGGCGCCGCCGCCGCGGCGACTTCTTCATGCAGCTCGGCGCGCGGCATTCAAAACTCTCGACACAAAACCAACGGGTGTATTTTTAACGGTTTCCGCGTCTCGTCATGACCCGGCCAATGCACGCGCATACAGACTAAGGGTCTCGCGACCTAGTGCCTGGACCCTTCTCCCACTTGTGGCGAAAGGAAGGCGCGCCCGTCGCCTAACCCGAGCGCGCTATCCAATCGTGAGTTTCTGGCCAATCGGGGAACGCCGCCCATGGAACAACAAGCAAACTTCGAGGAATTCTCGTTGTTCGGCGGCCCGCTTCACCGGCTGGGCGCGCGCCTTAGGCTCGTCAGCGGGACGAGGAGCGCATTGGCGCTGGGACTGGCGCTGGGCTTGCTCACATGGTCGATCCTGCTGGCGCTGGCGATCATCGAGGGCGTCGCTCCCAAGTTGTTTTCCCTCTCGGTGATCGCCGCGCATGTTCGCTTGCTCGTGGTCATTCCTCTGTTTTTCCTGAGCGAGTCCTTGCTGGATACAAGGTTGCGGGAGTTTGTCGGCCTTATCGCGCGTTCGGGCGTCGTGCCCGAAAACGCGCTGCCGGCGCTGCGATCCGAGATCGCGCGGACCGGCCGATGGAGAGACTCCTGGCTTCCCGAAATAATGTGCCTGCTGGCGACAGTGCTGTTGACCGTGTTCGCGACACGGTTTCACCTGTCCGGTAAAACCTCGGCGGCCGATCCGGTCCGCGTCATCGACGAGTTTCGCCTGGCAGGAGCGTGGTATTGGTTTGTTTGCCTGCCGCTGTTTCGCTTCTTGATGTTTCGCTGGCTTTGGCGGGTCGCCCTCTGGTGGTGCTTCCTATGGCGCGTGGCGAGACTGCGACTCCATCTCGTGGCGACTCATCCCGACGGCGCCGGCGGGCTAGGATATCTTGAAGTCGCGCAGACCTATTTCGCCCCCTTGGTCCTGGCGGTCTCGGCGGTCGTGTCCGCATCCTTCGCAGAGGAAATTTCCTCGGGCATATCGGTGTTCGAGGCGATCTACCCCGCGCTGGCGATCACCCTTGTCGCGGACCTCGCGCTGGTGCTTGTGCCGCCGTGCTTTTTCGCCCTCAAGCTCAGGGCCTGCCGCGAGAAGGGCATGAGCGACTATGGTGCGTTCGCGGCGCGTTACGTGAACGACTTCGAAAAGAAGTGGCTGAACGCGACCAACGTCCCGGCGGAGCCCTTGTTGGGCACGGCCGATTTGCAGTCGCTGGCCGATTTGTCCAACAGCGTCGCTGTCGTGCGCAACATGCGCTCTGTTCCCGTGAGCACGCGTCTGTCGATCACCGTCATGATCGCGGCCTTGCTGCCGATGGCGCCGTTATTCCTGTTCAAATACCCAATCGCGGAATTGGTGCAAAGGCTCATCGCCAAATTGGCGGGGCTGTGACGGGGTTCGCGCTTGATCGGCTCATTCGGATTTAATGCCCCAGGCCCCTCACCTCACCTCTCCCCGCGAGCGGGGAGAGGGGGCGTCAATGCAGCTCCCTTCTCCAATAATCACCGAGATAACAATGACCTAGATTAATACGCCGATCGCCGGCCGCTCGCCTCTCCCCGCTCGCGGGGAGAGGTACCGAGAGGGGCTTGGGGCATTTCGCGTCGCGAAGCGATCGGGCGGAATTCGCGTGACGGTCAGGGCGCTGAGCGGCGACTAAAACTTCGTCTGCAAACGCAGCGCCGTGACTGTCTCTCGTTGTTTGCCAGGATTCCACGGGTCGACGATCTGCAGATCGGCCGAGAGGCGCAGCCAGGGCGTGATCGCGAAATTGTAAAATCCCTCCACGCCGCCTTCGCTGCGTCTGCTGACGCCGAGCGCGTCCAGTCCGGCGAGCAAGGGTTCGGTCACGCCATAGTGGAAGAAGCCGACGCCCCAGCGGTCGTTCTCGCGGCCTTCAAGCAGATTGTTGCCGGCGAGGCCGACAAGCATGTTCCATCCCACGGGCGTGGGGTTTCCATCGGACCGCGCCGCGAGCCCGAACAGGCCCCAGCCGACCGCCGGATTGGTCGCGCTTTGAAACAGGTTTTGCTGGATCGCGTATGAGCCGAACCAATAGCCTTTTTTCGTGACGATCGCCCCGCTCGCCACGGCCAGCGGCCGTATCGGGCCGATTTCGTCGAGATCGATGCCGCGCGCGTCGCTATAGGCGGCGCGGAAGGTATGGTAGCCGGAAAGACCGAAAATCTCCGTCGGAACGGTCGCCGAAACGCCCGCCGCGACGCCTTTCTCGAAGGGACGCTCGATGACTCTCGGATTCTCCGCGCTGCGCGGATCGAGGAGGCCGAACGTCACAATGACCGGCGCGGTCTTGATCGTCACGAGGCCGCCGATGAGATAGGGCGCGGATATGACGACCCTGTCGGCCGCGCCGCCGCGCGCGGCGGTATAGGCGACGCCGGTCGAGGGCAGGGCGAGCGCCCGGTTCATGAAAGTGTCGATGCCGCCGCCGCCGATCAGCGGCGTTCGCGACGCCAGCGTCATCATGTTGAACTTGCCGGCGCTAACCGAAACTTGCTCGCTCAAGTCCTGCGTGACGCTGATCGAAAGCGCCGAGTGAAAGGTTCCTGCTCCCAGATAGGCCTGAGCCGTATTGACGGGAATGAGCGCGAAATCTCGCCTGTTTATGTTTTCGCCGAAATAATGCTCGTATTGCACGTTGACATGGAGGCCGGACCAAAGGCCGAGCTTCTCCGCGTCGATCTTCAAAAAGCCGTCGACCTTGCCGCCATAGGCCCAGGTCTTGCTCCCGTCGCCGCCTGGCTCCCCCTGATAGATCTGCGTGACCCAAACGTCGGGCGTGATTCCAACGCGGCGCAATTGCTCCTTCGGGCCATCGGGCGTGTCGAGCGGGGAGGGTTGCGCGGCGAGGGAATATAAAACGTCTTCCGCGCGCGCGGCGCCCGCGCCGGCCGCGCAAATGGCGGCTCCAGCGGCGGCCGCGACCAGCTTGCGCGTCGGAATAATCGGTCTTGCGATCACGATATTCTCCCGAATCGCGCTTAAAAATAGCTTTGCGGAATCATACCGCACAAGCGCGCGACCGCAAACGCAAGCCTGGCGCGGCGACATCGGATTTTACCGATTCAAGATAGCAAAATCGCAACGGATTTCTGTTTGGATCGCGACGCGCGCCAAACCATCCTGCCGCTTGCGCGCGCGATCAGGAAACTCCCGCATGAACAGATTCTCCAAGCCCGCGCTCGTTCTGGCGGGCTATGTCGCGGCGCTGTTCGCGGCTTACGTCGGCGTCGAACTCAAGGAGGCGACCGATCCCGTCGAGGCCTCGGGAGGAATGGAGGCCTTCGGCGATTTTCTATTGTTTGGGGCGCTGTTCGGCCTGTTCTCGCTCCCGCCGACCATCTATGCGCTTTATCATTTGCGTCGCAGCGAAACATTCTGGCGCGTGTTTTCCTATGCCTCACTGGTCTTCGCGGCGACCGGCCCGATCCTCGCGCTTCTGGTGAGCAGGTTTCACGAATCCGATCTGCCGGTCGTAGGATTTTTCGCGCTGTTGCGCGTGTTGGCGACGCCGCTGTTGTGTCTTGCGTTCTTCGTCTTCGCCTTCGTCGCGCCGAGCCGCCGCGCGCGGAAATTTCTGCTGACGTCGGCGGCGCTCGAGGTCGTGGCTGGCGGCTACGCGTTCCTTTGCCTCGCCGTGGTCGGCCATTGGCTCGTGTGACGGCGCCGCCCGCGTGGGGGCGCGAATCCTTCTCCCGCTTGCGGGAGAAGGCAACTCCGCGAAGCGGAGTCGGATGAGGGCTCTCGCGGCTTGGTTGGAACTTCCCCGCGGCCCTCATCCGTCATGCTCCGCATGACACCTTCTCCCACAATGGGAGAAGAAGGATTCGCGCCCAGCGCGACGCCTATCCCTTGTTCCCGCGCTTCGCGATTTCGCTTTTCGCCCATTTCCACAGGTCGATGGCGCGCGGGGTCGCCCATTCGATGAAGGCGCGGGCGCATTTCCAGGCGAGGCGGCCGGCTTTCGTCGCATATTCGATCGCGCGGTCGAACCAGGGCAGCAGCGGGCTGTCCGGCGGGATTTTGGCCCGCGTCCAGGCGACGGCGTCGCAGGCGATCAGCGTAATCGCGCGCCACAGCATGGCGACTGGACTCGCCTCCGACGGTTGCAGCGCCAACGCGCGCTCCGCCGCCGCCTGACGTTGCTCCGCCTCCCGGCGAAAGCGCGCGAATTCAGCCGTGACAGTGGCGCCGTTGCGGCGTTCCTCATCGAGTTGGCGCGCAAGATCATCGGCGCGCGCGGTCTCTTTCTCGGCGCGACGCTCGCTCGCCTCGGCCTTGTCGGCGCATTGCCGGATTTGCAGGATGTCCTCGTCGATTTCCCGAGTGGACTCGTCGACCTGGAGCGCCATGGCCTCATATTCGGCGAGCAATTTGTCTCGTTGAGCAGTCACATCACGAAGAAGCGCGCGCAAGGATTCGCGCTTCACGTCGTTGGCGTTCGGGACGTTTTCGTCGGACAAATTTCCCTCCGTGCGATTTTTTAGGCCATCTCGCCGACGCCGCTCGCGCGGAACGAGCCGCGCCGCCGCTTGATGGATTGGTAGTGAAAGCGCCTAAGCAGTTAACAAATCGTTGCAAACGCGCCCGTGGCGAATGATCCGACATCCCGCGAATAACGGCGCGCGATCATCACTCGATTTGGCGTTCTTGACAAGGCCGAGCCGTCCTTGTTCCCTCGCGGAACCATCCTTGGCGCGAACCAGAGAAAATCAATGAAGTTTGGATATCGAGCCCTCGCCATTTTAGTCGCGGCCTCGCCGCTGTTCGCGGCGGTCTCTTGCGAGGCGTCCGAAGCCAAGCGGCTCAGACAGCAATGCATAGACGATTGCAGGGCCGAGGCGACGACCTGCACCACTAGGTGTTCGACCGGAGATTGTCTCGACTCTTGCACGCGGCCCCTGGACGGCTGCATAGAAAATTGCAGGAAGACACACCCGCTCCAAACCCGCTAAAGCGAACATCCGCCGACGACCGCCGCAAAGGGCGTCACGCCAAGCCGCGCGCGGGCTCGGCGGTCGAACACCGCATTTTCGTCGGATGTCGCGGGCGACTCGGAAGCGATGCGGCTTCCTTGAGACTTGCGCGAATATCCGTGAGGGCCTTCCCAGGATCAAGGTCGCGGTCGCGCAAAGCCGCTCGATCGGGGCGTCACAACGTCGGCGCTCGCGCCGCGCGCAGATTTTCCCGCGCCAGCTGCACGAGCATTTCGGCGGTCGCCTTGTCCGACAACCAGCCGTCGACGCGAGGATGCTTCATCTTGGATGGCTTGCTGCCTCGGTAAATCTTGTAACAAGCAGCAAGATATTGCGGCAGGTTGAGGAAGCCGCCTACTCCCGCGGAAAGATGGTGGTTCTGCAATTTGAACAGATAACTTCCCGGCACGCCCAAGCTTTCGCCGATGGGCGGATAGATCGGGAAAATCTCGCTGCGGGCGAGGTCGTGAATCGCGTAATATTCGAAGTCGAGTTCTCGCGCTCGCAATCCGACCGTGGCGAAGAGCTTCTTGGCGACATCGTAGAGCACGTAACTCTTCGGATGAACAGAACTATACATGAAGACGCCGCGCCGAGCCCAGGTCAACAGCTCGAAACTCAGATCCATGGCGAAGTTCTCCTTCGCGTAATTGATGAGTTCGTTCGCGGCGCTGTCCCACATGTTCAAATAGCCGACGGCTTCAAAGACATTGTGATTGAACAATGCATTCGCTTCTTCCAGGGAAAGGCCTTTTCGGTAAGCGAAAACGCCCAACGCCGACTGATACGGTCCGAGCGGCCCATTTAATTGCGCATAATTTTGCGTCTCGTCGAGCAAATATATTAGATCCGGATGAAAGGCTTGAAAAGTTATGGCTGGAAACAAGATCAATTTGCTGAAAATGGCTCGCAGTTCGTTGATGCCGCCGTTCTTGAGATGACCGGACGGAAATTCGTGCGAAAAAACATAGTCATAATTCTCCAGAGTCTTTGCGAACAATTCGATCGTGGCGAGTGATTTTCCGATCGCCGAAAAATGATCGACCGTCGCGCTCGGCTCGATCAATTTCATCGCATAGGCGACGCCATAGCTCTGGCAGTTGCCAATGACGGCGATGCGCGGTCCAGTTCGACCTTGGGGCTCTCCGATTAATTTGGCGAGATGGGGCGCGATTAGAGTGCGATTCCAGCAGCGTACGATTTGCTTGTCTATTTGCGAAAACATGGGCTCCGCCATGGAGGGTTCTGGACGCCAACGGCGAGGGTCCGTCGCCGGCGGAGATGGATGACAGGCGATCGGGCGACGTTTATGTTGGCGGCGACAAAATAGTATTTTTGGCGCGCGGTGGCAAACCGTCCAGTTGGAGATCTCCCATGGGGGACAATCCCTATAGCTCACTGCCAGACCATCGTTTCTGGCGCAAGGCGGTGACCGCGGTGCCGCCGTTCGCGCTGGATCCCGTCGTTGCGACGCCCTTCAGGATTTCGCGAGAAGACAAAGTGGCGACGGCCGGCAGTTGCTTCGCGCAGGAGATCGCCCATCGCCTGCAATCAAGCGGTTTTCACTATTATCTCGCGGAGCCGCCGCCGCGAGGCGTGTCGGCGGCGGAAGCCGAGCGCCGCAACTACTCAATGTATTCATGCCGCTATGGCAACCTCTACACGACCTTGCAATTCCTGCAGTTGATCGACCGCGCCTATGGGCATTTCAAACCGGAGCTGGACTTTTGGACCCGCCAGGAGGACGGCCGCTTCGTCGATCCCTTTCGGCCGCGGATCGAGCCCGACGGCTACGCCACCGCCGAAGAAATGCGCGCCGACCGCGAGAAGCATCTCGCCGCCGTGCGTCATATGATCGAAACCATGGACGTCTTCGTCTTCACCTTCGGCCACACGGAAACCTGGCGTCACAAGAAAGACGGGGCCATTCTACAGCTAGCGCCGGGAGTCGCGGGCGGCGAGTGGGACCCGGAAGTCTATGAATTCTATAATATGACCGTCACCGAGGTTATCCGCGATTTCCTCACCGCGATCGACAAGATTCGCGCCATCAATCCGAAGGTGCGCATCGTTATCAGCGTGTCGCCCGTGGGCATCATCGCGACTTACGAAGATCGCCACGTCATCGAGTCCAATTGCGCTGTCAAGGCGATCCTACGCGCGGCCGCCGACGAGATCAAACGCTCACGGCCCGACATCGCCTATTTTCCATCCTACGATCTTGCGACAGTCTCGCCCAACGTCAGCCGGTTTTACCGAGACGACACGCGCAGAATAACGTCAATCGGCATCGACCAAACCATGCGTATTTTCTTCGACCATCTCACCGAGCAGGCTACGTCTTCGCGCGCCGCGGAGATAAAAATCGACGTCCACGCCGAGGCCGAGAGCAACTCCAGGGTCGTTTGCGACGAAGAAGCGATCGAATCCGCTTGACGCGGCGGGAAGCCTCATTGCGCAATCAACGCCACGGCCATTGCGTGTCTGACTTGACTTTTCGCTCGCGGAGCGCCCCGTCTTGCATTTGTCATTCATATCCACTATTCTGGATCTATGGATGATATAGAAACCATCGCCGCCTTCGCGGCGCTCGCCCAGACCACGCGGCTGGACACGTTCCGCCTGCTGGTGGCGCGCGAGCCGGAGGGCGTTCCGGCCGGCGAACTGGCGCGGCTGATGGCCGTCCCGCAAAACACCATGTCGGCGCATCTGAGCATTCTCTCGCGCGCGGGTCTTGTGAGCGGCGAGCGTCATAGCCGCTCCATCATCTACCGCGCCAATCTCGCGCGGCTGCGCGAATTGGTGTCGTTCCTGCTCAAGGATTGCTGCGGCGGGCGTCCCGACGTGTGCGCGCCATTGATCGCGGAAATCTCGCCCTGTCGCGCCAACGCGGAGGAGCAAGACCATGACCGATAAAAAATACAACGTGCTGTTTCTGTGCACCGGCAATTCGGCGCGTTCGATCATGGGCGAAAGCATATTGCGAAAGGACGGCGGCGATCGCTTCAACGCCTTTTCGGCGGGGAGCCATCCCAAGGGCTCGGTCAATCCTCTCGCGATCAAGGTTCTCGAAAGCTTCGGCTATCCGACCGATGGCGCGCGTTCAAAGCCTTGGGACGAGTTCACCGGCGAGGGCGCGCCCAAACTCGATTTCGTCTTCACCGTTTGCGACAACGCGGCCGGCGAAGTCTGCCCGGTTTGGCCGGGCCAGCCGATGACCGCGCATTGGGGCATTGAAGACCCCGCCGCCCTCGAGGGAACCGACATAGAGAAGGAACGCGCCTTCGTGCTGGCGTTCCGCTATTTGCGCAACCGCATCAGCATCTTTAACGCCCTGCCGATCAAGAAGCTCGACAGGCTGGCGCTCAGCGCCAAGCTACGAGAAATCGGCGAGACCGAAGGGGCGTCCATCGGCGCGAAGGCTCACGCATGAGCGCCGCCATCGACATTATCATCTACCACAATCCGGCCTGCGGCACGTCGCGCAACACGCTCGGTCTCATCCGCAATTGCGGCGTCGAACCTCATATCATCGAATATCTGAAAACCCCACCGAGCCGGGAAGAGCTGGTGAAGCTGATCGACCAAATGGGGATTTCGGCGCGCGATCTGCTGCGCAAGAAGGGAACGCTCTACGACGAGTTGAAGCTGGACGATCCCGCGCTGACGGATGAGCAATTGATCGACGCCATGATGGCGCATCCGATCCTCATCAATCGCCCGATCGTCGTCACGCCAAAAGGCGTCAAGCTGTGCCGACCTTCCGAAGCGGTTCTCGACATTCTGCCGCTGCCTCAGCAACGCGAGTTTCGCAAGGAAGATGGAGAGCTTGTCGTCGACTCCGCCGGGAAGAGAGTCGTTCCGGCATGAACAACGCCTCTCTGGACGCGCCTCTTATCGAACGGTCGCCCGGCGAAACTTCCGCCAGGCGAATCGGGCGGCGCCTTCGCGGCCCCTCGCGACGCCTCGTCTATCGCCAAAACCAGCAGCGGGAAAATCAAAACATGAAACGACTTCACATCCACGTCGCCGTCGACGATCTCGCGCATTCCGTCCGCTTCTACAACGCGCTGTTCGCCGCCGAGCCGACTGTCTCGAAGCCCGACTACGCGAAATGGATGCTCGATGATCCCCGCGTCAATTTCGCGATTTCGAAGCGCGGCGCGAACACCGGATTGCAGCATCTCGGCATTCAAGTCGAAACGGAGAATGAGCTGAGCGATGTGTACGAACGTCTCCAACATGCGGGACGACCGGTGATCGAAGAAGGCGAGACGACCTGCTGCTACGCGAACTCGGAGAAATCCTGGATCACCGACCCGCAGGGGCTTTGGTGGGAGACATTTCTGACTAAGGGTGAAAGCACGGTCTACGGCGGCGATCCCCTCCTTGACGCCGCGCCGGCGCAGGCGTCGGCCTGTTGCACGCCAAAAACGCCGCAAGGCGAATGTTGCCCAACCAAGCCAGAGCTTGTCGCCGTCGCCCCTTGCTGCTCGCCAAAGGTCGGCGCCCATGACTGATCGCGCTAACAACGTGCTGTTTCTGTGCACCGGCAACACCGCCCGCTCGATCCTCGCGGAGAGCATTTTGCGCAAGCAGGGCGCTGGACNNTGCGCTCGAAAGCCTGGGAGGAATTCGCGGCGCCCGGCGCGGCGAAAATGGATTTCGTGTTCACCGTCTGCGACAACGCGGCGGGCGAGGCCTGCCCCTTCTGGCCGGGGAGCCCGGTATCAGCGCATTGGGGAATCGAAGACCCCGCGGCGGTGGAAGGAACGGATATCGAAAAGGAGCGCGCTTTCGTCCTGGCGTTTCGATATTTGCGCAATCGTATTTCGCAATTCACGGCGCTGCCGATCGAGAGCCTCGACAAGATGTCGTTGACCAATCGCCTGCGCGAAATCGGCGCGCTCGAAGGCGCCACGCAGTTGGAGAACTTATCATGAGCGAAGCGACGACGACCGTCGGCGCGGTGACGGCGAAGGCGCCCGCGATGAATCTATTCGAACGCTACCTCACTCTGTGGGTCGCGCTCTGCATCATCGCGGGAATCGCGCTCGGGCAAGCAGTCCCCGCCGTGTTCCGCGCGATTGGCGCGGCGACGGTCGCGGAAGTCAATTTGCCGGTCGCGGTGCTGGTCTGGCTGATGATTATTCCGATGCTGCTCAAGATCGACCTCGCCGCGCTCGGGCAAGTGAGCAAGCATTGGCGTGGCGTCGCGGTGACGGTCGGCGTCAACTGGCTGGTGAAGCCTTTCTCTATGGCGCTGCTGGGATGGTTGTTCATCGCGCATTTGTTTCGGCCGTTCCTCCCCGCCGATCAAATCGACGCCTATATCGCCGGATTGATCCTGCTGGCGGCGGCGCCTTGCACGGCCATGGTGTTCGTCTGGTCGAACCTCGTCGAGGGCGAGCCGCATTTCACTCTGTCGCAAGTCGCGCTCAATGACTCCATCATGATCGTGGCCTTCGCGCCGATCGTCGCGCTGTTGCTGGGTCTCTCCTCGATCGTCGTGCCGTGGAACACGCTGCTGCTCTCGGTCGCGCTTTACATCGTCGCGCCGGTGATCGCCGCGCAGCTTTGGCGACGCGCGCTGCTGGAGCATGGCGGGCAAGCGGCGCTTGGCCGAACGCTCCACGCCCTGAATCCGCTGTCGCTTTGCGCGCTGTTGCTGACGCTGGTGCTGCTGTTCGGCCTGCAAGGCGAACAAATCATCCGTCAGCCGCTCGTCATCGGCCTGCTGGCGGTTCCGATCCTGATACAGGTCTATTTCAACGCGGGGCTGGCCTATCTGCTCAATCGCCGCCTTGGCGTCGAATGGTGCGTGGCGGGGCCTTCGGCGCTGATCGGCGCGAGCAATTTTTTCGAGCTGGCCGTGGCGACGGCGATCGCGCTTTTCGGATTCCAATCCGGCGCGGCGCTGGCGACGGTCGTCGGCGTGCTCGTGGAAGTGCCGGTCATGCTGTCCGTCGTCCAAATCGTCCGCCGCTCGCGCGGATGGTACGAACGCGCTGATGCGGCGTAGTGGCTAGAATCGCACGCTTGGAACCCTGTCGCGGGCTCCGAGCGGGGAGGTTGTCGGAGTCGGCATTGCGCCAACAGCGGTCATACGCACCGACAAACCCGATCAAAGCTTCGCAGCCATGATCTCTCTCGCCGCGGCGCTTATCAATTCGCGATGAATCTCAACAAGCCCTAACGCATTATCCGGCTAATGGCCCTTGTCATTGATCGCCCAATCCGTTCTCGCCAACCCTCCGCGCGTCGTGAGGTCTTTGGCGCGGGCGCCTGCAAATGGATCAGGAATTGCTTTGAGCAGGCTTCCCAGGCGAAGCGGCTGACGAAGGCACGAGGAACATCGACATCATCGGGCAATTGCAGGGCTGCTGCAACGGCGCGGCCTAAATCCAGATCCATGGCGACAAAATCCCGGCCCGCGCCGTCCGCGAATATATCCGAGGGTCCCGGCGCGGGCATGGCGGCGACACGCAGGCCGGCGGAACAGGCCTCCAGCAGCACAAGACCGAATGTGTCGGTGGTGGAGGGGAACACAAACAAGTCGGCGCCGGCATAGTGCCGAGCGAGATTCTCACCCGACAAAACGCCCAGAAAATTCACGGTCGGATATTCCTGTTTCAAGACCACCAGATCTGGCCCGTCCCCGATTATGACTTTGCTTCCAGGCGAGGAAATATCCAGAAACGCGCGCAGATTTTTCTCCACCGACACTCGGCCAACATAAAGCAGTATGGGGCGTGGCAAATGAGCGAAGGCTGGCAAGGCCTTGTCATAGGGACGGAACAGAGTCGCATCCACGCCACGCGACCAGCGAACCAAACGTTGGAACCTTTGCGCCTTGAGTTCCCGCTCGATCGATGCCGTCGCCACCATCACGGCGCTGGATGGCGCATGGAAATGCCGCAGCGCGGCAAAAGCCGCTATCCGGGCGAAATTCGCAAAAAAGCTGGGCGTTCGGGCCGCCAAATACTCGGGAAAACGCGTATGGTAGGCGGTGGTGAATGGCAAGTTAAGGCGCAAACACAACCGCCGGGCCGCCCAACCCAAAGGCCCCTCGGTCGCGATATGAATCAAATCCGGATGAAAATCGCTCATGACTCGCGCCAGGCGGCGATAGGCGAAGAATTCCAATTTGATTTCGGGATAAGAAGGCAACGGAAAGCTCGACCAGCGCCCGGAATCTGTTCCCACGATGCGGATTTCATGGCCGAAGCGATCCAATTCCTCGACCGTTGATTGCAAAGTTCGCACCACGCCATTGATCTGCGGATACCAAGCATCGGAGATAATAAGGATTTTCACGGATGGGCGCTTTTGTGAGTTACATATCGGGATTGGCGCAAGGTTTATTACCTTCTGCATGCGACCTGGGATAGATTATTTCTCTATGGACATAGGATGCTGAAATTACTCAGTCACGCCTGGTTCATAGAATGATCTGCTCCGCTTTCGGCGTTACAGCTTCGTCAAGGGGTGGAGGGAGAGACCAATCATGAAATCTCCATGTTTCGCGCCGAGATTTGCTAAACTCGCCGAACCGGGTGACTCTTACCATCCAACCTCGCCAATCATTTGAGGCGTGTCGGCTAAAGGGAATGCGACGGCATGACCAAAGCAGCCTGTTTTTCCGCCTCCTTCATCGCGCGAGCGCGGATTTGGGGTGGGAAGTTTCGAGAAGCCGATTTACAAGTGGTCAGAATCGCCTCGGAAACAGCGCGTTCGTCGGGTGGGCAACGCTGCGCCGTTGGAATCAGCAAGCTCGGCAATGGTTGGCTTTACCCCTTTCTCGCAGCGCTAATCCTCGCCGATTGGGGGCTTTCGGGATGCCGAATCATTATGCTCGCGAGTGCGAACGCCGCCCTGATGCATTGCTTTTATCCTATCATCAAACAACGATTCCGCCGTCCGCGCCCCTTCTCGGTCGATCCAAAACTGCCGTCCTTGCTCGCGACACTCGACGCGCATTCCTTTCCAAGCGGACACGTCATGACACTGACCAGTGTGCTCGTTCCGATTGTCATTCTGTGGCCAGCGACGGCAATATTGGCGGTTCTGTTGGCCTGCTGTCTAGCTTGGGCGCGGGTCGCAACAGCTCATCACTTCCCCAGCGATGTGTTTGCGGGCGCTGTTCTGGGCGTTGGCGTGGGATATCCGATTTCATTGTGCTTAATTTCACTGTGGTGATGCTCGTGGCCCGGAGGCTAGGCTGTTCCTATCGGAAAGCCGGCACTGAGTGGCGAGTGCGTCATGATAGCGCGCCTGTCACGATTTAAATGCGAATCGATTCTCGTTTCGTCGAATGACGGCCTCGGTCAAAACCGGTCTAATGACAATTGCTCGTGTCGATCCATGTCGCGGAAACCAAGCGTCGGATTTCGAGCGTCAGAAACGGTCGACGAAACAGCGCGAAAATCCGATCTTCGCCCTCATCTCCCCCCGCGCGCGTGGCGACGTCGCCGCCACATCTTCGGGGATGGCGACTTTCCACAAGCTCGGATTCACCGCCATTGCGACAGTTCCACGGTGACGCCCTCCGGTCCTTCGATGAAGACCAGCTTGCGCGAGTGAAAGTCCATGACCTCGTTGCGGGTCGAAAATCCGTTCGCTCTCAGCGTGGCGATCTCGGCCTCGATGTCGTCGACGGCGAAGCAGATGTGGTTCATGCCGAGCTTGTTCAGATCGTGGATATGCGGATCGGGCAAAGGGTCGGGATGACGATAGCGCAATAGTTGGATCTCGGTTCGCGGAGAGACGTTCTCCAGCACCAGCGTG
This sequence comes from Methylocystaceae bacterium, assembly GCA_003134075.1. Taxonomy (GTDB): domain Bacteria; phylum Pseudomonadota; class Alphaproteobacteria; order Rhizobiales; family Beijerinckiaceae; genus Methylocystis. Next base: position 10,163 of record PLAI01000201.1, on the reverse strand, counting down.
ACATGCTCGGCCTCGATTCCCGGAACGCCCATGTAGCTGGCGAACGGTTCTCCCGCGATCACCACCGACATCGCCTCCTTGAACCCGAGGACGGCGAAGAACGCCTTCGCGCGATCGATGTCGCGCACGACGATTGTCAGATGGTCAAAGCGCTTCAGCATTTGCGTTCCTCTCCCGACACGGGACGCGGCGCCGTCTTCTCGCGTTCACACCGCGGGAGGGTCGTTCCGCGACGCGTCGGGGCGAGGGCGAGAATCCGATCGTCGCCCTTTTTTCCCGGCGTTAGCGCGTGGTGGGGAAAATGTTGAGGAATGCTCGGCGAGCCTGTTCATCGCTGTCCCGCCGGGACGGGTTCGCCCCTCGGGCCGATACGGGCCGAGGGGCGAGGAGGTGGGCGAGCGTCGAAATCTTTGAGCCGCCCGAGGCATTCAATGTTCCGCCGCCCTCGTCGCGGCCACTGTAAAAGCGGGGCTGGCCCAAGTCGGATCCTGGCCTCGCCGCAACAGTTCGCCCATTCCGTCAATAACTCCCGGCGCCTCCTGGAGCGCGTTTTCCACGGCCGTCAAGGCTGTGATAACGGCGTCTCTTTCCTGGGCGGAATGCTCTGGAAGGTTTTGCGGCTGGTTGCTTTCGAGATATTGGATCGCCTTGATGTACTCATCCAGCACGGCTCGAAGGGCTAACGCCTCCGCGCGGCTGAGCATCATTTCGATCTGAACGACTTTCATCTTACGCTCCCCTAACTGGCGATTAGCCTGAGCCGCACAGCAAGAGGATAGGCTTTAATCGATCGGAACCATGTTAAAAAAAAACTGCTGGTGCGGTTTGGCTAATCGTTTCGCGTAAGAATTAGCTTTTGATTCGGGGAGCGCAATACGTAATTTCCACAATAAGAACCCGAACGGACGCCCGTCCCGAGCGACGGGCCATGCCGATGAAGCAATCGAGGCGTCGTCCGTGACTCTTGGATTGTTTCAGAGCGCTTGCAATGACCGGAGCCGCTTCTTGGACGGGTCGGAATTTCCAACGATTTGACATAAGGTTTTCTTGCGCGGCACAACTTTGTCAAAACGCGGACGCCAAGCAGTCCAATTTTCGCGCGATTTTGGCCCGTTTCGGGCGTCGAATCACCTCGCGTTCCATTGAGTGGAGAAAGATAATAAGGGAAAGTACTCGGTTGAGATATTACGCGATCTCACGCATAACCATTTGGCGGAACAGGCATAGGTCTGGACGACAACCAGGCGGATACGACGACGGATTCAACCGGAGCGGCCCAAGTCTGGGGAGGGAAAAAATGCGGATGCAGCATATGCATCCGCATTTTTATTACAGAAGCATCCAACTCTATTGTGTCGGCCCGCGCGGCTCATTGGCCAATCAAGGGAGGTAGCGCTGTGACTGAATGCATCACATGTTCCGCGCGAACTTTCGACGAGACGCTCCCGAACGCGCCGTCATCCGAGAAACACTGCCGGCTTCTTTCGAGTTACCTGTTCAATTTGGAGAGGGGACCGTTAGCCGTGCGCGAGATGATCGTCGGAGACATCGATCGCTTTCGCGATCTGGGGGCGCGCCAACTTGCGTCCGATTTGTCCCTGGTGCTGAATTGCTTCCTCGCCGATTTCCCGGAAGCGCGCATGGCGCCGGACTTGTGCGAGTGCTCGCAGGCCGAATTATAACAGCGCGCGTGAATGCGCCTGCTTGAAACCGCGGGACACGAAACTATTTCGGCGGACTGGGGGACGGGCAGGCGTTTTGGCGAACGCGGAGGTCCAGATGACCCAACGCAATCTCAAATCCATCATGGCGGCGTTCGCGCTGGTCGCGCCGATGATGGTCTCCGGCTTCGTGCAAGCAGCGCCCCACGGTCGGAATTACCTGTCGCCTCCGAGCCTCGGCCTCGCCTATGCCGTGGCCTGCGAGTGGGTGAGGGACTACAGGGGCAACTTGTACTGCGTGGAAATTCCCAGCGAGCAAGAACACCACGTGAGCCCGAGCCGTTAACGAGGGGTCTTCACGCGGAGAAAACCGTCCAACATGGCCAGAATGGCGCGCCGGGCGCCGGCGCGTCGTTTTATTTAAGCGCAGCGCGATTTCGCCTGATTTTCTCAGCAATTCCATGGGTTTCCCGACGCAATCAAAGTTCCGTCGCCGCCGCGGCCAGCGTGAAAGCGGGGCTAGCCCAAGTCGGAGTTTGGCCTCGCCGCAACAGTTCGCCTATCCCGTCGATAACTTCCGGCGCCGCATGGAGCGCGTTTTCCACGGCCGTTAGGGCTCTGACAACGGCGTCTCTTTCCCGACCGAAATGCTCCGGAAGGTTTTGGGGTTGGTTACTTTCAAGATAATGGATCGCCTTGACGTATTCATCCAGCACAACTCGAAGAGCTGACGCCTCCGCGCGGCTGAGCATCAACTCGATTTGAACGACTTTCACTGCAACCTCCCGTGGCCAGCGAATAGCCTGAGCCGCGCGGTAAGAGGAATATTGTTTGCGTCGATCGCATTGGCGTAAGAACTAGTCCGCCGACGCGGGCGGCCTAATCGCTGAACACAAGAATTAGTATTCGGCTTGAAGGGCGCAATAGGTACTTTCCACCAGAAGGTTCAAGACGGCCATGGATTCCGCCGCTTAAACATTGGTCGACAGTCGCCGGATAATACACGCGGCGGCGCGCAAGCTCAAGCCGTCGCGCTGGCCGCGCGAAAATTCCGTCCGGCTTGCTTTTCTTCCCGCTCCCGGCGACAAATGCGCGCCGGCCGATGCAGGCTGGCGTTCTTTGGAGCGACGACAGATGGAAGAATTGATTCAGCGCATTCAAGCCTCGGTCGGGATTGACGAAAACACCGCCAAGGCCGCCATCGGCCATGTGCTCGGCTTCGTGCAAAAGGAAATTCCCGAGGGTCCGGTCGCCGATCTCATTAACAAGCTCCCCGGCGCGCAGGAGGCCATCGCGCTCGCGGCGGCGACGCCGATGGAGGGGTTTGGCGCGGCGCTCGGCGGCCTTGGGAGCCTGCTCGGCGGCGCCAAGGGCGACATCATGGCGCTGGCCGGCAAATTGAGCGGCCTCGGCCTCGACATGGGCCAGATGCAGAAGCTCAGCCACGAAATCTTCGCGTACGCCGACCAACTGATCGGCAAGGAGAACGTCGACAAGATCATCGCGGCGATCCCGGCGCTCGCGCCGTTCCGCTGAGATCGCGACGTGTCGTTTCTGGCTTGCTAATCAAGCCAAACCGTCGCAGATTGCGGCGGCGGAAGGTTTTGCGCGTCGCCGGCGCCATATTCGCGCTTCGCATCGACGGTTCCCGGACAGATCGCAGCTGGGGCCACGGATCGCCGAGGAGTCTGGCGTGCTATCCACATCACCACAAGCCGTCGACGCCCGGCTGACGCGCGCCGCCATTTTTCTGGTCGTCACGCTGGGCGCCGGGGCGGAATCCGAGGCCGCGGCGCGCAGCTTGTGCGGCGATCTCGCGGCGCTGGTCCGGGGCGTCGGCTTTCGCTCGGCCGATGGCGGACTATCCTGCATCATGGGGATCGGGTCCGACGCGTGGGACCGCCTGTTCGGCGCGCCAAAACCTAGAGAGCTGCACCCTTTCCGCGAAATCCGCGGCGTGCATACCGCCGTCGCCACGCCGGGCGACCTGCTGTTCCATATCCGCGCCTCGCGCATGGACCTGTGCTTCGAAATGGCGACGCTGATCATGGCGCGGCTTGGCGACGCCGTCTCGGCGGCCGACGAGGTGCAGGGGTTCAAATATTTCGACAACCGCGACCTGCTTGGTTTCGTCGACGGCACGGAAAACCCCGTGGCGCGGGCCGCGATCGACGCCACGCTGATCGGCGAGGAAGACGCCGTCTTCGCCGGCGGCAGCTATGTGATCGTCCAGAAATACCTTCATGACCTGGGCAAATGGAACGCGCTGCCGGTCGAGCGGCAGGAGAAAATCATCGGCAGGGAGAAGCTCTCCGACATCGAGCTGGACGACGCCGTAAAGCCGACGTTCGCGCATAACGTGCTGACGACCATCACCGAAGACGGCAAGGAACTGAAGATCCTGCGCGACAACATGCCGTTCGGAGACGCCGGCAAGGGAGAGTTCGGCACCTACTTCATCGGCTACGCGCGGTCTCCGGGCAGGATCGAGCAGATGCTCGAAAACATGTTCGTCGGAAAGCCGCCCGGCAATTACGACCGGTTGCTCGACGTCAGCCGCGCGGTGACGGGATCGCTGTTCTTCGTGCCGCCCGCGACATTTTTGGACGACGCCGCCTCGGGCGACACGGCGACGCCTTCCCCGCCGAGCGCCGGCGAAAGCGAGGCCGAGGCCGCGTCGACGCCGCCAGTTTCGCCCGATGGCTCGCTCCGCATTGGTTCGCTGAAGAAAGAGGCAGGAAATGAATAATCTCCATCGCGAACTCGCTCCGATCTCCGATGCGGCCTGGGCGCAAATCGAGGAAGAGGCCTCCCGCACGCTCAAGCGCTATCTGGCGGCGCGCCGGGTCGTGGACGTTCCAGACCCGAAAGGCGTCGCCCTCGCGGCCGTCGGCAGCGGCCATATCGAGCCCATCGAGGCGCCCGGCGAAGGCGTCCAGGCGGCGCGACGCCTCGCCAACGCGCTCGTCGAATTGCGCGTTCCGTTCACGCTCGCGCGCCAGGCGATCGACGACGTGGACCGCGGCGCGACGGATTCGGACTGGGCGCCGCTGAAGGAAGCCGCGCGCAAAATCGCCTTCGCCGAAGATCGCGCGGTGTTCGACGGATACGCCGCCGCCGGGATCGAGGGCATTCGCGAAGGCGCCAGCAACGCGGCTTTGACGCTCCCGTCCGCCGCGAGGGGCTATCCGGCCGCGGTGGCGCAGGCGGTCAATCAATTGCGCCTCGCCGGCGTCAACGGCCCTTATGTGCTGGTGCTGGGCTCCGAGCCCTACACCGTCGTCAGCGGCGGCAGCGAGGAAGGCTATCCGGTGCTCCAGCATATTCACCGTCTGGTGGACGGTGAAATCATTTGGGCGCCCGCGATCGAGGGCGGGCTCGTGCTCACGACCCGCGGCGGCGACTTCGAACTGGACATCGGGCAGGACTTGTCCATCGGCTACCTCAGCCACACCGACGCGGACGTCGAACTGTATCTGCAAGAGAGTTTCACGTTCCGGCTGTTGACGACGGAAGCGGCGGTGGCGCTCACGGCGCGCAAAAGCGCGGCGGGTGGTTGAAGTCTGACAATTGGAACAGTGTTCTGGGCATTGAGCGGGGAGGATGCCGGGGTCGGCGATGCGACAGAACCGGCCGTCGACGCTCGAATGCGGAAGGCCCTGTTGTCGGTCAGTCGGTCTTGGCTTTTGGTGCGAAATTCAAGATTTTTTCACGCGCCTGCGACCTGCAAAGCGGGCGTTGGGCACGTGCGAGAAGGGTGGAAAGGGACGTCGAAGACCTTGCCGCTTCCGGACGTCGGATCATGACTTTGCCCTCCTGGATCTCATGGACGGCGCCGGGGCCTGTCAGGGCTTTACGAACCGATAGGCGAAGCGATCGGTCTCGCCCTTGATCGAGGGATCGAACACCTTAATCGAGTGCGGATCGTTCTTCTTCGCGAGCATGGTGCTTTCCGCGTCCAGTACGAAGCCTGCCGCCTCTACCTCCTTGCGGACGGACGCAGGGTCGATCCGATGCAGCGACTGAGCGTCGCTCGTTCCCGCACCCGCGGCGGCGGCATGGTCGACAATGACGTAGTACCCACCGGGCTTCAGCCGCTCGTAGACGGCTCGATTGAAGTCGGTCGCCGTAGCGCCCTTGGCCCCGATCAGCTTAGTGTGGAGATCGTGGTAAAACAGGTGCAGCCATAGGACATCCGCTGGTTGCGTGACCTCCGGCATCGCGACGAGGTCCGCCGAGACGGCTTCGACGTTTTCTCGGCCCGGCTCCTTCGAGAGCGTCTGCATGCGGCCGACCGGATCGTTCTTGAAGTCGGCCACTTCGGCCGGCACGAAGCTGTAGACCCGTCCTTCGGGTCCCACGACGTCGGAGAAGAGACGCGTCCAATCGCCGTCGCCTGGGTAAACGTCGATAACGGTGGAGCCCGTATCTACGTGTGCGAACCGGATCAACTCGGATAGCTTGGATTGGTCATACATCGGGATCTCCTTTATAGTCGGGCATTCAACGAGCGCGCGGCGTGCGAGGGGGCGATGCATGGCTGACCCACCGTCTACCCCCCGACCCGATGGCCGCAGATGGCCAGCGCTACGCCGCCAGCTCGTTCGGGTCGCGCCGCTTTGAAGCTTCAGCGGCTTTCGCCGCCATCGTCGCGTGGGCCCACCAGACGAGCTCATCCAAAGCCGACTTCGTGGAGGCAAGCAGGTGTGCCTCGATGTCTTCGATGGGCTTGTTTGCACCCATCGGGGAGGTCAACATGAAATCGGCGCCGCCAATGTTGATGGTGGGTGCGGTCGAAACCATTCGCAGCGCACTCGTGATTTGGCGTAGATGCTCAATCGCCCGCGCCGCTCCGGCCCCGCCGTAACCAATGGCAGTGAACGGCTTTCGTCCCCACTCCTTATAGGCTTGGTCGAGCGCATTCTTCAGCGCACCCGTGATCGAGCTGTTGTATTCGGCCACCACGAAAACGAAGCCGTCGTATCGGGCGAGTGTCTTCTGCCAGCGCAATGCCTCGGCGTTCTCGCTGGGCGTCGACATAGGCGGCCCCTTCTCATCGAAGAAGGGCATCGGATGGTCGCGAAGGTCGACGAGCTCCGCCTCGATGTCGTTACGGGCCTGGGTCTGTTTCAGCATCCAGCCAGCGGCCTTGTCGGCGTACCGACCGGGCCGGGTCGAGCCAATCACGATGGCGATGCGGGGTTTGGTGGTCACGATAACCTCATATTTTTTTCGCCAAGTTGCCGCAGCATTGCGGAAGGCAAGTTGTAGCAATGAAAAGAAATAACCTTCCCACTCTCGACGTGGAAAATATCGCAACACGGAACATCTATTGCCTTGCCCGTGGGAGCAAGAGTTCCAGAAGCAAGGGCCAGCTCACCTTTATGCGTTCCCCGAATTGCGATTTCGACAACGATGACGTTACCCGCGACGTAGATGCTAAGTAATTCACGGTGGAGATCGGGGAATGCACTTGCTAAGCCGGCAATGGAGTCACCAATGGCCTTCCCGCGGAACTTCGTGCCGGAAGCCATATCCAACATGTATCCTTCGTCAGAGAACATGGAGACAAATTTCTGCGTATCTATTCCTTGCCCCTCTGCGTAGGTGTAGAGCTTTCTGATAAAATTTTCATTATCAAGCATAATCTATCCTTTCTGGAGTTGTTTACCGCCATTTGGTGCTTCGGCAACGCGTTGCCGCTGTTCAACGTATTAGCTCACTTTACGAATCGTTTCGTGTGTTACCGGTTTCGATGTGCTAGGGCCTGTGCTCCCATCCACCTCGGAGGCTCGCGCCAGTGCTTGCGTGTCGACATATTCCCGGATGTTCGCCACTTTGCCATTTCGAACGGTAATGGCGAAGACCCAATCGTCGTCGAACGTCTTATTCGTGGCTTTGACTTTCCCCTTAGCGAAGCCGACGACCAGAACCCGGTCTCCCTGCGCTACGTATTCGGAGGGCTCTGTTGAAGTTTCAACCGTTTCGGAAGCCTTCTGAAGCAAAGCCGTCAATCCCGCGTGCCCGCGATGCGTTCCGGCCAGTGGCCAGTCCTTTCCCGGAATGATCCACTCAATATCTTCGACAGACAACGCCAGCAGCCCTTGCTTATCGCCGCAGCCCATTGCTGCAAAAAAATCCTTCACAACCTGTACATTCTTTTCGATGCTCATTGAAGTATCTCATTTTTCCTTATATCGGTTCGTGTCCGATCTACTCTATTGCTTTCACTGTTAGCGCCCGGCCGGGTGTAGCGCGTCAGAGTTGGGCAAGCGCCACATTCCGTGGAATTTCGACCAAACTGGAGAGAGGAGCTAGGCTCGGAATATACTCACACCCTCGAGGGGAAACGCGTCGCACTGGGCATGTGCAGAAATCAACAATTTCGTTCCAAATTCAAGCCATTGAAAAATCGGAGCATTTCCCATGCAAAACTCCGGTGCGGAACTGATCGCTGGATTTGCGGCTTTGCCAAGGCCACCAGCGACGGCCGGTTCGGGGTCAAATCCGGTCCAACCGCAACGGTTCGCGACATTCAATGTCGCGGGTATCAAGTGATAGAGTTTCACCGCTGGTTGGGCGCACGGGCGCCGCGACTATGCGATCCGGCGGAGATCCATTTTAGAGAAATTGGAAGTTTCGGGATCCGCGCCGAATAGGCGGCCTCGTTTCCCGCGCCCGCCGACAAAACGCGGCCCCCTCTCCTTGACAGGCGACTCCCGGCCTCAATCTTCTATTCGCGACGCCGTTCCCCGCGGGAACGCGCCACGATGCTTTGAGGGAGTTGGCCGATGAAAACGAGGAACAACCTGAAATCCAACGCGAAAAAGGTCTCGGTGGAGATTCTCAACGCGCGCCTCGCCGATGGCATAGACTTGGCGCTTGTCACCAAGCAGGCCCATTGGAACATCAAGGGGCCGAATTTCATCGCGGTGCACCTGATGCTCGACGGCTTCCGCGGCGAACTCGACACGCATGTCGACACCATGGCCGAACGCGTCGTGCAACTCGGCGGGACCGCGCTGGGGACGTCGCAAACCGTCGCGGCGGCGAGCAAGCTCGCGCCCTATCCGACGAATATCCATGCCTCGAAGGATCATCTCGGCGCGCTCGCGGAACGCTATGGGACCGCCGCGAATCTGGTGCGCGAGGCGATCGACCAGACCGATGAAGCCGGCGACGCCGACACCTCGGACATCTTCGTCAACTATTCCCGCTCGCTCGACAAGGCGCTCTGGTTCATCGAAGCGCATCTTCAGGAGGCCGCGTAAGGCGCTTGCGCCGGTGGAGTTTGATCTTGCCCTGGCGCGGCCTCGCGTTTAAGTCTACTCAAGAAGTAGACTTAAACGCGAGAGGCGCATGGCCATGACCAAAACCGCGACTATTGTCGGCGCGTCCATTCTCGGCGCGCTCCTCGCCTGCGCCGGCGCGCTGGCGCAAACCGCGCCGGCGGTCCAAGACACAGCCGTCACCTATGGCGACTGGCGCATCGACGCGCCGGGCGTGCGGCATAAAATCACGCTCTCCGATCTTCCCGCGCCCCTCGCCACCGAGCCCAAGGCCAGCCGCTCCGAGGTGGCGAAGCGTCCCGCGGGCGCCGAACTCAAGACGCTTCCGGGCTTTGCGGCCGAGATCATCGTCTCGGGCCTTGAAGGCCCGCGCGTCATTCGCTTCGCGCCGAACGGCGATCTGTTCCTTTCCGAGAGCACGGGCGGGCGCGTCCGCGTGCTGCGCTTCGCGCCGGGCCAGACCGCGCCGGTCCACGAGGAGGTCTTCGCCGCGGGGCTCGACCGGCCCTATGGATTAGCCTTCTATCCGCCGGGGCCGAACCCGCGTTACGTCTATGTCGCGACGCATGACTCCGTGCTGCGCTATCCCTATCAAAGCGGCGAGTTCAAGCCGTCCGGCGCGGCCGAGACCATCGCCCATCTGCCGGCCGGCGCCGGCCACTGGACGCGCGATCTCGCCTTTTCGCCCGATGGCGCGACGCTTTACGTGGCGATCGGCTCGCAGACCAATGTCGCCGAAGGCAAGACGCCGCCGCCGCGCGCCGAGGCCGAGGCGCTGGAGAAGACGGAAGGGCTCGGCGCCAGCGCCGAACCCGGCCGCGCGCTCATCGCCGCCTTCGATCCCGAGGGGAAGAACCGCCGCGTCTATGCCTCGGGCCTGCGCAACTGCTCCGGCGTGACGATCCGTCCCGGCTCGGACGAACTCTGGTGCGCCGTCAACGAGCGCGACATGCTTGGCGACAACCTGCCGCCCGATTACGCGACGCGGGTCGTCCCCGGCGCCTTCTACGGCTGGCCCTGGTATTACACGGGCGCCCACGAAGACCCGCGCCACAAGGGCGAGCGGCCCGACCTCGCCGAAAAAACCGCTGTCCCCGACGTGCTGATCCAGCCCCACAGCGCGCCGCTCGGCATCACATTTTACGAAGGTTCGCAATTCCCGGCGGAGTTCAGGGGAGACGCCTTCGTCGCGCTGCACGGCTCGTGGAACCGC
>PLAI01000349.1 GCA_003134075.1 Methylocystaceae bacterium | reverse complement strand
AACCGTGCCGCAGTACACAAAGCTTTGTTCGGCGACCGGACAAGAAATGCGTCTGTGCGCAAAACGGAGCGCGAAATTTATGATTCCGTTATGCGCACGAGCATAAAAACGCATTGATCCCTTATGCCGAAGAGTGCTTATGTCAGCGACTACTCGACGACATCGAGAATTTGATCGCAACCGCTAAAACGTGGCAATCGGTTAGCCGCTCGGCAAATTAATGGAGATCGAACATGGTCGCCGCCGCGTTTATGTTGGTCGTTCTGGTCTGTGGTTATCTCGCGATGATCGCGCTCGTAAATTTCGCGGAGCATGTGATCGAGCGACCGCGGTTGGCGAAGCGCGACCATCGGTTCTCTGGGTCGTCAGGAAATCCAACTTCCCACTGAGGGTTGTCGACCCGGAAACGACGGAGATCGCCATGGTTCCGATTTATCTCCTGATAGTGCTCGTTTTTCTGCTAGTGGTTTATCTATTCTATGCGGTGATCAACCCCGAGAAATTCTAGGCGGCTCATATGACGCTCCAATCGGCGCTACAAATCGCCTTGACGTTGCTGATCGGCGCGCTGATCAGCATTCCGGTGGGTCGTTACCTCGCCCGGGTCGTAACCGAGCGGAAAACGTTCTTGGATCCGGTCTGCGATCGGATCGACAATCTCATTTACGTCTTGGTCGGCAAGCGGGTCTGCAGCGAAGCGATGAGCTGGAAGGCCTATACGCTCCATATGCTGACCACGAATCTCTTTATGGCGGTCATCGTCTATTTGGTTCTCGTGTTCCAGGATCATTTGCCGCTCAACCCATTGCATTTCGCCGGCGTGGAGCCGGTGCTGGCGTTCAATACCGCGGTAAGCTTCATCACCAATACCGATTGGCAGGCCTATGGCGGCGAGACCACGCTCTCGATTCTCAGTCAGATGGCGGCGATCACTTTCCCGATGTTCACCTCCGCCGCGACAGGCTTCGTTATCGCGATGGCCTTCATTCGCGCCTTCACCGTCAAGAGCGGCGGCGCCGATATCGGCAATTTCTATCGGGACCTCATTCGCTTCACCACGCGCGTGCTCGTGCCGTTGGCTTTCGTGCTGGCTATCCTGCTAATCCAACAAGGTGAACCGCAGACGCTCGACGCCACGGTCACGGCGCGGACGATCCAAGGCGCGGAGCAGACAATCGCGCTAGGGCCGGTCGGCTCGTTCGAAACCATCAAGCATCTGGGCACCAACGGAGGCGGCTTTTTCAACGCCAACGCCGCACATCCGTATGAAAACCCGACGCCTATCACCAACGTTGTGCAGGCGCTCTTGATGATCATTCTGCCGGCCTCGATCGTCCTATGTTTCGGCGAGATGATCGGAAACCGCCGACAGGGATGGGTGCTATACGGCGTCATGGGCGCATTGCTGCTCGTGTTCCTGCCGATCACGATCGCCTCCGAACAAGCAGGCACCCCGACCTTGGTAAACGCCGGAATCGAAACGACGCCAACGCTCGTTCAGCCGGGCGGCAATATGGAAGGCAAGGAAGTCCGCTTCGGCATTGCTCAAAGCGGGTTGTTCGCGACCGTCACGACCTCGTTCACCACGGGCAGCGCGGACTCGATGCATGATAGCTTCACGCCCCTCGGCGCCCTCGCGCTGTTCGTCGGAATGATGCTGCAATGCATCTTTGGCGGAAAGGGCGTTGGCTTCCTCGCGGCGCTTTCCTACGGCATTATCGCCGTTTTCGTAGCAGGTCTGATGGTTGGCCGGACCCCCGAGTTCCTCGGCAAGAAGATCGAGAAGGCCGAGATCATCCTGGTTTCGCTCGTATTGCTGATCCATCCGCTCGTCATCCTGGCGCCCACGGGTTGGTCGGTCGTCGCGCCCTACGGGCTCGCATCGATGGCGAACGCCGGTCCGCACGGCTATTCCGAGGTCCTCTACGCCTTTAGCTCTTCGGCCGCCAACAACGGCTCGGCGTTTGCTGGGCTCAACGCCAATACGCCTTGGTATAATTGGGCAACCGCTTTCGTCATCTTGATCGGCCGCTATCCTCCGATCATCTTCATGATGGGGGTCGCAGGCTCGATCGCCCGCAAACCCTTCACTCCGGCGACGACGGCGACGCTTCGCACAGACACCGCTACATTCGGCTTGTTCTGGTTTGCGACGATTTTGATCGTCGGCGCGCTGACCTTTTTTCCAGCGCTCGTTCTGGGACCGGTCGCCGAATTTTTCGCCATGAAGAGCGGCCAGGTTTTTTAACAAACCCAAGGCGTAATTCGGGAGACTTCTAATGGCGCCGAGACGAGAAGCTGCTTCGAAATTTGGCCCCCTTGGCGGCGAATTTCGTGGCGTCAGCGCCGCCGGCGCTTATACGCCCGACCTCTTCTGGCAGGCGTTCAAGGGATCGCTCGCAAAATTTGATCCGCGCGTGCAGATCCGTAATCCGGTGATGTTCGTGGTGTGGGTCGGCACGCTGGTCACGCTGGCCTTGACGATTCAGCCGGACTTGTTCGGGCCGACAAGCGCATCGCATTTGTATAACGGCGTCGTAACAATTATTTTGGCGTTGACCGTCTGGTTCGCGAATTTCGCCGAAGCGCTGGCGGAAGGCCGCGGTAAAGCAAAGGCCACGGCTCTTCGCCAGACCCGCTTAAATCTTGTCGCAAAGCGTATGTTGGAAGACGGTCGTGAAGAAACCGTGCCGGCCACGCAGCTACGGATAGGCGATATCGTTCGCGTGGAGCAGAACGACCTCCTCCCGGCGGACGGCACGGTTGTCGAGGGAATAGCTTATGTCAACGAGTCCGCCATCACGGGCGAATCCGCGCCAGTCCTGAAAGAAGCGGGAACGGATATATTCTCTGCCGTCACCGCTGGCACCAAAATCGTCTCGGACTGGCTTCTCATTCGAGTAACCGCCAATGCCGGCGACAGCTTCCTCGACCGCATGATCCGTCTGGTTGAAGGCGCGAAACGCCAGAAGACGCCGAACGAGATCGCCCTAACGGTGCTGCTCTCGATCCTGACGTTGATCTTTCTTATTGTCGTGGCGGCGATCGCGCCGGTCGCTGTCTATCTCAATGCGCGGATCAACGTCGCCGACCTCGTAGCGCTTCTTGTCGCGCTGATCCCGACGACGATCGGGGCGCTTCTCTCGGCGATCGGCATCGCGGCGATCGACCGCACGATGCGCTTCAATGTGTTGGCCACCTCCGGCAGGGCGGTTGAAGCCGCGGGCGACGTGCAAACCCTGATTCTCGACAAGACAGGAACGATCACCATAGGCGATCGGCAAGTCACCGAGTTTATTCCGGTCGCCGGCCAAACGCGGAAGACCGTGATTCAGGTGGCGTTTCTTGCTTCTTATTTCGACACGACGCCGGAAGGAAGGTCCGTCGTCGCCATCAGCATTGCGCGTGGAGCCGAGCCGATCCCGGGCCTTGACCAAGCCTCCGGCCTGGATTTCTCCGCCGCGACCCGTATGAGCGGACTCGATTTCCCGGATGGAAGAACCGTCCGCAAGGGCGCCGTAGGCGCGGTGGTTCAGGCGGTAAAGGATAAGTTTGGCAGGGAAGCGCCGTCCGATTTGCAAGCGGTCGCCGACAGTGTTTCGCGCAAAGGCGCGACGCCGCTCGCCGTAAGCATGGACGGCGACATCCTTGGCGTCGTCGTTCTCTCGGACGTTCTCAAGCCTGGAATTCGCGAGCGGATGCAGGAACTCAGGAAGATGGCCATTCGCACGGTGATGGTGACGGGAGACAATCCCATCACCGCCCAGACGATTGCGGCCGAGGCCGGTGTCGACGACTTCATCGCCGAGGTTACGCCTGAAGAGAAGCTTAACTTGGTGTGCAGGGAGCAGAGCGAGGGCCGGCTTGTGGCGATGACGGGAGATGGCACCAATGACGCTCCCGCGCTGGCGCAGGCGGATGTCGGGCTCGCCATGCATTCCGGAACGACAGCGGCCAAGGAAGCAGCTAATTTGATCGACCTGGATTCCGATCCGACCAAGCTCACCGATCTTGTGGCGATCGGCAAGCAAATGTTGATCACGCGCGGGGCGCTGACCACTTTTTCAATCGCCAACGATGTCGCGAAATATTTTGCGATTATCCCCGCGATGTTCATCGTCGCCCTGCCTGGTCTTGCGGCCTTGGACATCATGGGCTTGGCGACGCCCCATAGCGCTATCTTGTCGGCGTTGATTTTCAATGCCTTGATCATCCCGATGCTGATTCCGCTCGCCTTGCGGGGCGTACGCTTTCGCGTGGAGACCGCGGAAGCGTTGTTTTACCGCAGCCTGTGGATTTACGGCGTCGGCGGTCTGATCGCGCCATTCATCGGCATCAAGGCGATTGACTTGATGATCGCGCCACTGCTCTAGGAGGAGCGCAAGATGTTCGACATTCTGAGCGGCGCGGCCCGCGTATCCCTGGTGCTTTTCGTCTTGTGTGGGTTCGCCTATCCGCTCACCGTCACGGCGCTCGGCCAGTGGCTCATGCCGTTTCAGGCGAATGGCAGTCTTATCAGAGGCGAGCATGGCGCGGTCCTGGGCTCGCAACTGATCGGCCAGCAATGGGACGATCCACAGTGGTTTCATGGACGACCGTCGGCGACCACGGACACTGATCCGAAGGATGCGACAAAGACGATATCGGCGCCCTATAACGCGGCGAGTTCGTCCGGATCGAACCTCGGCCCGACCAGCCAAGCGCTGGAGGATCGCCTCGTTAACGATTGGAAGGTTCTCGACGATGCGGACCCGGATGCCACAAGGAACGCTTTACCGGCTGATATGCTGACGACCTCCGGTTCGGGCCTTGACCCTGACATTTCTGCTGCGAATGCCGCGTTACAAGCGCAACGGGTGGCGAAGATCCGCGGCGTTCCGCCGGAGCGCGTTGCGGCGCTCGTCGAGCGGCATGTCGCGCATCGCGATCTCGGCGTCCTTGGCGAGCCGCGGGTAAATGTGCTTCAACTCAATCTCGCGATCGCGAAAGAATTTCCGATGAAATAGAAGGCCCCTGTCAAGTTGACGCTTTTGGGGGGCTTCCTCGACCTTTGTGGCGCATAGCTTGCTCGGCTGATCGGCGGTCGAAATTCGCGTGCATGCGAGCAAAATCAAATTGGGCTTCTGGGCCAAGCATACATGTTTTAGGTTGCGTTGCGAAAGGCAGAGCTTTTGCAAGGAGTGCGATGACCGCGACTACGAAACGCGCCGCTTACCTGAGGCGCGGGACGATCATTCGCTCATTTGTTGTCCAAGATCGTCGTATGGAGTGTCGACGAATCGCACCGTTCCGGTCGCGAGCCGACTCGACTCCCGGGCCAGCGCAACGCGTAAATCCTCGCGGGCGTCTGATTTGCTTGCCGCCGCCTCCACAAGCTGGCCTGCCCTACGCCCGACGTCATCGAATTCCGCGATTTGTGCCGCGATCACTTCATTGACCTGGACCGCCGGATCGTCCGCCCCCGCGACTTTCGCCGCCGCCCCACCACCAAACGAATTGTCGTTGACCGACGCCGGGGACACGGGCGGCGGCGGCGTCCCCGCTTCCCCTGGCCCCACGATGGTCGCCACCACAGGTGCGGCGGCGACCATGGCCACATCCGGCGCGGCGTTTTGTGCGAGCGCCGCCGCATGTTCAGCGCGGTCATTATTCAACGCCTGACGCGCGGCCATAATTTCGGCCCGCAACGTTTGCGTCAGCGCTTCCACACCGCTGCGCTTTATCCCGGCAAAGAGCCCGCTTCGACGCGGGCGGAGATCGCCAAACCACTCCGGCGTTTGCCGCAGCTCGCTGCAAAGACGGGCAATCTCTTGATTGCTCGCATGATTCATCGCGAGGAGGAACGCCGCTTCGAAGCGCTTCGTATCTACAAAGATCGCCGACGCCGCTCTTAAAACCCTCGCGCGCGAAGACTCATGTTTCGATGTCGCCGGGTTTTGCGGCGCCGTGTTTCCCCGTGACACCTCGACCGAGGCCGCCACCGCTTGCGGCTGCGCTGCCGCTCCCGCCGCTGATACGTTCACCGTTGGAATGTGCAAATGGGATTTGAACGCATTGGTGGCGCCCGTCCGAGCCTTGAACGCCTTTTCCGTGAAAAAATGCGCCTTATCCAGCACGGCCCCGAACTGTCCGCGCACCAGCAACAGCGACTTCCTTTCATGAAACCGGCGCAGCGCGTCGGGTAAAAACAACGGTTCCAGCTCCCATCGCCCTTGCGTCGATTTGCTGCCCCGACCGAACCCGCCGCCGCCCATTCCCGTTCCGATGGACGTTCCCCATCCCTCGCGCATGACGTAATGCTTCCCCGCGTCTTGAGACGCCGCAAGCGCCGTGGTTTCGTCGCCTATGCCGATGAACAATTTAACGTCCATATTGCCCTTCAGCATTTCGCGCGTGGGTCGTCCATATTTGACATCGAGTTGCGTCAACCCTTGCGCGATCATCGCGATTTGAAAACCATAGCCCGCGACCAGCGGCGCCCGGTCGACAATTTCGGGCATCCGCCCGAACTGGTAAAATTCGTCGAGCATGAGCAGCAATTTGTATGGCTCATCGGCCCCAGGAAGCTCTTTGAGCAACACATCATGCACCTGTTGAATGAGCAGGCGCACCACCGCTTCGACGGTTCCGGAATTGCCGATCGGCGTCCCAATCAGCAGTGTAAATGGCTTGCGGCGCAGATCGGCGATGCAAAAATCGCTCTTGCTCGTTGCGACATCGACAAGGGCATTGTTCCAGGGGTCCAGCGCCGTTGTAATATGCGACTCGAACGAGGCGCGTTGCTTCTCGTCGCGCCCGAGATGCTGGCTGAATTTGTCGAACACAAATTCGTTCAGAGCAGGCTCATCGGCAAGAATGTCGTGCATCAGAGCGGCCAGACTTCGACCCCGGCTAAATAATTTCAGCGCCGACTTGATCGTGCGCTCTCCCTCCATCGTCTCACTATCGAGAACGTAGCCGAGCAAGCCGGCGAACAGTCCGCGCGCCGTCTCGGCCCAATAAGAGTCGCCCGACGCCGGGGCCGAAATCAGACTTCTCGCGATGTTCGTCACATCGGTCGCCCGCGACGGCCAAGGCGCCACGAGATCGAGCGGGTTCCAGCAATGTGAGTTTTCGGAGCCGGGAGAAAACAGAAAGACCTCCTGCCCCATCGCCGCGCGCGCCGCGCCGATTTCGTTCCAGATCTCGCGCTTGAGATCCAAACCGATCAGAGAGCCCCGCCACTCCTGGGCGTTTGGCAGCACGAAGCCCACGCCCTTACCGGAGCGAGTCGGGCCATTGACATAAATATGGCTGGCCCCGGAGTAGCGAACGTCTTTGCCGTGGAATCGTCCAAGGAAGATCGAATAGCCGGGACGACCGTTCAGCAAGCCCGCACGCGATAAATCCGAGACCGTGGCGAGGCGCGAGCCGCCCCTGGGCGGGCGGGAGCCTCGCAGGCCCGTGAGCAACTGCGCGACGCTCGCGCCCAAAAGTATCGCGGCCACCGCGAAACCCAGGGTCGCGCGGCCGGCCAGCTTTTGAACGACCGGATTGTTCCATTCCGCGAACACCGTATGAAGCGGCAATAAGAATTCGAGACCGCGCGTAAATCGCAGAGGGAGCGACCAAGAGTGCGAATAGGCGGCGACCGACAGCGCAAACGCGCCTTCCCAAAGCCAGATAAGCGCCAGGACGCCGGCGACCGCCGTCAGGGCATAGAGAAGGAGCCAGCCTGGCCCCGCAGTTCTTGTCGCAGTTCCAGGCATCCACAAACCTCCGGAGATTTCGATATTCAGTATCGGCTAATTCTGGTCGGGGCGGCGTTTCAGCCAAAGGACGAAGCCCGCGAGCTCGCGCGCCCTGCCGATCACATGCGTCACGAGCCGGTCATAGCCGCGTGTTTCCACATCGATGGTCCCATAGCCCAACACCCTGCCCGACATGCTTTCCAGCACGCTGATCCCGACAATCTCTCGAATTTCAACTTGCCGAATCTGGCGTGCGAACACGCCCGCGCAAAATACAATCTGGCGCTCATCGACCTCGATTATCGTGGTCGCGTTCACGGCGAGCGCCCAAACCAACGGCCAGCCGCAAATCCAGACAATCACGCAAATCACCAACGGCGCGAGCCCTTGCCACGCCCAATGTTGGCCTACCGGCCCGACTGCCGATCCTATCTCGCGCAAGGCGGCGACAACGAATCGTATTCCGACAGCGCTGTGATAAAATTCGGTCGAGATTTTCAACAGCCCCAACCCGATAGCCGCGATCATCATCGGCTGAACCAGCGTCACCCAATGGCGGCGATAGCGCCGGGGCGCCGGCCCCGCGTTTGTGAAGCTTTCGTCGTTCATTTGTGCTGATCTTGTCCGTAACAACGCAGATATATTTCGGCGACGGCGCGCGTCGGGCGGCGGCGCAACTGGACAACCATCGGCACCACCGACCGCACATATTCCAGAATTTCCGCCTTGGTCAGTTTTAGATCGGATTGCAGCGTCATCAGCGCCAGACGATCAAATGCGCTGTAGGTGCTATCGGCGTGCAGCGTCGTCAGCGAACCGGGATGGCCCGTGTTGACCGCCTGCAAAAAGGTCGCGGCTTCCGCCCCGCGAATTTCGCCCAAGAACAGCCGATCCGGGAGCAGCCGCAAACTCGATTCAAGCAAGTCCTGAATCGTCACCTTCGAAGTCCCTTGATCGCCCTTGGAGGCCAGCAGCGATAGCCAATTCGGCTGTGGCGGCTGCAATTCGCGGGTGTCTTCGATCGAAATCACGCGCTCGGTATATGACGCGCTGATGTAATTGCGGGCGTTTCTCGACCATCCGCCACACGGCAAGATTTTGGCCGCACCCGAAGGGACAGCCGACATTCCAAAATTATCGCCCATGGCGGCCCGTGACCTAAAGCCGCCTTCGCTTGCCCTCGCGAAGGAATGCATTTGGAGGATCGTTGCGTTCCACGGAGCAACGATGGGCGCATGCGGTGGCGGGGAGGTTTTGTACTGCGGCACGGTTCT
>PLAI01000340.1 GCA_003134075.1 Methylocystaceae bacterium | reverse complement strand
CCTAACGCCCGAGCGCGACCGGCGTCTCATGCGCCGGCGGCAAGCGCGTCCCTTTGTCGAGGCCGTAAATATCGCTACGGAACCGCGCCATGCCATCCGGTTCGGCCCAGCCGGTTAAATAGACCCAAACCACCGGCGCCGGATGCGCAAGCCGTATTTTCTCGGTCCGTCCGCTTTCGGTCTCGCTTCGCAGCTTCTCGTTGTCCCATTGCTCGGACCCCGTGCCCGAGACGTTCAAAAGCCACGCCGCGAGATCGTAAACTCCGTTCACGCGCACACAGCCGTGCGATAGGAAGCGGTAGTCCCGATCGAATAGTTCTTTCTGCGGCGTGTCGTGCATGTAGACGTCGTCTTTATTGGGCATCGAGAGGCGTAGCGAGCCAAGCGCGTTTTTCGCGCCGGGGTCCTGGCGGAACGTGAAATGCGCAGCGCGCGTCGCCGAGAGGCGGCGCAATTTTCGCGGATCGACCTCATGGCCTCGACCGTCGAGCACGCGAATATGCTGCCGCGCGAGATAGTTGGGATCGCGGCGCACTCGCGGCGCCATCTCCTTTTTGATGATCGAAACCGGCACGGTCCACGTCGGATTGATATCGACGGAGACGATCTTCGCCGTGAGCAGCGGCGACTTGTGGCGCTTGCCTCCGACGATCGCCGTGTAGCGGCGCACCGCGTTGCCATCCTCGACCGCCTCGACCGACGCGCCCGCGATATTCACGGCGACGTAGCTTCGCGGGAAGTGAAAATGCAGGCGGGAAAGCCGACGGGCGGTAGCCTCCAACTGCTTTGCGCGCGCCGTGGCCGGAATATTGAGTTCGCGCAGGGTCGCGCGTGACACATCGCCCGTTTGATCGAGCCCATGATTGGCCTGAAATCGCTTGACCGCGTCCGTGAGACCTTCGTCCCATTCCGAGCGGCCGACGGCGTCGTCGCCGAGATAACCTTCCGCCCCTAGCCTCTGTCGCAATCGCGCGACGTCGCCGCCCTTCGCCCCGGGATGCGGAGGCCGCGCAATCCGCAGCCAACCGCCGCGCGCGGCGATCTCCATGTAGCGCCGCGCCGCGTCGGCGGTCGCCCGAGCGGTTTCCGGCCCCAGATCCGGCGCCACGTTTTCGCTGACCGATGGTCCGCTTTCCTCCCGCGGAGCCGTCCCATTATTTTGATCGACCGGCTGTTGAGGGGCGGCGTTTTGCGCCGGGAGAGGCGCGGACACGATAAACGAACTCGAAAGCAGCGCCGCCCGCAGCAACGCTCCGGCGAAAGCATTATATCTCATGTTATGCGCGTCCCGCGAGTTCCGCCCAGCCCGTTATTGAGATAGCGCGGCAATGGCGGTCGGACCACTTCCGCGAGACGCGCCAAGAACCCGAGATTCGCTGTTCCGACGTTCATGCGCCTCGCTGGCTCGCATACGGAACAAATGGAGGCGCCGCGGGTTATGGGGGCAGCACGGGGGGCACGAAAACGCGAGGGAAAGAATCATGGGTTCCTACGATCCGCAAGGAATTAGCGAGAGGCAAGACGTGGGCGGCGCGATCGCGAGTCAAATCGGACCGCTGGCGGAACAGGTTAAGGGAAAAGTTTCTGATGTCGCCAATCGGGCGAGCGACTCCCTGTCGGAGGCCAGGGATCGCGGTTCCGAGGCCGCTGGCAATGCCGGTGAAGTCATCGGCACGCTGCGCAATGCGGTCACCGAGGCGGCGCGCGGTCAACCGGGCACGACCGTGCTCCTGTCGATCGCGGCGGGCTTCCTGCTCGGCGCGATGTGGAAATCTGGACGCTAACAGAGTCTGGCAAGGAGTCCGCCATGTTCGTGGAGCCCATCCTCAAGCGGCTGGAACACAAAATCGAGTCCACCGTCAGCCATGCTTCGGGAACGGCCATCGCGCTCGTTCCATTGCTGGTCGCCGTGGGCTTTGGCACCGCGGCGGCGGACACCTATCTCCAGGAGCGCTTTAGTTCACCTGTGGTCTATCTCATATTGTGCGGCGCCTATCTGGTCGTCGCATTGGTGATTTATTTAGTTGCGCGCGCGCGCGAACGCCGAAGCGACGAAATCGCCGAAGCCGAATTGGCGCGGATGCGTATCGCAAGTCCCGTAAAGGAGGCGATGGACCAGCTTCGCCTCACTGACATCTCGCGGGCGCTACTGGCTCTTGCAGGGAGTTCAGGGCCCGCGGCAGCCAAAGTGGTGATGGATCAGACCACGAAAAACCTTCACTTGCTGATAGGGGCTGGCGCCGGGATATATGTCGCGTCTCGGATTGTCGATGCGCTCAACAGGCGCCATGGCGACCCAAGCTAGCGTGGCGATCGCGCGCCCCCGATTTTGGGCCGACAACGCAGCCCCAAAGGTTTGGAGCTTCGAGCCAATCCGACTCGCCCAAATTATCCCTATGACAGGTCCGGCGCGCCGCGCAGCGATTTGACGCCGGAGCGCAGCTTTTTGCCGTCGAGGCGGCGCTGCTTCGAGCCCAGCGTCGGCCTTGTCTTGCGGCGGGGCGGCGGCGGCGGCGCGGCCGCCTCGCGGATCAGCGCCAGCAGCCGCTCGAGCGCGTCGGCGCGGTTGCGCTCTTGCGTCCGGTGGCGCTGCGCCGAGATAATCAGCACGCCGGCCTTGGTCATGCGCCTGCCGGCGAGCGTCCCAAGCCGCGAGCGCACCGGCGCCGGCAGATTGGGCGAATTGGCGACATCGAAGCGCAATTGAACCGCCGTCTCCACCTTCTGGATGTTTTGACCGCCGGCGCCGGACGCGCGCATGAAATCTTCATGCAGCTCGCTTTCGTCGATGGCGATGGAAGGGGTGACCTGAATCATGACATCGTCCGTGATTTTTCGCGGGAGGATTGTAACACGAACGGGCCGCGCGAGGCGGCGCGAATCATGAAAGCGCCACGCGGTCCGCATTTGAAAACTCCACCGCGCCGCTTGTTCCCGCTCGCCGCCAGTCTCCTACCCATGAAAACTTGCCGTTCGTCCGGGCGCGAAGGCGACGGCCTTGACCTGCGCATAGACGCTCATCCCCGCCTCAAGCCCGAGCAGATCCCACGACCGCCGGGTGACGCGGGCGAGCAGGCGGGCGCCGTCTCCCTCGAAGCCGAGCCCCAAAATGGCGGTGATTTCATGCTCGCCCGAGGGCGTGCCCGTTAAGATGCGGGACGGCAGAACATTGAGGATCGTGCTGCGCGGTCCCACCTCGCTGGCGAGGCTCACGTCGCTGGCGAGGATGCGAATTCTGCGCGATTCGCCGGGGGCGACGCGGGACGCCGGAACGAGAAAGCGCCCGCCGGAGACGACGAGCGTGGCGACGCCGTAATTCGCGTCAAAGCTCTCCACCACAGCGTCAAGACTGACCGCCGCCGACCGGGTCTTCGCCAGCGGAAGATTCGGGTCGCTCTGAAGCGCGGCGAGCGGCCCCGCGGCGACGACTCGGCCCGCGTCCATCAGCACGAGATGGTCGGCCAGACGTTCGATCTCGTCCATATCATGCGCGACATAGATGACCGGCAAGGACAGGCTTTCGTGAAGCCGTTCGAGGAACGGCAGGATTTCGTCCTTCGCTTGCCTGTCCAACGCCGAGAGCGGTTCGTCCATCAGCATGAGGCTTGGCTGGGACAGTAGCGCGCGGCCGATCGCGACGCGCTGGCGCTCGCCACCGGAGAGATGACGCGGCGCCCGATCGAGCAGGGCCGCGAGGCCAAGCAGATCGACAACCTCGTCGAAGCGAATAGCGTCCGATTGTCCCGCGCGCCTCGGGCCGCCGGCTCCATAGAGCAGGTTGCGCCGCACGCAGAGATGCGGAAACAGGCTCGCTTCCTGAAAGACATAGCCGATGGGACGCTTGTGCGTTGGCAGGAAGGATGACGCGTCTTGCCATGTCTCGCCGTCGATCGCGCAATATCCCTGACGCAGCCGGTTGAGGCCGGCGATGCAGCGGAGCACCGTCGTCTTGCCGCAGCCCGACGGTCCAAACAGCGCCGTGACGCCCCGCGCGGGTGTTTCGAACGCCGCGTCGAGCGAGAAAGAGCCGACCGAGCCGCGAAAACTCGCCTTGATGATCCGGCCGCCCATCACCGGCCCGCGCGCGCGACGCGCTTTTCGATCAGCGTCATCGCGAGTATGACGATAAAGGCGAAGATCGCCATGCCGGCGGCCAGAATATTGGCCTCGCGCCACTGCATGGTCTCGACGTAATCATAGACCGCGACGGACAAAACCTTGGTCTTGCCGGGGATACTACCGCCGATCATCAGCACGATGCCGAACTCTCCTACTGTATGAGCGAAGCCGAGCACGGCGCCGGACAGAAATCCAGGCCGCGCGAGCGGAACGGCGACTGTCCAGAAGGCCCGCCAGGGCGAAGCCCGCAATGTCGCGGCGACCTCGAGCGGCCGGTCGCCCATCGCCTCGAAGGCGTTGCGAATCGGCTGCACGACGAACGGCATGGAATAGGCGACCGAGCCGATGACCAGCCCCTCGAAAGTGAAGGCGAGCGTGCGCTCGTTCCACAGCCCGGCGATCATCCCGCCAGGGCCATTCGGCCCCAACGCCAGCAATAGATAAAAGCCAAGAACCGTCGGCGGCAAAACGAGCGGCATGGCGATGACGGTCGCGATCGGCTCCTTCCACCAGGACCTTGAACGCGCGAGCCACCAGGCGATCGGCGCGCCGACCACAAGCAGGATCACCGTCGTGAGCGTCGCCAATTCGATCGTCAGGCGGATCGCCGTCCAAGTTTCGGGAGAAAGGGCCGACACGGCGTCACCGGCTTCTGGCGTCGACGACGTAGCCGTATTTTTCGATGATGGCGTGGGCCTCGGGTCCCTTCAGAAAGGCCAGGAAAGCGGTCGCCGCCGCATTGTCCGCGCCTTTCTTCAACAGCACGGCGTCCTGCCGGATCGGCGTATAGAGATTTTGCGGAACGATCCAGCGCGAGCCCACGCTGTTTCGGGCGACCTGCGACAAAGCCACGAAACCAAGCTCGGCGTTGCCGGTGTCGACGAACTGGAACGCCTGCGAAATATTTTCTCCCTGAACGAGCTTGGTTTGCAGTTTTTCGTAAAGGTGAAGCGCCTTGAGCGTTTCGATGGCCGCGGCGCCATATGGCGCGCCGACGGGATTGCAGTAAGCCAATTTGGCGAAGGCGGCGTTGTCGAGCGTTTCCGGACCCTTGACCAGGGCGGGATCCTTGCTCCAAAGCACCAGCTTGCCGATGGCGTAAGTGAACAGGCTTCGAGGCGCGGCGAAACCCTCTTCCACCGCCTTCTTCGGCCGCGCCTCGTCCGCCGCGAGAAACACCTCGAACGGCGCGCTTTGAGTGATTTGGGTGTAGAGCTGCCCGGTGGCGCCAAAGCTCAGCGCTGCGTCATGACCCGTCTTGGCCTTGAACGCGGTTGCGATTTCCTTGGCGGCTTCGGTGA
>PLAI01000032.1 GCA_003134075.1 Methylocystaceae bacterium | reverse complement strand
TCGATGATGCCCATGCGGGGATGAGTGCGTAGGCTGTCGCGGATTGGAATGGTCGCGTCGGTTGGCCGGGTGCGCGGGGTTGGCACCGACACCCCGGCCGACCGGACCACGATACCTGGCAATTCAATCCGCCGGACGAGCGGGTGGCTGTCGAGAAACGCGAGAAGTCGCGCGTGGCGTTCGACGTCGGGATTGAACACGGCCAGTTCGCGGCGGCGCTCGCCGACCGAAGCTTCATTCAGCCGCAGGACGGGTTGATCGCTCGACTGGTCAAGTCGGACGGAAAGGATCGGCTGCTTGTTCCGATGACTTGGCAGTCGCTCAACTGCGAGCCCGCGTTCAAGGGCATTGAAGCCCGCGACAAAACTCTCCGCGAGACGACGATGGCCCGCGTCGAGGCGATCCCATTCCGAACGCGGAGGTGGGCTATCGAACAACTCAACCTGATAACTGCTGCCGGTCATCGGGTTTGAAAGCCACGCGACGGCTTCCTCGACTGAAAAGTTCCGACGGTCCGACGGTCCATAGAGTTCGATCCGGTCGATCGCGCCCGTCTCACTCTTTCGCGCGGACGGGTATGGCTCATCCCTTTGCTTCTGTTCGTTGAATCGCATCTCGGTGTGGGTCTCAGCCCTTGCAATCTCAGCCGCGACCTGCCGGAGCGCGCCGGGTCGGGCTTCGACAATCATGACGCCGAGATCGCCGCCGCCCNNCGACGGGGGTGCGATTGTCGCGAAACAGGCTTGCGACAGGCCGGTGACTTTTCGCCCAAGCTTCTCGGCGTAAAACGACTTTCACAAAGCCGATGTCGCCTTGCGACTGTGCGCTGAGGACACCAGAGATTGTATCGAGCTGACCCACGAGGGCATTTCTATGGGCCACAAACTCGGCATCGCGGTGGGCAAAGAAGTCCTTTCGCCCGCCGCCGCCGCCGGCTTCGCGGGCCTCTTCATAATTTTCTGGATTGAGGACGATCTGGATTGGGCTAGCCATTCGGAACCTCGCCTTCGCCGAACTTGGCTGCTCGGCCGAGCTGACGGCTCACGGTTGATTTGTCCTTGCCGGCAATCTCGCCAATGTCTGCCATGGAGAAGCCAAGAATCGGATCATCTCGCATTGCCCGAAACAAATTGCTCGAATCGTCGAACAGCAGCGCGCGGCGCTCACTTTGAACACGGGCGGCATTCAACGTGGCAAACTGGCGCAGGGTTTCGAGGAGCCCCCGCCTGTCCTCCTCTCGAACCGTGGTAGCCTTCTTATAGGTGCGCACCAGAGACTCGATCTCCGCCCCCGTCGACCCCTCGGTGAACCAAGCGATCAACCGCAAATGGACGTCTGGAGCTTTCACGGGCGGCATGAAATGCGCGGCGATCGCCTTCCGCATCTCAAAGTCTGGTTTCGGGATTTCGAGCTGAACCTCGAATCGTCGCCAGACGGCTGAGTCGAGGAGCTTGGGATGGTTGGTGATCCCGATCGTGAAGCCAATATCGCGACGAACATCAAGGTTCTGCAGGAGCGCGTTCACGACGCGCTTGATCTCGCCGACCTCTTGCGGGTCATCGCGAACCTTAGCGATTGCGTCGAACTCGTCGAGCAGGAGAATGCAACGATGCCGATTCGCGAATGTGAAGAGATTGCCGATGTTGCGCGCAGTGGTGCCCAGGAAGGACGACACCAGACCATCCAGCTTCACCAGCACGACGGGCAAATCGAGTTGCTGAGCGATCCACAGAGCTAGCCGCGTCTTGCCCGTACCCGGCGCCCCATAGATGAGGCAGGTCTTCGATGGTCGGATGTCGATCTCGGACAGGGCTTCGAAATTGGCCCACTCTTCGATGATCGTTTCGATGGCCTGGCTGACCGTCGCGTTGAACAGTGGCGCGGCCGGTTGAATATCCGTCGGAAAAATCACGTCCGCCAGAGCGGCGGCCGTCTCTCGATCGACAGGAACCGGCGTGTTGCGCGTCAGAGCTTCGCCAGAAAACTGAGCCTTCGAACGCTCGATGCGGCTCGGTGAAAGCTCCTTCGTCCGGTCCGCCGTTGTCAGGATGCTGGTTAGCGCGGCTGACTGCTTTGGATCTCCGTCCTTGGCCAACGCGTCGCGCAAGCGCTCGATCTGCTTGCGCACGGCCGGCGACGCACCGGCTATCGCTGCGCGGCAAAGAGCTTGCACGATTGAGAAATGATCCATGTTTCGTCCTTGTGCGCGTGTTGCACCGTCACGCATTAATGGTGCATATAACACATATATCGATGCATAGAAAGACCGATTGTTGCGCATTTGCGATAATATGATGCGCAAGCCGGCCGGCACGTTTCCCGAAGCGGCCATCAGGATTCCCGGCTTCTGCAACTTTCGCCTCCAGCACATCCTGATCCGGATTTTACGCTTGGCTCCCGCTCCCGCTTACGCAGAAAGGGGGTTCGCCAAGGGCTCCGCCCTCGCGCGGGCAAGGGTGAAGCCCAGGCAAGCCGGCACCATCCGGGGCTGATCTACTCGACCTTCCGCGCGGATACGTCTTCCAACACGTTCGCAAATACGGAAATCGGTTTGTGCAGGCCGGGGGATTTCCCCTCCGCCCGGCCGCCCTTGCTCTTGCTACCATGTCTCGCCGACGGGCAGGGTTGAAGCGCAGCACTGCGCTTCAACCCTGCGATTGGGAGCAAAGACCATGACGACCGCTGTAATCGAGACCACCGCCACGCTCGCCGCCGAGAAAGGCAAGGAGTTTTCATTCCGCGCAACAACTCAAGAAGTCGGAGCGGAACGCCGGGAAACCCCACATAGCGAGTCCTCATGCACCAACGCCACCAGCGCTAAATTTGGGCACCTGAAACAACAACGTCGGTGCTTGCGACAGCGGGCTGGCTGGCGGTGCTTGGGAGCGGCGAGGCGGCGGACGCCGCTGAGGCGCCGGCGGCTGGAGCCCCGGCCATCAAGCCGCCGGTGGCTGGGGTCGGCGAGGGGCAATTTATCGGCTGACTCGGTGACGCCTGATTTCCGTTGCTGCATCCCGACGCGTCGATCTTCTTTTGAATGACCTGGCCCCAGGAACAGATGCTTTGCCCGTTGCCGTCGAGGTTAGCCGTGCCGTTAGCAAGGGTGGCGTTTGTCGCGCGAACGCCACCGTTGCCTTGGCTCGGGCATTGGCCGGTCGCGTTGAGGGACGCAAGGTCCTTTGAACAGATGAGCGCGCCGAATTGGGCGCACGCTGCTGCGGTGCCGGACGTTATCGGATAGCCATTGACAGACGAGCCAACATCGCCATTTACGGTGTTGAAAGCCTTGCCCTGTGACGACGGGCCTGCCTGCTGAATCCAGATGTCGACTTGCTGTTGAAGGGGCAGAGCCATGTATTGGCTCGAACTCATTCCAGTAGGAAGATTTTTGCTCGTTAGCTGCAAGACGCCAAAATTGTTGCCGTTGGAGCTGCAAGTGTTGCCGCCCGATTCCGCCATAGAAGCTCCGCCCCAAGTGCATGAGCTGCTTTGCAGGGCTGAGTTTGCATAAGGCGAGTTTTGAATGGCTTGGCTCACCTGATTTGCATTGTAGGTGGCGCAGGCCAAAGCGACGATGGGAACTGCTGTAAGAGCCGCGGCGAATAGCGCCTTCAAGCGATATGGATTTTGCATCGCCCGACCCAACTACTTCAAGTCGATCGGAGCGCGCTCGCCCGTCTCGCCGCCATAAACGATTTTGGTGGTGATCCGCTGCGATGCCGGATTGAAGGTCAGCAGCGTCATGTACTGGGTGTTTTTATTCGTCGAGGCGTCGTAACCGGCTTCTCCACGAAGCGCTGAAACCGGAAATTCGGAGAGGTTTTTTAGAATGCGCAACTTGCCGTTCTGAACTTCGGCGACGCGCGCAGGGCAATCGCCTTCGTTGGGCGCCACCTGGGACGATGCGCAATCCTCGTTGATCGAAGAGACGATGATGGTTCGGTCGCCGTCCTTGAAGGACGTTGTGAAAACCTCGGCTATCAGTTTCAAGTGGAGGCTTGGAACGGTGTTTTGAAGCTGGCGGCGCTTGGCGATGATCTCGGGGAGCTTGTCGCTCCAGATTTGGAGTTGCAGATTCGCCGCCGGGCTTTGTGTGAGGTCGAGCGCTTCGGCCAAAAGGCGATGCGTTTCGGACTGCTGAGCGGCCGTCGGCGCGGTCCCGAGCGTAGCGAGGATCAGACATGTTGTGACCGAGCACATTGCAAACCTCCCGAGAGAATTTGCATGGGACCGGGCCTCGACCGAACGACGCGTCAAGGCCGCGAGCAGCGCGCCCGCAGGGTCGCCTTGACGAGCGGCGGCCGGTCGGGGCCAGCCTGAACCTCGATGGGTGGGGGTTTGCGGCTCGACGCGCATGTTCGCTCCTTCGTGATGTGGTTCACGCTAAATTGTTTAGCGAAGCATATGCGAAGGCCCTAATCGACGCAAGTCGGGCTTGGCAGCGCGCCTACCCCCGGAAATTGGCCTCTACGTCGACTATATCGTTAAGCTAGCGCTCTGGTTTCGACAACGCTTTAGCGAACAACGGCGAGGTCGCGCGCCGACTTCGCGCCTGCGCCTTCGCACTGCCAGAGCTGGGAAAAGTCATTCATGCCGCCTCCAGGCGTCACGATCGCGACGTCGAGCGCCAGACGCGCTTCCCTGAATTTCTCTGCATAGAGCAAGCCCGGCGCGTCATCGTCGGCGAAGATCGTCACGCGTTTAACCTCGCTGGGGAACAAGACCTTCAAATATCGTTTGTTTCCAAGCGCCGCCCAAACGGGCATGTCGTGCAGGAGCTGCGCCGCCCATGCCGTCTCGAAGCCTTCGGCAAGGCCGATATGTTCCGCGACCGGCGCGAGGCGCAACGCGCCGGCGCCGAGCGGGCCAATGGCGCGGCGGGGCTCGAGAACATCGGCTTTGCGTTGTCCGCCCGAGTGAAGAAAGGTCAGCTGCACGGCGACAATTTCGCGCGTCGGCGCCTGAACGGCGGCGATCATACAGGCGAAGGATTTCCGGCTCGAGTAGGGATAGCGCGGCAGAAACCGGATGGTCGCGGGCACCGGCTCTCTGAAGCCTCGCGCGCGTAGGTAGATTTCGACGGGAGTGCCGTTGACGGGCTGCGCCTCGCGCCAGAGGTCAAGGGCGTCGGCTGTCGTCGTCTTGCGCTTTGCGCGCGCCGGCGCGGGGGACGGATTGAGGCGCGGCGCCCCATTCACATCGAGCTTGTCGATCGCTGCGCGAACATCGCGCGGATCGCACCCCGCAAAGCAATTGTAGATCAGGGCGCGGTCGCCGTCGCAGACGGCGAGCGACGGGCGCAAATCTCCCCTGCCCTTGCCATGGCTCGCGACCGGGCAACGACACAGGAAGCCCCCGCCTGCGGCATGGCCTCCCAAAATTCTCGCAACTGCCTTTGCTTTGATCTTCATGGTTTAATATTCTGCATAAGACGTAGCAGAAAGGGAAGCCGCCTGCGCCTGGGAGAGAGCCTAGCGCTGGAGGCGAATGTTTGGGGCGTCGGGGATGGAAATCCGACGCCGAGGGGTGGGGAGGGGTCAAGGGGAACGCGGCGCGGGGTTCCCCTTGCGCGAGCGCCTGCGCTCGCCTCCTCCCTCACAGGAGCAACGCGAGTTGGTCGGCGGCTGCATTGGCGCAGGCTGAAAGCGTTTGAGTTTGTGAAGGCGAGACGGCCCAATGCTCGGCCCGCCAAGGGTCAAGCGTTGTTGAACATCGCCATGAGTCCGTGAGTGGTGATGTGTTCGGCCGCGTCCTCAAGATCGCAACGGAACAAGTCGCCAAGGCGCGATTGCGGCCATTGCGCCATGCTCACAAGCAAGCTCGCAACGGTGCTCAAAACGAAGTCTTCGGCCTTCATTCCCGAAATTGCGAATTGATCGCTAAGCTCGATCGCCATTCCGATGCTGAGCGGCTTGTCGCCCTCGTCTTCGAGACGCGCGACATGAAGGCGCAACGCCTTCAACGCGATTTCTTCGGCTTTCGTGTCGTCCATTTTGGCTCTCCCCAAGTCAGCCAAGGCGCGGATGGCCTTGCCATACCGCTTGCCAGGTGGCGAACCGGGGATACGGG
>PLAI01000384.1 GCA_003134075.1 Methylocystaceae bacterium | reverse complement strand
ACAAAGGGGAAATGCTCTAGCCGCGCAAACGACGGCGAACGCGACGGCGGCGGCGCGTCGGATGGCGACGATGGACATCGGCTCCTCACTTGTTTCGCTCGCTCTCGCGGGCGTTGCGACAATATATGCCGCGCATCGAAGCTTCGCGGCGTGCGCCCGCGCACGCATTGGCGAGCGCGCGGGATAGCCGCGTCGCGCAACTCCATTTACCACCTTAATTTTTCAAGCGACTCGCTAAATTATTTCGAAATAAATCCTGCGTATTTTTACAAGCGTTTCCGCCCGATGGAAAAAAGCTCGGACCCATCGTGCGCGCGTTTAATCAACGGAAGGCGTAAGGGGCGTTATGAGACGAGACATGAATTTGATCCTCGAAATGCTCCTGTTGCTGGAAGATATGCCCGTTGCCGTCGGCTCCGGAGTGCTTCTCAAGCGGGGGGCGGAAGAGATCGCCGTTCCCGGCTATGGTCTCGATCAAATCAAGTTTCACTTCTCCTTGCTCCGCAACGCCGGTTTCATCGATGTCGTGACGATCGAACCCACCACCGGACTGCGTTTCAAGGGGCTCACCTGGGCGGGGCACGATTTCCTCGATCGCGCGCGCCAGCGGGAGGCCGCGGATAACATGGACGTCGCGGACGAGATGGATCCGGAGCTCATGCCGATGTCACCCTATGGCGCGCAACGCAGAGCCAGAACGCCGCAGGGCGCCGAGGCGCAAAGGTTCTATCCGCGCAAATCCTTGCGGCATCGGGCCTGAACGCCGGATGGCCCACCGCTTCGGGCCGGGTCGCGCGTCCCCGGTTTTTTCGTGCTAGGAACGGCGCTGCCAGGAGCGCGCCGGATCGCGCTCGCATATGTAAGGAATTGCGCGAGATGAGCGAGGCAGGTCTGCCGGAACCCGCCGGGGCGGGGGAGCGGCGCGAGGGCGTCCTTTCCAGCCGTCAGATCGCCGCGCTGGTCGAGGCCGGTTTGGTCAACGCCAGCGCACCCTTGGGGCCGGATCAGATTCAGCCGGCGAGCCTCGATCTTCGGCTTGGAGCCAAGGCGTTTCGCGTGCGCGCGAGCTTTCTGCCCGGCCGGGATCGCACCGTCGGGGAACTGCTGCGCGAACTAAAATCCGACGAGATTTCGCTCGAAGGCGACGGCGCCGTTTTGGAGCGCGGATGTTTCTACGTCGTTCCGCTGATGGAGCGGCTCGCGCTGCCCAAGGATTTGTCGGGCGCGGCCAACCCCAAGAGCTCGACCGGCCGGCTCGATATCTTTACACGGCTCATCACCGATCGCGGCGAGCGTTTCGATCTCGCCGAGCCAGGCTATGAAGGGCCGCTCTTCGCCGAAGTCTCGCCGCGCAGTTTTTCGGTGCGCGCGCGCGCCGGCTCGCGTCTCAATCAGTTGCGTTTTCGTCAGCATGATCCTCTCGCGCCGCAACAGACGAGTTTCGCGCTCTCCGACGCCGAACTGGCGACAATTCACGCGCGGGCGAAACTCGTGGACGGCCCTTTGAATCTACGCGACGGTGTGGTTCTTCGCGTCGATCTCTCGGGCGAGTTGCACGCCGGCGTCGTCGGCTATCGCGCGCAAAAGCACACCGATGTGATCGACGTGGACCGTGTCGGCGGATACAGCGTCGGCGATTTTTGGGACGTGCTGCCGGCGCGCGCGGACCGTCGGCTTATTCTCGATCCCGGCGATTTCTATATTCTCGCGTCGCAGGAACGATTGTGCATCCCGGCCGACCTCGCCGCCGAAATGGCCCCGATGGACGCCGCCATCGGCGAGTTTCGCGTGCATTACGCCGGCTTTTTCGATCCGGGCTTTGGCGCCGGCGCGCAAGGGGAGCCCGCCAGCCGCGCCGTGCTGGAGGTGCGCAGCCGCGAAGTGCCGTTCATCCTCGAAGACGGGCAATTCATCGGGCGATTGGTCTACGAACCGATGGCCGAGCCGCCGCGGGCGCTCTATGGCGCCGCGGGTCTGTCCAATTATCAGGGGCAGGGGCTCAAGCTGTCGAAGCATTTTGTCGGGGCGTAGGCGCTAGTCCCGACAGGCCGCGTAAGCCTCGAGCGCCCGCTTCCGCGCGAAAGCGTGCTCGACGATGGGGCGTGGATAGGTTTCCCCCAAAATCACCCCGGCCGCGCGCAAGATTTCTCGCGGCGCTTCCCACGGGCGGTGAATGAATTTCTTGTCGAGCCCCGCGAGTTCGGGGACGTAGCGGCGCACGTAAGCGCCTTCGGGATCGAATTTCTCGCCCTGCGAAACCGGATTGAACACGCGAAAATACGGCGCGGCGTCGGCGCCGCAGCCGGCGACCCATTGCCAGCCGCAGGCGTTGTTGGCGAGATCGGCGTCGATTAGCGTGTCCCAGAACCATGCCTCGCCTTCTTGCCACGGCAGGAGCAGATGTTTGACGAGGAAGGACGCCGCGACCATGCGCGCGCGGTTATGGATGTAGCCGGTGCGCCAAAGCTGCCGCATCGCGGCGTCGACGAATGGATAGCCGGTCCCGCCCTTCTTCCAGGCGCAGAAACCTTCGTCGTCGCGCCGCCAGGGGAACCGCTGGAAGCGCCCCCCGAGCGGGCGCTCGGGGAGATCGGGATTGGCGAACAGCAGATGATGGCAGAACTCGCGCCAGCCGAGCTGGCGCAAAAAGGGCGCGCCGCGTTCGCCGACTTGGGCTGCGATCTCATGCCAGACCTGCCGCGGGAAGATTTCGCCAAAGTGCAGATGCGCGGAGAGGCGCGAGACGCCCTCTTGCCCCGGCGCGTCGCGCGCCGCGCCGTAATCCGCCGCGCTCGCCCCGGCGAATTCTTGCAGCCGCTCCCGCGCCGCGCTCTCGCCGACGCGCCAGACCTCGCGAAAGCCTGCGGCCCAGTCGGGCCTTGTCGGCAAGAGCCGCCAGTCCTCCAGTCGGTCGCCCGCGACATCTTTCGCGGCGGCGAGGCGCTCGCGCGCGGGCAAGGGCGTCGCCGGCTCTGGGCTGGCGAGGCAGGCGCGCCAGAATGGCGTGAACACGCGATAGGCCTTGGCGAGCGTCGCCGGCTCGAACAGCAGCGAGGCGTTGAAGCTCTCGACGCGCAGGCCCCTCGCGCGCAGCCGCGCCTTGATCTCGCCATCGCGGCGCACGGCCCAGGGTTCGTAAAGCCGGTTCCAGTAGAGCGCGGTCGCGCCCGTTTGTTCGATCAGCCCTTCAAGCGCGAGATCGGCGGCGCCGCGCCGCAACACCAAGCAGACGCCGAGGGCCGCGAGATCGCGCGCGAGGGAGGCGAGCGAATGATGCAGACGCCAGCGGCTCGCCGCGCCGGGACGCCATGCCGCCATCGCCGGCTCATCCAGCACGTAAAGCGCGATCAGCGGCGCGCCGGACGCCGCCGCCGCGCCGAGCGCGGGATTGTCGAAAAGGCGCAAATCCCGCCGGAACCAGACAATCGCCGGCGACGGCCTCACCGCCGGACGTGCTTCACGCCGTAGAGGAAGTAAATAACCAGCCCAATCGCCATCCAGACGACCAGGCGGAGCCAGGTCTCGCCCGGCAGCGCCGCCATCAGCGCGAGGCAGGACAAAATGCCGAGAACGGGCAGCCAGGGAATTCCCGGCGCGCGGAACGGGCGGACAATGAGCGGGCTGTAACGGCGCAGATGCAGCACGGCGTAGCACACCAGCGCGAAGGCGGCGAGCGTGCCGATGCTGACCATCTCGTCGAGGATGTCGATGGGAAACAGGCCCGCCGTCAAGGCGGTCAGCGCGCCGACAAGCCATTGGCTGATCGCCGGCGTGCGGTATCTGTCGTGCAATCTCGCGAAGACCGGCGGCAGCAAACCGTCTTGCGCCATCGCGTAGAATACGCGTGTCTGGCCAAACAGCAACGTCAGCATCGCCGTCGTGAGCCCGGCGAGGGCGCCGAACTTAACGATCCAGGTGATGAAAGGCAGGCCGGTGTGGTCCATCGCCAGCGCGATTGGATCGGGCACGCCGAGTTGCTTATAGGAGACGATGCCTGTCGCCACCGCCGAGACGCCTATATATAGGACCGTGCAGATGATCAGCGAACCCAGAATGCCGACGGGCACGTCGCGCTGGGGCAGCCGGGCTTCCTGCGCGGCGGTCGATACGCCGTCGAAACCGATATAGGCGAAGAAGACCAGCGCCGCGCCACGCAGCGCGCCGGTCCAGCCGTAATGGCCGAACCAGCTGAAATCCCAGTTGAAATCTGGCTCGACATGCGCGCCGCCGAAATTCGTCAGTCTCTCCCACGCCCAGCGGAAAAAATGCGCTTCGCCGGAGTTTTCGGGCGTGAGTGGCGTCCAATTGGAAAGCTCGACATAAGGCGCGCCGAAAATTATGACGGCCAGAACGACGGCGACTTTGATCACGACGATGACGTTGTTGAAGGCAGCGCTTTCCTGCGTGCCGCGCGCCAGCAGCGCCGTCAGCATCAGGATGACGCCAGCGGCGGGCAGATTGAAAAACCCGTGAGGCGCCGTCTCGCCGGCGTGCGCGGTCCCGGCGAAGAGAGCATGCGTGAGTTCGGGCGGGAGGTTGACGCCGAAGCCTTGCAGAACCTTGTTGAAATAGCCGGACCAGCCGACGGCGACCGTCGCGGCGCCGGCGCCATATTCGAGCACCAGATCCCAGCCGATGATCCAGGCGAAAATCTCGCCAAGCGTCGCATAAGTATAGGTGTAAGTGCTGCCCGACACGGGAATCAGCGAGGCGAGTTCGGCGTAGCACAAAGCGACAAAGGCGCAGGCGATTCCCGACAGAAGGAACGAAACCATCACTCCCGGCCCCGCGACATTGGCGGCGACCGTGCCGGTGAGCACGAAAATGCCGGCGCCGATGATCCCGCCGATTCCGAGCGCCAACAGCGACGCCCAGCCCAGCGTGCGCTTCAGTCCATGACGCTCGGCGTTATTGGCGGCGATGATGGATTCGACGGATTTGCGGGTGAAGTAGAGGGACTTACGGGTGATGTGAACGCGCGTCGCTGATTCCACCAAAACGTTGTCCTTTCGGGGCTCGCCGCGCCGCCGGCTCGCCGCGCTCGGTCTCCCGCGATTATGGTTGCGGCGCGAAAAGAAACAAGGGAAATCACGCGGCGAGGCGTTTTAGGCGGTTTGGCGCCAAAACTGCGTGGGCTTGCGCGCGGGAGGCTTTTGCGGCAATCGGGGCGCCTGTCCCTTCGGCGCGTGCGCCGACCACCCAACCGCACTTTGGCACGAAAGCGAAGAATGGCTCGCGACGCTAACGACACAACGCCGATTTCGTCGCGGCGCGAACTCGTCGCCTGGATCGAGGCCGGCGTCAAACCCGCGGGGAGCCCCCTGCGCGTCGGAACGGAACACGAAAAAATCCCGTTTTACAAGGCGAACCACGCGCCCGTTCCCTATGAGCCCGGCGGCGTTCGCGCGCTGATCGAGGGTCTGCGGGCGGCGCAGGGCTGGACGCCGATCTTCGACCGCGACGCCCTGATTGGGCTTTACGACTCCGAGGGCGGCGGCGCGATTTCGCTGGAGCCGGGCGGCCAGTTCGAGCTTTCCGGCGCGCCGCTCGAGGACATTCACGCGACCAGGGCCGAGCGCGACGCGCATTTTGCCGCGCTGGAGCGCATCGCCGCGCCGCTGGGGATCGGCTTTCTCGATCTCGGCGCCAGTCCGAAATGGTCGCGCGCGCAAACGCCGATCATGCCCAAGCAACGCTACGGGATCATGTCGGCCTATATGCCCAAGGTCGGGTCGCTCGGCCTCGACATGATGTTTCGCACCGCGACCATTCAGGTCAACCTCGACTTCACCAGCGAATCCGACATGGTGCGCAAGATGCGCGTCGGCCTCGCCCTTCAGCCGATCGTCACGGCTCTGTTCGCCAATTCGCCATTTCTCGACGGCAAGCCGACCGGCGCGCTGTCGCAGCGTTCAAACATCTGGCGCGACACCGATCCCGACCGCACGGGCATGCTGCCCTTCGCCTTCGAAGACGGCATGGGCTTCGAGCGCTATGTCGATTACGCGCTCGACGCGCCGCTGTATTTCGTTAAGCGCGGCGAGATTTATCACGATGTCGCCGGCGCGAGCTTTCACGATCTTCTGGCCGGGAAGCTGCCGCAACTGCCGGGCGAGCGCGCGACGATCGCCGATTGGGCCAATCACCTCTCGACGATTTTCCCAGAGGTGCGGCTGAAAACCTATCTCGAAATGCGCGGCGCCGACGCTGGCCCGCGCGCTCACATCACGGCGCTGCCGGCGCTGTTCGCCGGGCTGTTTTACGACGGCGCGGCGCTCGACGGCGCTGAGGAATTGATTCGCGGCTGGAGCGCCATCGAGCGTCAAAATCTACGCGACGAAGTTCCGTTCAAGGGGCTGGAGGCTTCAATCCAAGGCCGCTCCGCGCGCGAAATCGCGCTGGATATGCTGGCCCTCGCCCGCGCGGGGCTGACGCGGCGCGCGCGACGGGACTCCGCCGGCGCGGACGAGACGATTTATTTGGAGCCGCTGGAGGCCATCGCGCAAAGCGGCCAGACGCTCGCGGCGCAACGGCTCGAGGCGTTCCACGGCCGCTGGCGGAAATCGGTCGAACCGGCTTTCGAGGAATGCGCGCTTTAAAGTGTGTGGGAAAATGGTCGCTCGTTCTGTTTGCTGGGGCTTGAAAATGCGAGTCTGAAGGCTCGCATCTAAAGTCTTCAATCAGAGCGAGGCAACCCTAGCGTCGATAGAGGCCCGAGCCGCCGGAGGCGGAGCCCGCGGGGATGTGGAAAATTTCCGAGATAGGACGCAGTCCGTCCGGCACGGCCGCCGCGTAACCGTTTGGCCCGGGGAGGGCCTGGCGGGGGGCGGCGACGCGCGGAACATCGGTGCGCGGCGCTTCGGCGCGTACATGGCCGCCGACTCGCACGCAACGCTGCGCGCCTGAAATCGCCACGAAATCAGCGCCCAGTCGGGCGCATCGATCACCGGTCGCGGCGCCCGGACTCTCGGCGTGGGCCGGCGCGCAAATGACGAGCGCGGCGATCCCTAGGGGCCCCGCGATCGCCAGGAGGCTGCGGGCCTCCCTCGTTCGCGGCAAGCAATTACGCCGGGAATAAATGTTCATGCGCGCGTTGACCTTGTGATGCTCGTGGACGGGATGGCGCGATAACCAGTTCTCGAAAACGTTCCGCGATGCGGCGAACATTCCCTTAAAGCCGAGGAACTTCGCCCAGAAGTTAACGCATACGCTGGCGACCACTTTTACGCCGGAGGCGGAACTTGCGCTTCCTCCGACCGCTTCGTCGCTGGTGGCAATAGACGCAAACATCGTGGCAGCATCGTGTCGCCCCGCCCGATGTTCACGACCAATCTCCCAGAACCGACTGGACGAGCGCAAGGGCCGCGACGGCGGCCGTGTCGGCGCGCAGGATGCGCGGCCCCAGCGACAGCCGCAACACATTGGGCTTCCGAAGAATCTTCTCGCGCTCGGCCTCGTCGAAACCGCCCTCCGGCCCGATCAACAGTGTCGCGGAGGCGCCGGGCCTTGGTTCGCCGACCGGCGCCGCACGCCGCAAAATCGCGATGGGATCGGCGACCTCGGCGTCTTCGTCGCAAAAGATCAGCAGCCGCCCGGCGGGCAGCGACGCCAGCCAGTCTGAAAGATCCCGCGCTTCGGCGATCTCCGGCGGGTTCAGCAGGCCGCATTGTTCGGCGGCCTCGATCACATTGGCGCGCAGGCGCTCCAGGTTCACGCGCCGAACCTGAGTGCGCCGCGTGAGCACGGGGATCAGCCGGGCGACGCCCATCTCCGCAGCCTTTTGAACCATATAATCGAGGCGCGCCTGCTTGAGCGGCGCGAAGGCGTAGTCGAGATCGCCGGCCGCGGTTTGCGCCCGCGTTTGTTCCAGCGCGATAAGCGCCGCCTCCTTGCGAGAGGTCAGTTCGATCCGCGCCCGCCATTCTCCGTCGCGGCCGTTGAATAGCAGCATTGGATCGTCCGCGCGCAGGCGCAGCACATTCAAGAGATAGTTTCGCGCCGCTGGCGTCGGAACGACGCGCGCGCCAATATCAAGCGGCGCCTCGACGAATAGACGCTGCGCTTTGAAATCATATGTGGACAAGAGCCTATCCTCGCGGGTGGATCGCGAGACGCGATCGGGAGTATGGTTTAAGCGGGGCGGCCGCGAAAATCGACCGGGTTTTCGCGCGAGACAGGAGCCACGATCTTGGGTGAGCGCAAACAACCCGAAATCGCGCCAGGCGCCTTCGCGCTCGACAGAGCGGGGTTGTTCGACCTCGCCGACATCGCGATCGACGCCGCCCGGAGAGCCGGCGCCGATTACGTCGACATCAGGCTCGGCGAAACGCGGCGCGAGTTTCTGCGGGCGCGCGAAGACCGGCTGGAGGATGTCGGGGAGAGCGCTGACGCGGGCTTTGGCCTGCGCGTGCTGCGCGACGGCTGCTGGGGATTTTACGGCGCGTCGACTTTTTCGCGCGCCGCGATTTTGACCGGCGTGGAGACGGCGCTCGCCAATGCGCGGGCGGTGAAACCAATCCAGCCGCGCGAAATCATCTTGGAAACGCTTCCCGGCGTCGAGGCGCGCTGGGAGACGCCGTTCGGGATCGACCCT
The DNA here is from genome assembly GCA_003134075.1 of Methylocystaceae bacterium. Classification (GTDB taxonomy): domain Bacteria; phylum Pseudomonadota; class Alphaproteobacteria; order Rhizobiales; family Beijerinckiaceae; genus Methylocystis. Next base: position 4,070 of record PLAI01000384.1, on the reverse strand, counting down.
TTCGAGGTTTCGGTCGCCGACAAGGCCGATTTTCTGCTGTCCGTAAACGCCGCCGCCCGCGACGCCGGGGTCGATTACTGTCTCTCGACATTTCTGGCGGCGCGCGAGGAGCGGCTTTTCGCCAGCGCCAATGGCGCGCGCATCGCGCAGACGCGCACGCGCGTGGAGCCGCGATTCACAATCACCGCAGTCGACAAGGCGTCCGGGCGCTTCGCGACGCGCGACAGCCTCGCGCCGGCGCGCGGCGCCGGTTGGGATTACGCCGCTGGTTGCGGCTTGGTCGAGGAGGCGCGCCGGGGCGCCGAGGAAGCCCGGCGAAAGCTGCGCGCGAAACCCGTTAGCGCCGGCGTGCGCGATGTGGTGATCGCCCCCAGCAATTTGTTCTTGACTATCCACGAGACGGTCGGACACGCCACCGAACTCGACCGCTCGCTCGGCTGGGAGGCGAATTTCGCCGGCACGACCTTCGTCAAGCCGGCCATGCTCGGCGGTCTGCGCTTTGGCTCCGAATTGATGACGATACAAGCGGACCGCGCGCAGGAAGGCGGGCTCGCCACCATCGGCTACGACGACGACGGCGCCCCCGCATCCTCGGCCAATTTCGCCATCATCGAAAAGGGCGTGTTCGAGAATTTCCAGATGGCGCTGGGGCAGGCGCATCTCATCGGCCTGCCGCGCTCCAACGGCTGCGCCTACGCCGACAGCCCGCGCGCCTTTCCAATCCAGCGCATGCCCAATATTTCGCTGGCGCCCAATCCAGAGCGCTGTTCGCTGGACGATCTCATCTCCGGCGTCGATGACGGGCTCTACATCATCGGCGCCGGAAGCTGGAGCATCGACCAGCAGCGCGACAATTTTCAGTTCGGCGGCCAGCTATTCTTCGAGATCAAGAACGGCGCGCTCGGCGAGATGGTTCAGGGGGCCGCTTATCAGGGCCGCACGCTGGATTTTTGGCGCGGGCTCGACGGGCTCGGCGACGCCTCGACAAATGAACTTCATGGCGTTTTCACCTGCGGCAAGGCGGAGCCGATGCAACTCGCCCCGGTCTCGCACGGCGCGCCGGTGGCGCGCTTTCGCGGCGTTCGAATTCTCGACACCAACGCGGCGGCGTGAACAGCGGGGCGAGACCGTCTTCGTTCGGCCTCGCCCCAGTGTCGGATTATGCCATCGTCAGCGGTCTCGCTCGGGCGACGGCTATTGATGGGCTTGGCGCATTGGCTCATGCGCGGGCGTCACGAAACCGACCAGTAGCAGGACCGCCGCGAAGGCGGCGTGGAGCCAGCGGTCGGCCAAGTTCATCGCGACGGCCCCGAGAAGCATATTGCCGGGCATCGCGAATCCGACAATCGCAACGATCGTGTAAAGCACCGCGATTGCGCGGATCGTCCACACCGACGCGCCGAAGTAGGCGCCGGCCACGAACAGGATGCCCGTGACGATATGGATAAGGTTATGCGCCCCGTTCACTTGGAAGACGCCCGTGTCCGAGACGAGCGGATTGGGGATGAAGCCGGCGATCCCGACCACGATAAAAATGAGGCCGAAAATATACGCCAGCACGTCGGCGTTCCAATGTCTCTCGATCATTGCGAGATTCCTTTTCGGTTCCGTCGCCTCGCGAGATGCGCCGAGGCGCGCGAGCGACGTTCAGGATGCGCCCCGCGGCTTTCCGGGACGAACGATCAGGGGATGAGGACCGGCCCGGCACTCGCCCGGCGTTTTCCAGGGGTCATGCCGCGTTAGTTGGGGCGGAAGGGGCTTGTTTCAAATGAATTTTTGTTGATGTTTCGCGCCCTTGGCGCGCCAAATGGGTGTTGGCCCTTGGCTTGGCCATGAGTCATATTGGGCGACGCCCATCGAGCGTTGGGCGTCCATGACATCCGAGGCCGCGTGTTTCTTTCCGAGCAAGACATAGAGCCTATCGCCCGGCGGCTGCTGGCCCGTTCGCGCGCCGACGCCTGCGAGATCGCGATTCGCGGCGGCGAGGAGCAGAATCTGCGCTTTGCGCATGGCGGCGCCACGACCAATCGCTCGCTCGCCGATATTTCCCTGCGCGTCTCCTCGCATGTTGGGCGGCGGGTCGGCTCGGTCGAAATCGCCTCGCTCGACGAGGGCGCCGCGCTGGCCGCGCTCGAGCGCTCGGAGCGGATCGCGCGCGCGCTGCCGCCGGACCAGGATTACGTCGCGCCGCTGGGGCCGCAAAATTACGAGGACTCGCGCCGCTACGGCGAGGCGACGGGAACGCTTGGGATGGAGGCGCTGGCGGCCCGCGCGGGCGAGGCGATCGCGCAAGGCATGGCGGCCGGCGTCGACACCTTTGGCTGCGCCGCGAGCGGCCGGCGTTTCCTGGCCATGGTAAACAGCGCGGGGCTGTTCGCCTATGATCGGCGCGCGGAGGTCGAAATCTCGGTCACCGCGCGCAATCGCGCCGACAGCTGGTCGGGCTGGGCCGGCGAGAACGCGTTTGACGCCGATTTGCTGAACGCCGGCGCCGTGGCCCGGCGAGCCTGCGAAAAGGCCGCCCACGACGAGACCCCACGCGATCTCGAACCCGGGCGCTACACCGTGATCTTCGAGCCCGACGCGACCGCGGAGTTGGCGCGCTGGCTGCTGCGCGCGCTCGACGCCCGGGCGACCGATGAAGGTCGGAATTTTTTCTCCGGCAAGCGCGGCGGCGAGCCTTTGTTCGACGCGAAGCTGACGCTCTCCTCCGATCCCGCCGACCCGCTGGCGCCGGACAGCTCCATCGGCTTCGAGGGCGTGGCGCAGCGGGCGCGGCCGTGGATCGACAGCGGCGTCGTCGCCTCGTTTTATCGCGACCGCGCCTATGCGCGAAAGACGGGGGCGGAGGCCGTCGCGCATCCGCGCGGCTTTCACCTGCGTGGCGGCGAGACGCCGATTGAGGATATGATCCGCACGACGAAGCGCGGTCTGCTGGTCACGCGGCTTTGGTACGCCAATATGCTCGACCCCCGCTCGCTGTTGCTCACCGGCCTCACGCGCGACGGTAATTTCGTCATCGAGAACGGCAAGGTCGTCGCGCCGGCCCGCAATATGCGCTTCAACGCCAGCCTCGCCGAGGTCTTCGCTCGCATTGAGGCGCTCGGTCCGTCGCGGCGCGCATGGAGCGCGTTCAAAGACGCCGGCGCCGCGGCCGCTCCCGCGATGCTGGTCGAGGGTTTCCCCTTCGCTTCGAGGTCGGCGGGGATATAAGTCTCGCCCACGCGCCAAACTCACCATGGCCAAGCTATTTCGATCCTTTCGTCATTCGCGGTAATGCCAATTGTAAGGGGCCGGCGTCGCGGCTATATAGGCGTCGCCTATGACCCAACCGGGGGATTCGCGGCTATGGCGGTCGAAATCGAAGCTAGTTACAAGCCTTGCGAAGATGAGCCGTTCATGAACGATCGGCAGCGCGAATATTTCAAGCGCAAGCTGCTCGCATGGAAGGACGAAATTCTCGAGGAGAGCCGGGAGACCTTGGCGAGCCTGCAGAGCGACAACGAAAATCATCCCGACATCGCCGACAGGGCGTCGTCGGAGACGGACCGCTCCATCGAGCTGCGCTCGCGCGACCGGCAACGCAAGCTGATCTCCAAGATCGACTCGGCGCTCGCGCGCATCGACGAGGGCGTCTATGGCTATTGCGAGGAGACGGGGGAGCCGATTTCGTTGAAGCGTCTCGACGCTCGGCCAATCGCTACCCTGTCCATCGAGGCGCAGGAGCGTCACGAGCGTCGCGAAAAAGTCTATCGCGACGACTAATCGCGCTCTGGGGATAACGGAAAAAAGAGGACGAAAAAGCCGCCGCGTTCGAACCCGAGCGCGGCAGCGTTTTTATTGATGGTCTGGCCGTCCCAGCAGACGCGCCATCTCGGCCTCCAGGGATTCCAACGGATCCTCGGGTTCCTGTGGCGGCTGCGCGGGAGGTGGCGCGGGTTGTTCGGCGGCTTCCGGCGGCGGGGCGGCTGGGCGACGCGGCGGCTGGACGTCCGGCTTTGGCTCCTGCGGCGGCTCGGGGGGGGCGGCGGCGGGCTCCTGCGGCGGCGGCGCATCCTTCCGTGGCTGGG
>PLAI01000309.1 GCA_003134075.1 Methylocystaceae bacterium | reverse complement strand
GCGTCGAGGCGGCCGAGCTTTGGGTGATCCCAGCGCAGCAGCGTCTCGAACCCGGCGATGGTGCGATCCTCCAGGCGGACGATGGGCTGGAAAAACGCCTTGACCTCGCCACGCTCCAGCGCGCGCCGCAAATCCGCCTCAAGCGTCAGCCGGTCGGAGCGCTGCGCGCGCAGCGCCGGGCGAAACGCTTCGATGCGATTGCCGCCGAGCCGCTTGGCGTGGCGCATCGCGATCTCCGCGTCGTCCACCATGTCCTCGGCGCCCGGGTGCGCCGCGGGATCGAACAAGGCGACGCCGATCGAGGCGAACAGGCTGATTTCGCGGTCGCTGAACCGCACCGGCGTCGCCAGCGCGCGGCGCACCGCGTCGGCCATCGCGATTACGGGGTCGGCGCCGGTTTCCGAAACGAGAATGATCGCGAAAGCGTCGCCCGCGAAGCGCGCCAAAGTGTCCTGCGGCTGCAACAGCCGTGTCAGCCGATGTGCCACGGTCAGCAAAATGCTGTCGCCGGTCGCGACTCCGACCTGCTCGTTAATCTGCTTGAAACGGTCTATGTCGATGCATAGGACCGAAGGCCGCACGTCCTTCTCCATGCGGGCGAATTCCAGCGCCCCTTCGAGCCGGTCGAAGAACAATGCGCGATTGGGCAGCCCGGTCAGATTGTCGTGGACGGCGTCATGCAGCAGGCGTTCCTGCGCGTTTCGGTCCTCGGTTACGTCGGAGAGCGTGCCGACGACACGGATGACCTCGCCGTCCGGTCCGACAACCGGGCGGGCGCGCAGGCGAAAACACAGATAGTGGCCGTCGGCGGCGCGCAGCCGGAATTCCTGGTCGATGCGGCCTCGGCGCTGCTCCAGTATCGCGTCGAGACAAGCGCGGTAGCGGTCCTGTTCGAAAGGGTGCAGCAAGTCGAGCCAGGAGGCGGCGGCGCCCTCCAGTCCGCCGCGGTCGAGCCCCAATTGAGCCTCCGCCTCGGGGCTGACGAATATATGGTCCGAGGGCACATCCCAATCGAACACGATCTCGCCGGCGCCGGTCAGCGCCAGCGCCTTGCGCTCGACATCGGAAATCGCCCCTTGGGCGAGTCCACCGCCGGCGAAGGCGTTTTGCATCACCGTGAAACCGATCAGCATGACGATCAGCACGAGGCCGCCGACCAGGGCTGGCGAAACAAGGTCGTTGGTCAGCCAGCCGAACACCGTGAAGCCCGCCGCGCAGACCCAAAGCACCAGCAAGAACCATGTCGGGATTAGCATGATCGCCCGCTCGAACCCGTGCGAGGCGAGATAGAGGATCAGAACGAAGCCGACGATCGCCACCGTGCCGAGCGATATGCGCGCGACGCCCGCCGCGACCGGCGCGTCGAACACCGCGAGGCCCGCGAGATCGGCCAGGATCAGCAGCCAGACGACCGCGATGTGCCAGGCGCGCACATGCCAGCGGTTGAGGTTGAGATAGGCGAAAAGAAACACCACCAGGGTCGCCGAAAGCACGGTCTCGGAGCCGGCGCGCCAAATTCTGTCGGTGGCCGGGTCGGAACCGAAGATCTTGTCCCAGAAGCCGAAATCGATACAGACATAGGCGAGCACCGACCAAGCCAGCGCGGCCGCCGCCGGGAAGATGACGGCGCCTTTGACGACGAACACAATGGTCAGGAACAGCGCCAGCAGGCCAGAAATGCCGATCACTATGCCCTTGTAAAGGGTCAGGCTGGTGATTTTTTCCTTATAGGCGTCCGGCTCCCACAAATAGAGCTGCGGCAGGTGCGCCGTGCGCAGCTCCGCGACATATGTGACGGTCGTGCCGGGGTCGAGGGTGAGGCGGAACACGTCGGCGTCGGGACTCTCCTCACGCTCGGGCGGAAAGCCCTGGCTCGCGGTGATGGTGGAAATGCGGGTGGCGCCGAGATCCGGCCAGATCAGCCCCGAATCCTGCATGCGAAAATGCGGCGCGACGATCAATCTTTCGATTTGCTCGTCGGTGTCGTTGGTGAGCGCGAACACGATCCAGCTTGGATGCGTGCCCGGCTCCTTGGCCTCGACCTCGATGCGGCGGGTGATTCCGTCCGAGCCCGGCGCGGTCGAAACCTGCAGCCGGTCGCCTTCCGCCGCGTGTTTCTCGACGGCGTTGGTGAGGTCGATCGCCGGAGTGTCGTGCGGCACGCGCACGCTGTCCACCGCCCAGGCCGAGGGGGCGAAGACGACGAACAGCAGCAACGAGATCAGATATTTGTTGAAACCCACGAAGTCACTTCTTGAGCACGAAGGGCCCCGGCCATTAGGCTCGCGGGCTTCCTTGCGATGATTCCGACGGCCTGTCGGCCGCGCCGAGACTTAACCGCACCGAGACTTAACCGCGCCGAGACTTGGCCACATCGAGACTGGCCACGTCGAGACGATCCGCGCCGAGACTGGTAGAGCCTTCGGCGCCGTCTCGCAAGCCGATTAGCGCCCCGCGCGTCCAGTCGGTATGGTCCTTGCGAGGCGATTCCGTCGACTCCGCTCCCTTGCGGAGGGCGGAGGGCGGCAATATACGCTGGCCAGGGACGGGTGGCGAGCGATCGCGCCGGGATATGATAGTGATAGTGGATAAGCGTCGGCGGGGTTCTCCAGGCGGCGGCGGAACAGGAATAGACCCGATGCGGAGCGTTCACGGCGGACCACGCCTGTTGCTGCGCCGGCTGCGCGAAATCAGCGCGGAGCCGGTGAACGCGCAGGCGCGGCTCGACAAGATCGTGATGCAGATCGCCGCCAATATGGTGGCGGAGGTGTGTTCGGTCTATGTCCTGCGCGCCGACCAGCGCCTTGAACTTTACGCGACGGAGGGCCTGAACCGCGAGGCCGTTCATCTGACCACCATGCAGTCCGGCGAGGGCCTCGTCGGCCTGATCGCGCAAAGCGCCGAACCTCTCGCCTTGTCCGAGGCGCATGAGCATCCGGCTTTCTCCTACCGTCCGGAGACCGGCGAGGAGGTCTATCACTCCTTCCTCGGCGTGCCGATCCTGCGCGGCGGCAATACGGTCGGCGTGCTGGTCGTGCAGAACAAGGTGCGGCGCACCTATTCCGAGGAGGAAGTCGAGGCGCTGCAAACCACGGCGATGCTGCTCGCGGAAATGATCGCCTCGGGCGAATTGCAGTCTATCGCCAAGTCGGCCGAACTGCTCGCGCTCAACGGTCCGTTGTCGCTCAAGGGCGCGGCGATCTGCGAAGGCGTTGGGCTCGGCTATGTGTTGCTGCACGAGCCGCGCGTCGTCGTGAAGAACCTTCTCGCCGAGGACGTTCAGGCGGAATTGCGGCGTCTCGACACGGCGATAGACGCCATGCGGATGTCGATCGACGAACTCGTCGCTCACGGACACCGGATGGGCGTCGGCGAGCATAGGGAGGTGCTCGAATCCGTCCGCATGGTCGCCAATGACCAGGGATGGCTGCGCAGGCTGCGCGAGGCGGCGATGACCGGCCTCACCGCCGAGGCCGCGGTCGAGCGGGTGCAGAACGACGCCAGGGCGCGAATGCAGCGCCAGACCGACCCTTATCTGCGTGATCGGCTGCACGATCTCGATGATCTCGCCAACCGCCTGCTGCACCAGTTGACCGGCCAGACCTATGTCGCCGACCGCGACAGCGTGCCGGAGAACGCGATCATCGTCGCCCGCAACATGGGGCCGGCGGCGCTGCTCGACTATGACCGCGCGAAACTGCGCGGGCTGATCCTCGAGGAGGGCGGGCCGGCCAGCCACGTGGCGATCGTCGCGCGCGCGCTCGGAGTCGCCACGGTCGGACTTGTTCCCAACATCACCAGCCTCGTCGAACCTAACGACGCGGTGATTATCGACGGCTCGACCGGCGATGTGCATGTGCGCCCGCAGCCCGACGTGCGCACCGCCTACGCTGAAAAAGCGCGGCTGCGCGCGCGCCGGCAGGAGCAGTATGCGCGGCTTCGCGATGTTCCCGCCGTCACCAGGGACGGCGTTGCGGTCGCGCTGCACATGAACGCCGGCCTCACCATCGACGCGCCATTCGTCCACGAGACCGGCGCGGGGTCCATCGGCCTCTTCCGCACCGAACTGCAATTCATGCTGGCCCCGCGCTTCCCGCGCATGAAGGAGCAGTACCAGTTTTACAAGACCGTCCTTGACGCCGTTCCCGACAAACCCGTCACCTTCCGCACGCTCGACATCGGCTCGGACAAGGTGCTGCCCTACATGGCCAAGATCGACGAGGAGAACCCGGCGCTCGGCTGGCGGGCGATCCGGATCGGCCTCGACCGGCCGGGCTTGTTGCGGTTGCAACTGCGCGCCATGCTCAAGGCCAGCGCCGGGCGCGATCTGCGCGTCATGTTCCCGATGATCGCCAATGTCGCGGAATTCGATCTCGCCAAGGCGATCACCCTGCGGGAAATGGAGTTGATCCGCCGGCACGAGCACGGGATGCCGACGAAGCTCGAACTCGGCGCCATGGTGGAGGTGCCGGCCTTGTTGTGGGAGTTGGATCAGATCGCCGAGCGTGCCGATTTTCTGTCGGTCGGCTCCAACGACCTCGTGCAATATCTTTACGCCGCCGACCGCGACAATACGCGCGTCTCCAAGCGCTACGACAATCTCTCGACGCCAGTGCTGCGCGCCCTCAAAAGCATCGTCGACGCCGGCGACCGCGCGGGCACGCCGGTGACGCTGTGCGGCGAAATGGGCGGGCGGCCTTTGGAGGCGCTCGCGCTGCTGGCGATCGGCTATCGTTCGCTGTCGATGTCGCCGGCCTCGATCGGTCCGGTTAAGGCGATGATCCTCGGGCTCGATCTCGAACAGGCGCGGCTGTTCCTGGCGTCGCTGATGGGCAGCGACGAGGGGCGGCACTCCTTGCGCGAGCACCTGCGCCAATTTGCTGCCGCGAACGGGGTTCCCTTGTAGCGACGCTCATTTTTCGCGCCGCCAACCCGCCCCCACGCATGGATTTAGAATGTTCGCGCAAGATAGACTCGATCTTATTTTACGTCGTCACCAGGAAATCGGCGAAAAGCTCAGCAGCGGTCCGGACTCGCAGAGTTTTGTCGCGCTCTCGCGCGAACTGGCCTCGCTCGACGAGACGGCGGCGGCGATCGGCGCCTATCGCGCCGCGCAAAAGGAAGTCGACGAACTGCGCGAATTGCTCGCGGACCCTTCGACCGACGAGGACATGCGCGCCTTGGCCAAGGGCGAAATCGCGGCCGCGGAACGAAAGCTCGAAGAAGCCGGCGAGGCGCTGAAACTCGCGCTATTGCCCAAGGACGCCGCCGACGAAAAGAGCGTCATTCTGGAGGTTCGCGCGGGAACCGGCGGCGACGAGGCGTCGCTATTCGCGGGCGATCTTTTCCGCGCCTATCAGAAATACGCGGCGCTCAAGGGGTGGAGCGTGGAGATTGTCTCGGTGAGCGAGGGGGCGCTCGGCGGCTATAAGGAAATCATCGCGGAGATCGGCGGGCGCGGCGTCTATGGACGACTCAAATTCGAGTCGGGCGTGCATCGCGTCCAGCGCGTTCCGGCGACCGAGACGCAGGGACGCATCCACACCTCCGCCGCGACCGTCGCCGTGCTGCCGCAGGTCGAGGAGGTCGATCTCGTCATCGACGACAAGGATCTGCAGATCGACACGATGCGCTCGCAGGGTGCCGGCGGCCAGCACGTCAACAAGACCGAGTCGGCGATCCGCATCACGCATCTCCCGTCCGGCATCGTCGTGATGATGCAGGAGGAGCGATCACAGCATCGCAACAGGGCGAAGGCGATGGCCGTGCTGCGCTCGCGGCTTTACGACGCCGAACGCTCGCGCCTCGACAGCGCGCGCTCGGAGGATCGGCGCCAGCAGGTGGGCTCGGGCGACCGTTCCGAGCGCATCCGCACCTATAATTTTCCGCAAGGGCGCGTCACCGACCACCGCATCAATTTGACGCTCTACAAGCTCGACAAGGTGATGGAGGGTGAAGCGCTCGACGAGATCATCGACGCGCTGCTGCGCGACCATCAGCAGAAGCTTCTCTCGCAAACGCAGTGACGCGGCGCAATCCGTCGCCTCAATGCCTGAAATGCCGGACGCCGGTGAACACCATTGCGAGCCCGGCCTCGTCCGCCGCCGCGATCACATCCTTGTCGTTGACCGATCCGCCGGGCTGAATCACCGCCGTGGCGCCCGCCGCCGCCGCCGCCAGCAGGCCGTCGGGGAACGGAAAGAAGGCGTCCGAGGCGACAGCCGAGCCCTTGGCGAGGCTTTCGGAAAGGCCCAGCGCCTTGGCCGCTTCCTCCGCCTTCGCCGCCGCGATGCGCGAGGAGTCGACGCGCGACATCTGCCCGGCGCCAATGCCGACCGTCGCCCCGTCCTTGACGTAGACGATCGCGTTGGATTTTACGTGCTTGGCGACGCGAAAGGCGAATTTCAGATCGGCCAGCTCCTGTGTCGTCGGCGCGCGTTCGGTCACCACCTTTAGCGTCATATCGTCGACGACGGCGTTGTCGCGGCCCTGCGCGAGAAAGCCGCCGGCCACGGTTCTCAGAGTCAGGCCAGGCGCGCGCGGATCGGGCAGGCCGCCGGTCAAGAGCAACCGCAAATTCTTCTTCGCCGCCACCAGCGCGATGGCGTCTTCGTCGGCGTCCGGCGCGATGATGACCTCGGTGAACACCTCGACGATTTTCCGCGCGCTCGCGGCGTCGAGTCTCCGGTTCAGGGCGACAATGCCGCCAAAGGCCGAAACCGGATCGCAGCGCAGCGCCTTGAGATAGGCCTCCTCCAGCGTGGCGCCTTCGGCGACGCCGCAGGGGTTGGCGTGCTTGATGATCGCGACCGCCGCCGCGCGGGCGGGATCGAACTCCGCGACGCACTCGAAGGCCGCGTCGGTGTCGTTGATGTTATTGTACGAGAGCTGCTTGCCCTGGACCTGTCGCGCCGTGGCGACGCCAGGCCGCTGCTCGCCGGTGAGATAGAAGCCGGCGGACTGATGCGGATTTTCGCCATAGCGCATGGGCTGCGCCAACCGCCCGCCGAGCGCACGCCAGGGCGGCGTCGTCTCGCCCAGCGACGCGGCGAGCCAGTTGGAAATCGCCGCATCGTAAGCCGCCGTGCGGGCGAAGGCCTTTTGAGCAAGGCGGCGACGCGACGCCAGTGTCGCGCGCCCGTCGTTCGCGTTCAGTTCGGCGGCGAAATCCGCGTAATCGCCGGGATCGACCAGCACGGCCACGTCGTCGTGGTTCTTGGCCGCCGCGCGGATCATCGCCGGTCCACCGATGTCGATGTTCTCGACACATTCGGCGTCGGGCGCGCCCTTCGCCAGCGTCGCCTCGAACGGATAGAGATTGACCACTAGAAGGTCGATCGGATTGATGTCATGCGCCAGCATGGCGGCTTCGTGCTCGGGATTCTCGCGGATCGCCAATAGGCCGCCATGCACCTTGGGATGCAAGGTCTTGAGCCGCCCGTCCATCATCTCCGGAAATAGCGTCAAATCGGCGATGTCCTTGACCGCGAGACCCGCCTCCGCGAGCGTCTTGCGGGTGCCGCCGGTCGAGACCAACTCGACGCCGCGAAGACTAAGCGCGCGCGCGAATTCGACGAGGCCCGTTTTGTCGGAGACGGACAGCAGAGCGCGGGCGATGGGACGCAAATCGACGGGCATGGAGTTCCTTCAGGCTGACTTTTGGCGAGCGCGCTTGACCTATCATGAATCCATCGGCGCAGGAACCGGGGCGGGGTCGTCGAAATCTTCCACCCGCGTAAACGTCCAGCGTAGCCGCATGCCTGGCTTCGCGGGCCCGGCCACGACGATTTGCGTCGTTTTGCGGGCGCCCTCGGGCGCGGCGAAGAAAATGCTTTCCTCCAGCCTTGGCGTATGGCCGCCCGCTTCGAACAGCAGCCGCGCGCCGCTTGGCAGCGCCAGTTCGATTCCACGCCCGTCGGCTTGCGGCGCCGCGCCGACGCTCGGATGTAAATGGAAGCGCGCCGAGAATTCATGCGCCGCGCTTTCGTCTTTCGCGTCCTTCTTTTTCGCGCTCTCCGCCGCGACCAGCCGATCCTGGCCGATAAAGCGCGAACCGTCTTGCGTCATCGCCAGAATGCGCTCGTGCATAAGCCCGAAACGTTCCTTGTAGCCGTCATGCGCGGCTTCGATCACTTCGCCCCTGCGCGAACGCCGCCGCTCCGCGCGCATCTCGCGCGGACCCGTGACGATGAGTCCGGGGCTCGCCTTGCTGGAAAGCGGCTCGATTTGACTGGAGGATTGGTCGTCGATGACGAGCGTCGAATGGGCGGCGCTGTTGCGGGCGACCTCGCGCGCAGCTTCGTGCTGCGCGGCCGGCGCGCCGCAATTGACCACGACGCGCTCGGACCCCAGCGAAAATTCGAAGGCGAGCGCGCCGGCGTGGGCTACGCGGGAAAACTCCAATGGCGGCGGCGCGCCGACGTCGATGAGCGCCAGCGCGCCCGGCGCCGTCATGCGGCGATAGCCGCTGTCGGGCGCATCGAGCGGCGGAGTGGCGCCTCGCGCCTCATGGGTGAACACCGTCGCCAGTTCTCCGGGGTCGGTCGCCGACATGCCGTTGAACAGAGCCAGCGAGCCGTCGCCATGCTGCAGCAGGCGCAACATCGGAATCATCCGGTTAATGGCGCCAAGCAACGGCTGTGGCGGCTTCATGCCGCGCGCGGCGTAAACTTGCCGCAACGGCAACAGATCCAACGCGAGGTCGAGGACGGTCTTCGGATTGCGCCCGATATGGCCGCCATCGCCCAGAATTTGGCGCTCCAGTTCCCGCGTGAACGCCTTCTTCGCCTCCGATTGTAGATCGGCGCCGACTTCGGCGCAAAGGCAAAACTCCAGCAGCGCCAGCGCGCAAAGCAGGCGCTCCGTTCCCCGCGCCGGCCCCTCGAGCGCGCGCGCGAGGGCCTTCGCGCCCTGAGCCAGCGCCGCCATGAAACCATCGTAAAACTCGGGCGGCGCGCCGTCGAGCAGCATGGGAGAATGCGCGAGAAAGCATAGCATCCGGCGCGCCGTCACCATTGGCTCGAACGCCGGATCGTCGGCCTCTTGGCCGCGCTGTTCCATGAACGCGTGAACCAGCGCCCGAGCATTGTCGCGCGCCGGGGCGCCGCCGGCGGCGCGCAGATGCCGCAGCCAGGAAAAGCCGGTGAGCGCGCGGCGCCAATTCGCCGACGGCGGCTCCAGCGCGAAGGGCGAATATCCCCCCGCGTTCACGGTCTTGCCGCAAAAAGAAAAATAGCCGGCGTAAATCTCGTCCGCGACGGTGGCGTCGCCGGTGCGGATGTCCTGTGGCGCGATGCGCAGACGGTCCGGCGCGGCGATCCGTCGCGTCAGCAGAGCGCGGCGCGGCGCTCCGGCGCGAATGGCCAGACCTTCGGCGGCTCGCGCGGCCGATTGCAAGACGTCGCGCAGTCGATCTTGCATCTTCTCGCCGGCCAGAGTCGCCTCCCCACGCCCAAGAATCACGCGCTTAAAGCCGCGACAAGGGGGAGTACAACGGATTGACGCCACGCTCCAGCGTGCTTTAAACTAATTGAATACAAAGGGAGTTATTCTTGCCGAATCTGCCCCGCTATGCGCCCTCGCGCGAAAATGGCAAGGTTTTGCGCGAATCGGGGAGATTGACGCATGCCGCTTTACAAGATCGACGGAATCCCGCCGCGCCTGCCGGCGCAAGGGCGCTACTGGATCGCGCCCAACGCCTGTCTGATCGGCCGCGTGGCGCTGGACGAGGACGCCAATGTCTGGTTCGGCTGCGTGCTGCGCGGCGATAATGAATGGGTCACTGTCGGCGCGCGCACCAATATCCAGGAAAACAGCGTGCTGCACACCGACATGGGCTATCCGCTCGACATCGGCGCCGATTGCACCATCGGTCACGGCGTGATTTTGCATGGCTGCGTGATCGGCGACAACACATTGATCGGCATGGGCGCGACCATCCTCAACGGCGCCAAGATCGGCCGCAACTGCCTTGTCGGCGCCAATGCGCTGGTCACCGAGGGCAAGGAGTTTCCCGACAATTCGCTGATCGTCGGCACGCCCGCCAAGGTGTTGCGCACGCTCGACGATGACGCCGCCGGGCATAATCTCGAATCGGCGAAGCACTATGTCGAAAACGCCCGCCGCTACGCCGGCGGGTTGGAATTGATCGCGGAGTGACGGAGCGCCCGCCCTACTGCGCAAGCCTCGCCAAAATGCTAAGCCGCTCGCATGAGCGGCGACGGGGTTGAGGGCGGGGGACTGATTGTCGAGGTTCTTCCGCCCGTGGCGGTGGACCAGACCTATAGCTATTTCGCGCCTCCCGGCCTCGCCCTGGCGCCGGGCGACTTCGTGAAAATACCGCTGGGGCGGCGCGAGGCCATTGGAGTCGTCTGGGCGGTGAAGCCCGCCAGCGGGCCGCCCGGCAACTTGAAGAGCGTGGCCTCGCGCTACGACCGGCCGAGACTGTCGCAAAGCTTACGCGATTTTCTGGACTGGCTGGCGCGCTGGACTCTGGCCCCGCGCGGCATGGCGCTGCGTCTCGCCACAGGCGCCGGAGAAGACGCGGGGCCGCCCGCGCCGCGCCTGCTCTATCGCCTCGCTGGCCCTCCGCCGCAACGCCTCACGCCCACCCGCGCCCGCGCGCTGGCGGCGGCGGAAGGCGGACTGGCCTTCACCAAAAAGGCGCTGATGGAGGCGGCCGGCTGCGGGGCTTCGGTGATCGACGCGCTGGTCGACGAGGGCGCGCTGGAGACGCTGACCGCCGCGCCGCCGCCGGTCTGCGGCGCGCTCGATCCTTTGTTTTCGCCGCCCGTTCTCGAAGCCGAACAACAACTCGCGGCGACGGCGCTGACGGTCGCCGTAACGGCGCGCGGTTATCGTCCTTTTTTGCTGGAAGGCGTCACCGGCTCGGGCAAGACCGAGGTTTATTTCGAGGCTGTCGCCGCGGCTTTGCGGGCCGGCGGGCAGGCGCTGGTGTTGATGCCGGAAATCGCGCTGACCAGTCAGTTTCTGGAGCGTTTTTCGGCGCGGTTCGGCGCGCGGCCGGCCGAATGGCATTCCGGCGTCTCGGAAAAGAAGCGCGCGCGCATCTGGCGCGCGGCGGCGGAGGGCGAGGCGCGGGTCGTTGTCGGCGCGCGCTCGGCGCTATTCCTGCCGTTTGGCGATTTGCGGCTCATCGTCGTCGATGAGGAGCATGAGGGCGCCTATAAGCAGGAGGATGGCGTCAACTATCACGCCCGCGACATGGCGGTGGTGCGCGCGCGCATCGAGGGCGCGACGCTCGTGCTCGCCTCGGCGACGCCCTCGATCGAGACGCGCGTCAACGCCGCCAGCGGCCGCTATGCGCATCTGCGCCTCAAGGCGCGCGCCGGCGCGCGAACAATGCCGCGGCTCGAGGCCATCGACATGCGCGTCGAGGGGCCGCCAAAAAACCGCTGGATCGCGCCGCGCCTCGCTCTCGCGGTGGGCGAGACCATCGCGCGCGGCGAACAGGCGCTGCTGTTTCTCAACCGGCGCGGCTATGCCCCGCTGACTCTGTGCCGCCATTGCGGCCACAGATTCCGCTGCTCCGACTGCGACGCCTGGCTGGTCGAGCATCGCTTCCGCCGCGCGCTGATCTGCCATCATTGCGGCCATATGGAGCCGCGCCCGCATGTCTGCCCGGAATGCGAGGCGGAAGACGCGCTGGCGGCCTGCGGCCCCGGTGTCGAGCGCCTCGCGGAAGAAGCGGCGGACCTGTTTCCAGACGCCCGCGTGCTCGTGCTGTCCTCGGATTTTCCCGGCGGCGCCGAGCGGCTGCGGCGCGAATTGGACGAGATCGCCAAGGGCGCCTTCGATCTGGTCATCGGCACGCAGCTCGTCGCCAAGGGTCATAATTTTCCCTTTCTGACGCTGGTCGGCGTCGTCGACGCTGATCTTGGCTTAGGCAGCGGCGATCCGCGCGCGGCGGAGCGGACGTTTCAATTACTGGCGCAGGTGACCGGACGCGCCGGGCGCGGCGACCAGCCGGGCAGGGCGCTGATCCAGACCTATCGGCCCGAGCATCCCGTGATTTCCGCGCTGCTTTCCGGCGACGCCGAGGAGTTTTACGCTCAAGAGACGAGTCTGCGCCAGCGCGCCGGCCTGCCGCCGTTCGGACGTCTCGCGGCGCTGATCGTTTCCGCCAAGGACGCCGCGCTTGCGGAGACCCATGCGCGCGCGCTGGCCCGCGCGGCGCACGGCCTGCCGACGAGCGAGCGCTACCGCGTCGCGGCGCTCGGCGGACTGCCGGAAGAGGGCGAGATCATGCTGCTCGGCCCCGCTGAGGCGCCCATCGCGCTGCTGCGCGGGCGCTTTCGTTTCCGCCTGCTGGTCAAGGCGCCGCGCAGCGCCGATCTGCAAGGCTTCTTGCGCGATCTGCTGGCGGCGGGGCCGCCGGAACGCGGCGGCGTGCGCGTGCAGGTGGATGTCGATCCGCAGAGTTTTTTGTGAGATCGGCCGGCGAACTCAGCATTTGCGCAGCGCCATCGCCCCGGCGAGCACGAACAGGCACGCCGCGACCGAGAGCGGCGTCTCCAGCGGAAGGTGGAAGCGCGTCCAAAAGGGATCGGTCGCCGCCATGCCGCCCGCGACCCAACCCAGGACGCCCGCGCCGGCCCAGATCAGCAGCGGAAAACGGTCGAGCAATTTGAGCAAGACCCCCGTGCCAAACATCACCAGCGGCGCGGACAGCGCCAGCCCGAACACAATGAGGCGCATCGACCCATGCGCGGCGGCGGCGATGGCGAGTACATTGTCGAGCGACATCACCGCGTCGGCGACGATGATCGACATCACCGCGCCCCAAAGATTGGGCTTGGCCTCCACGTCATTGCGCTCGTGGTCGCCATGCGGCAATTTGATCGCGACATAGAGCAGCAGCAGCGCGCCCGCCGTCTTCAGCAGCGGCACATGCAAAAGCTGGACAATCGCCAGAGTGAAGCCGATGCGAAGGGCGACGCCGCCGAGCGAGCCGAGCAGCACGCCCCAGCGCCGCCGCTCCTCCGGCAGCCGCCGACAGGCGAGCGCGATCAGGATCGCATTGTCGCCGGACAGCAGAATATTGATCCAGACGATCTCGAAGACTTCCCAGGCGAGCGCGAGATTGCCGGACATTTACGGCCGTTCCGCCAGCAGCGCGCGGCCATCGTGGCCCAAAACGCGAATGTCGAACATTTCGCCGGCAATGGCGCCGGGCGTGCGCGCCAGCGTGAAATCCGCCGCGCGCGCGAGGCCGCCGCGCTCGGCGAGCACGCGCAGCGCCTTGCCCTGCTGATCCGCGAGATGGCGCGCCAGCCGCGCCTCGCCGAGCGCCCGCAGCCTTTGCGCGCGCGTCTTGACGATTTGCGGCGCGACTTGCGGCATGCGCGCCGCCGGCGTTTCCGGGCGCGGCGAAAAGGGAAAGACATGCAGATGCGTCAATCCGCATTCCTCCACGAGATCGAGCGTGCGCGAAAACATTTCCTCAGTTTCGGTCGGGAAGCCGACGATGAAATCGGCGCCGAACACAATATCGGGACGCGACAAACGCAGCTCCTCGCAAAATTTTATC
Source organism: Methylocystaceae bacterium (assembly GCA_003134075.1). Lineage (GTDB taxonomy): Bacteria > Pseudomonadota > Alphaproteobacteria > Rhizobiales > Beijerinckiaceae > Methylocystis. The sequence continues at coordinate 31,718 of PLAI01000309.1, read as the reverse complement.
GCGTCGCGGCGGGAATGGCGGCGCTTCATCCGCTTCAAGATCAGGTCGTCGCCCGACTGCAAGGAGAGATGCAGATGCGGCGCCAGCCTCGGCTCCTCCGCCACCGCCTCGATCAATGTCGGGTCGGCCTCGATGCAGTCGATCGAGGAAATGCGCACTCGCGCCAGTTCCGGCAGTTCGGCGAGGAGCAGCCGCGCCAAACGCCCCAGGGTCTCGCCGCCGCCAAGATCGCCGCCGTAAGAGGTGAGATCGACGCCGGTCAACACGATCTCGCGCTTGCCGGATGCGACGAGCTCGCGCGCCCTCGCGACGATCTCACGCGGCGGCGCCGAGCGCGACGGTCCGCGCCCGAACGGAATGATGCAAAAAGTGCAGCGGTGGTCGCAGCCGTTCTGCACGGCGAGAAAGCCGCGCGTGCCTTCGCTCGCGCCAAGCGCTTTTGGCGCGGCGAAGCTGGGTCCGGCCGGCGCGAACAGGCTTTTGTCGCCATTCCCGACGACGCGCGTCACGCCTTCCATGGCCAAAAATTCCGTCGGCGCTATCGTCGCGGCGCAGCCGGTGACGATGATGCGCGCATCGGGCCGTTCGCGATGCAGGCGGCGGATGGCCTGGCGCGCCTGGCGCGTCGACTCGGCCGTGACGGCGCAGGTATTGACGATGACGAGATTTTCTTCCCCCGCGCCCCGCGCCTCGCCCGCGAGCGCCTCGGATTCGACGATGTTGAGCCGACAGCCGAAAGTGATGGTGTCGACGGCGGAGTCGGTCACGTCGCTAGCCTCTCGAAAATGGCGGGATCGAGCACCGTTTCGAATTCGAATTCGACCGGCCCGGTCATGTGCGCGTGATCGTCGTCGCGCCAGTGAATGAGAAGATCGCCGCCGGGAAGTCTTATGTTGCCGCGACGCCCCGCGCGAGAAGTTCGCGCCGCCGCGACAAGCGTCGCGCAGGCCGCCGAGCCGCAAGCCTTGGTCGCGCCGGTCCCACGCTCCCAGACGCGCAGCAGGATTTCGTCATGGGATAGAATTTGCGCGAAGGAGATGTTCGCGCGCTCGGGAAAGAGCGGATGACGCTCCAACACGGGGCCGACCTTTTCGAGATCGACCGCGCCGGCGTCGTCGACGAAGAACACCGCGTGCGGATTGCCCATGCCGACGGCGCAAAACCGCTCCGGCGCGCCCGCGACTTGCGGCTCCAGCGCGATATCGCTTGTGTCGCCAACATCATGCGCCAGTGGAATCTCGGACCAGGCCAGACGCGGGCGGCCCATGTCGACGGTGAACAGCTTCTCGCCGGCGCGCCAGCTCTCGACCAGGCCGGCGTCGGTCTCGAGGCGCAGATGTTCCGGCCCGCCGCCCTGCGCCAGCGCCCACGCGACGCAGCGCGTGCCGTTGCCGCAGGCCGCCGACAGCGAGCCGTCGATGTTGTAGATGCGCAGCGCGGCGTCGGCGCCGCCCGCGCAGGGGTCGTGCAGCGCCATCAATTGGTCGAATTTGAGTCCAGGCTGGAGGGCGATGGCGCGCGCTTCTTCGGGCGCCAGCACGATGTCCGAGCCACGCAGATCCAGCACGAGGATTTCGTTGCCGATTCCGTTCATGCGCAGAATGGGACGCCGGGCGAGTTTGTGTGTCATGTCGCGGGTGTTACGATTTGGCCGTGTCAAGGTTAGGCGGCTCCTGTATAGGAGAAGCGGCGGTCGCGCGCCAGAGTCGGGGCGGTCTTTGACAGTGGCGATCTTGCGCCATGTCCCTTCCGGCGGCGCGGCGGGGAGGCCAAAGAGGACGCAGCGATGAGTTTCTTCGACAAGCTTAAGGATTTCTCGGCGACGCTCGGCCATTTCGCCGCCCGTTGGCGCGTGCTGGCCGCGCTGGCCCTGCTGATCGGCTTTGGCGCGCTTTATCTACAAAAGAGGTTATCTCCCGACTTGGCCCCGCCCGAGGTGACCGCCGGCAAGACCACGCCGGCCGAAAAAGCCCCGCCCGCCGAGAGCCTGGAGGACAATAAGACCGGCGCCGCCGACAAAACCGAGCCGCCTGCTGGCGCCGAAACACCAATGGAAAGCGTCTCCGGCCAGATTGTCGACGTTCCCGCGCGCCCGGTTCTGGTGTTGAAGGGACACGCCAAATGGGACGACGCGGCCAAGACGCTGACCGATTCCCTCGCCAAGGTGACCGCCGCGGCGACCAAGGCCGGCCTCGCGCCGAATGGGCGCCCGCTCGCGGTCTTCACCGACACGGACGACAGCGGCTTCCATTACGAGGCGATGCTGCCGATCGCCAAGGCGCCGGAGGGCAAGATCAAGCTCGCTGATGGCGTCGATGTCGGCGCTTCGCCCGCCGGCAAGGCGCTGAAGTTCGAGCACCGCGGCTCCTACGACGAGATCGACGCGACCTATGAGGCGATCACCGCCTATCTCGACGAAAAAGGCCTCGACACCAACAACATCTTTATCGAGGAATATTTGACGAACCTCACCGACGCCGAGGACGCCAATGTCGACGTTGACATCTACGTGTTCGTGAAGTAGCTGGCGCCGCCTTACCAAAGTTTCATCCCGCCGCCATTGGCGCGCAAGGGGCGATCCCCCATCTTTCCGGTCGTGGGCCAGCGCGCGGCGCTCTGGCTTGGCTGCTTTGGAGATGGCTTCCCATGACTAACTTCGCCTTTCGGCGTCATTCCCGTAACCCGCGCGCGGCCCTGCTTGGCGCCGTCGCGGCCGTCGCGCTCGGCGCGTCCCTGTTTGGGCTCGCCCCCGCGCGCCCGGCTCTGGCCGAGGCGCCGCTCGCGCAACTCGCGCCGGCTTCTGGCCCCGCCTCCTTCGCCGACGTCGTCGAGCGGGTTAAGGGCGCGGTCGTCGCGATCAAGGTCAAGGCGGTCGAAACCCCCAACAATGAGGGCGAAGAGGGTCCCGAGCTTTCGCCCGACGATCCGCTGTACGACTTCTTCAGGCGCTTTGGCCAGGGGCGGGGCGGCATGCCGCAGAAGCATATTACCCAATCGCAAGGCTCTGGCTTCATCATCAGCGCGGACGGCTATGTCGTGACCAATAATCACGTGGTCGATCACGCCAGCGAGGTCGAGGTCGTCCTCGACGGCGGCAAGACGCTGCCGGCGAAGATCATCGGAACCGATAAGCGCACCGACCTCGCCTTGCTCAAGATCAACGACGGTGGCAATCTGCCCTTCGTCACGTGGTCGAATACGGCCCCGCGCGTCGGCGATTGGGTGATCGCGGTCGGCAATCCGTTTGGCCTTGGCGGAACGGTGACGGCGGGCATCGTGTCGGCGCGAGGCCGCGATATCGGCGCTGGCCCATACGACGACTTTTTGCAGATCGACGCGCCGGTCAACCGCGGTAACTCGGGCGGTCCGGCGTTCGACACGCATGGCGGCGTGATCGGCGTCAACACGGCGATTTATTCGCCGTCGGGCGGCTCGGTCGGTATCGGCTTCGCGATTCCGACGGAAGTCGCAAAGGACGTGGTCGAGGCGCTCAAGGAGAAGGGCTCCGTCTCGCGCGGCTGGATCGGCGTGCAGATCCAGGGTGTTACGCAGGATCTCGCCGACAGTCTCGGGCTGAAGTCGACCAAGGGCGCGCTGGTCGCCCAACCGGTCAAGGGCGGCCCGGCCGAAAGCGCGGGGCTCAAGGCTGGCGACGTTATCGTCGCCGTCGATGGCGAAAAGATCGATGCTCCGCGCGAACTGTCGCGCAAGATCGCCTCGGCGGGGCCGGGCAAGACCGTCGAGCTGGCCTATCTGCGGGGCGGGGTCGAAAAGACCGCGCGGGTTAAGCTTGGCGCGCTGCCGGCCGAAAAAGAGTTGCGCGCGGATCTCGGCGGCGTGGACAGGAGCAATGTGCTCGCTGGGCTCGGGCTGGAGGTTCAGCCCGCGGCGCAAGCGCGGCGCGGCGGCGGCGAGGGGCTTTACATCACTAACATCGACCCCGAGGGCGTGGCCGCCCAAAAGGGTTTGCGCCGCGGCGACGTGATCCTCGAAGTCGGCGGGCAGGCGGTAAACGATTCCGGCGATCTTTCCTCCGCGCTCGAAGGCGCCCGCAGGGAAGGGCACAGATCCGTGTTGCTGCGGGTGAAGTCGGCGGAAGGCACGCGCTTCGTCGCGCTGCCAGTCGCGGCTTCGTAATGCCCGCACGCGCCAAACAGCGGCCCTCGCCATGCGAGGGCCGTTTTTTCGCCATCGATGGCCGTGACAAGAGGGAGCCCGACGGCGTCGACGCCGTCGGGCGCCTTGCGTGTTCTTTACGCCTGGGTTTGTGCTAGAGAGATTCTTGTTCGCTCGCCGCGCGGCGGCGAAAGGGCGCGATTCTTGTAGCTTGCGGTGGACTCAATCCCCATGCCGCTTTTGAGGCTTTACCGGCTCGCCACGATCGCGCTGACCCCTTGCGCGCGTCCGCTTCTCGCCTGGCGCGCCGGGCGGGGAAAGGAAGACCCTTCGCGGCTCGGCGAGCGGCTCGGGTTTCCCAGCCTGCCGCGCCCGGACGGCCAATTGGTCTGGCTGCATGGCGCGAGTTTGGGCGAGAGCCTGTCGCTGCTGCCGCTGATCGAGCGCTTTATCCAGCGAGGGATCGAGGTTTTGGTCACCACCGGCACGCCAGGTTCGGCGCGGCTGCTCGGCGCGCGGTTGCCGGCGGGCGCGTTTCACCAATATCTGCCGCTGGACGCGCCGCGTTTCGTCGCGCGCTTTCTCGACCACTGGCGGCCCGATCTGGCGCTGTTCGCCGAATCCGAAATCTGGCCCAATTTCGTCGGCGCGGTCCACGCCCGCGGCGCGCCCTTGGTGTTGGTCAACGCGCGCATCTCCGAGGCTTCCGCCGAACGCTGGCGCGCCGCGCCGGGCGTCGGCGCCAAGCTCTTTGGCAAGATCGACCTCTGCCTCGCGCAAGACGCCGAAAACGCCGCGCGTTTTCTGGGTCTTGGCGCGCCCCGAGCGCAAGTCGCCGGCAATCTGAAATTCGACGTTCCAGCGCCGCCGGCCGATCCGCTAAAGCTCGCGGCGCTCCAGGGCGCGCTTGGAGCCCGCCCGGTTTTCGCGGCCGTCTCGACCCATCCGGGAGAGGAGAGCTTCGTGGTGGGCGCCCATCTCGATTTGGCGCGTGATTTCCCCGATCTTTTGACCATCGTCGCGCCACGCGACCCCGCGCGCGGGGAGGAGGTCGCCGGCCTCGCGCGAGAGCGCGGGCTGAGCGTCGGCTTGCGTTCGCTGGGCGACTTGCCGCGGCGCGAGACGCAAATCTACGTCGCTGACACGATTGGCGAACTGGGCCTGATTTTCCGAACCGCGGGGGTTGTTTTCATGGGCCGGTCGCTGACGCCGGGCGGCGGCCATAACCCTATCGAACCGGCGAAATTCGGCTGCGCGATTCTGCACGGGCCGAGCGTGGCGGATTTCGCCGAAGTTTACGGCGAACTGGACGCCGCCGGGGGCGCCGTCTCCGTCCTGGACGCGCCGGGACTGGCGCGCGCCGCGCGCGCTCTTCTTTCAAAGCCCGCGCGAATGCGCAAAATGGGCCGGGCCGGGGCGGAGACGGTGCGGCGAATGGGCGGCGCCTCGCTGGAGATCATGTTGGCCATCGAACCCTATTTGGCCCATATGGCCGGCGCACGTCGATGAGAGCCTGTCGCGAACATGCGCGCGCCTGATTTTTGGGGAGCGCCCGCCGGCCCTGTCGCGAGGGCGCTCGCTCCCTTTGGGGCGCTTTATGGCGCGGCGGCGCGCGCGCGCCTCGTCCATCCGGCTCCGCGCGCGAATATTCCGACCATTGCTGTTGGCGGGGTGACGCTGGGCGGGGACGGCAAGACCCCGACGGCGCTGGCGCTCGGCGCGATCCTGCTGGAACGGGGCGAGCGTCCCTTTTTTCTGTCGCGCGGCCACGGCCGCCGGAACGGGAGCGCCGGCCCTTTCGTCGTCGATCCGGCGCGCCACGACGCGCGCGATGTCGGAGACGAAGCCCTGCTGTTGGCCCGCGTGGCGCCAACCATCGTCGGCGCCGACCGCGCGGCGTCCGCGCGCCTCGCACAGACGCTCGGCGCCGGCGTGCTGATTTTGGACGACGGGCTACATAGCCGGCGCCTCGACCCGGATCTCGCCATTCTCGTCGTCGACGCGGATTATGGCGCTGGCAATGGCTTTTGCCCGCCCGCCGGGCCGCTACGCGCGCCGCTGGCGGCGCAACTGGCGGCGGCCGATCGCGTTATCGTGATCGGCGAGGGCAGAGGATTGCGCCAGCCGTTGACCAAGTCCGCGTTACGGGCGCGGCTCGCGCCCGACCCCGCCTTCGCGGCGCGCGTCGCGGGCGCGCGAGTATTCGCCTTCGCGGGGATTGGCCGGCCGGCGAAATTCGCTGACACCCTGGAGGAAATCGGCGCCGACGTGGCCGGGTTCCGATGGTTTCCCGATCATCATCGCTATTCGCCGCGCGAATTGGCGGCAGTGAAGCGGGAGGCGGAGCGTGGTGACGCCGTTCTCGTGACGACGGAGAAGGACGCCGCGCGAATCGGCGCGAACGGTCTCGGGGCCGATCTCGAAATTTTGCCGATCACATTGCTGTTCGAGCAGCCCGAGGAGGTGGACAGCCTGCTCGCGGATTTTTTGGCGTGGGCGCGAACCGCGCGGCTATGAAGGCCGTTTGCCGGCGAGCTGCTTTAGGCGCGCCTCGGGGCTGCTATAGGCCTCCTGCCGGTCGACGTTCCAATAGCGCAGCTCTTCGAGCGGGATGGGCTCGCCGGTCACCGCGCAGCGCACGAAGGCTCCCGCCTTGCGCACGCGGTAATCGCCGTCGCGATATTCGACCTCGGCCTCGACAGCCGGCTGGGGTTGTCGTTCAAATCGGTTCATGCGCAATCCGCCTGTGATGCTTCGAGCCAGTCGCTTAAGCGAAGAGATAATCAACGTCCGACGCATATTTCAATGGCTCTCTTAAAAGAGACAATACACCAGTCGCGACGAGAATGGCCAGCGTCGCCGCGCAAGCGGCGCTCCCCGCATTGCGCCCACGCCCAGTTCCCTGTTATCGGGGCCTCTGACAATGGTGAAGGACAAGGCGGCGGGCCAATATGCTGACAATCTCGACGCGGCGGCGCCAGGCCGCTTTCATCTTCATTCTCATCACGGTCGCGCTGGACATGCTGGCGCTCGGCGTGATGATCCCCGTGCTGCCCAAGCTCATCACCGAATTCGAAGGCGGCGATATTTCGGGAGCGGCGGGCGTCGTCGGGGTATTCGGCTTCTCCTGGGCCTTGATGCAATTTTTGTTTCAGCCCGTGCTCGGCGCCTTGTCCGACCGATTCGGCCGCCGCCCGATCGTGCTGGCCAGCAATTTCGGTCTTGGGCTCGATTATATTTTCATGGCGCTGGCGCCATCGCTGCCGTTTCTGTTTATCGGCCGGCTGATCTCCGGCGTCACCGCCGCGAGCTTCTCCACCGCCAGCGCCTATGTCGCCGACATCACGCCCGAGGAAAAGCGCGCCGGGCGTTACGGGATGCTCGGCGCGGCCTTCGGCTTTGGCTTCATTCTGGGACCGGCTATCGGTGGCGTACTCGGCGATTACGGGCTGCGCCTGCCGTTTTACGCCGCGGCGGCGTTAAGCCTCCTTAATGCGCTTTACGGCTATTTCATCCTGCCGGAGTCGCTTTCCGAGGAAAACCGCGCGCCAAGGATCGCCTGGCGCGGCGCGAATATTTTCGGCGCGCTGAAACTACTGGGCGCCCAGCGAGAACTGGCCATGCTCGCGGGCGCGGTGTTCCTGTCCTATCTGGCGCACGAGTCGCTGCCGAGCCTGTTCGTGCTCTACACCGATTACCGCTATCACTGGGACGCCAAAACCACCGGCTGGGCGCTCACCATCGTCGGCCTTTCGCAAACCATCGTCTCCGGCGGCCTTGTGCGACCGATGGTGGCGCGGCTGGGCGAACGCAAAACCCTCGTCGTGGCGCTCGCTTTCGGCGCGCTGGGCTTTTCGGTCTACGCCTTCGCGTCGAACGACTGGCTGTTTTTGTCGGCGCCGCCGCTGATCGCGTTGTGGGCGATGGCCAACCCCGCATTCCAGGGCCTCGCCACGCGCCTCAAGGGTGCCTCGGAGCAGGGCCGGCTGCAGGGCGCGCTCGCCAGCCTGCGCGGCGTTTCCGGCATGATCGGCCCGCTGCTGTTCACGCAGATTTTCGCCGCCAGCATCGGCGCGCGGATTTTTCCGGGTGCCAGTTATTTCCTCGCGGCGGCGTTGCTCGCGGTCAGTCTCCTTGTCGCGCTCGCGGCGACCAGAGCGTCTCAGACGGCGTTGCGATAGGCTTTTTTCGAGAACACCGTCAGGAAGATGATCCACACGTCGAACAGCAGCGACCAGTTGTCAATGTAATAGAGATCGTGCTCGACGCGCTGGCGGATTTTTTCCGGGCCGTCGATCTCGCCGCGCAGGCCGTTGACTTGCGCCCAGCCGGTGATGCCCGGCTTGACATTGTGTCGGCGCGCGTAAAGCGCGATTTTGCGTTCGAACAACTGGTCATGCACCAGCGCGTGCGGACGCGGGCCGACGAGAGACATATCGCCGCGCAGCACGTTGATAAGCTGCGGCAGTTCATCCACATTGTAGCGGCGGATGAAGCGGCCGATGCGCGTGATGCGCGGATCTCGAACCTTCGCCTGGGCGATATCGCGTCCGTCGTCCATCGTCGTCATGGAGCGGAATTTGAAAATGCGAAACGCCTCCTGATTAAAGCCGTAGCGGCGTTGCGTGAACAGCGCCGGACCGTTGCTGTCCAGGCGAATGAGGGCCGCGACCAGCGCCAGCAGCGGCGACAGGAGCACCAGCGCCGCGACCGAAACGACGATATCGAACAGCCGCTTGACGATGACCTCGACCAGATTGAGCGGGTGGCCGCCGAGGCTCAGGCTGGAGATGGTCCCGATCTTGTCGATCCGCGCGTCGACGAAGCGATCGAGCACGCGCTCGGGACCGAGATGAATTTGCGCCGGCACGCGCAAAAAAGTTGTGACGCAACTGTCGATCGCGTCCGTTTGCGACCAGGGAACCAGAATGAATACGTCGTCCGGCCGCAGCATTCGCGCCGTCGCGGCGGCCAACGCGAGATCGTCGTCGATGGATTCGGCCTCTTCGCGCAAGCCGATGGCGGCGACGACGTTCATGCCGCTGGCCGAGGGCTGATAACGTTGAGTGAACGTCTTGATGCTCTCCTCGAAGCCGACAAGGAGCACCCGCCGAGAGGCGACGCCCCCCGCGACCGTCGCGCCCCGCGCGATATGCCGCAAGGCGAGACGGGTCACATAGATCGCGACGTAGCCGGCCACATAGAACAACACCACGCCAGCGCGCGAGAATTCGCCGGTCGATTTGGTGAGGAAGCTAAACGCCAGCGCGATCAGGAAGCTCGTGCTCCAGACGGTGAACAGCCGCCAGCCATTCACGTGCGATGCGAGAAAATCAGGGATGCGATAGTCGCCGCGCGACGCGTTCGAAAGGACGAACAGCAGCGCGACGAGTGAGCAAAGACGCATGTTCGGAGGGATTAGCCCGCTCCAGCCATGCGCGAAGCCGTGATAAAACGTCTCGCCGATCAAGGCCGCGCAGAGCACGACGAACAATTCGATCAGCGCCGCCGACGCCGCCAACAGGGCGCGCGCCAAGGCGGTGTTTCGGCGCGAGACTTTCTCGCCCCAGCCGCCGCGACGAAGCGGCGCCTTTTGAAGCTGAGAATTTGGCGCGTCTTCGCTGGACGCTGGCTTTATCCGAACTCGATCGGCCGTGAGCGACAAGGAAGCCTCCAATTGACACAAGACCGTCTCGATTCGGAACAGACCCGAAGGTTTGGGCGGTCTTGTAGATCAATGCAGCAAGACCGAGGCCCTGGCGGGTGAATAATAGTTAAGATTCAGCTGAAGACGAACGAATCGCCCACGCCTGGATTGGGCCTCGCCGCGGCGTCGGAATCGATGTATTTGAGGTAAATGGATTTTTCTTGGGCTAGACGCGCAAGAATTGGGCCTTGGCCCAAATTCCCGCGGAGGATTTAGGGGCCTTCACAAAGGCGTCATCCTGGCTATAGACTATCCCAAGACATTCGTAAGGGGATTCCCGAGCAATGCGGGAGGGGCCCCTTCTTGTCCAGATGAGAGGCGCGCGGCGTGACCGTTCCTTTTCGCAGCCAAAATGTCTCGCCGCAGGCGTGCCCGGCGCTCGTGCTCAACGCTGACTTTCGTCCGCTGAGCTACTATCCGCTGTCGCTGTGGGGCTGGCAGGACGCGATCAAGGCGGTCTTCCTTGACCGGGTCAACATCGTCTCCGAATACGACAAGGTGGTCAAAAGCCCATCCTTTGAAATGCGGCTGCCCTCCGTTGTGTCGCTCAAAGCCTATGTCCGGCCTACGCGCCACCCGGCCTTCACCCGCTTTAATGTGTTTTTGCGCGACCGCTTCACCTGCCAATATTGCGGCGAGCACGACGAACTGACCTTCGATCACGTCATTCCGCGCTCCAAGGGCGGCGCGACCACCTGGGAGAATGTCGTCGCGGCCTGCTCCCCCTGCAATCTGCGCAAGAGCGACCGGCTGCCGGACGAAGCGCGCATGACGCCGGCGCAAAAGCCTTTCGCGCCGACGGTCGCCGACCTCCATCGCAACGGGCGGCTGTTTCCGCCCAATTATCTGCATGAGAGTTGGATGGATTATCTCTATTGGGATTCGGTGCTGGAGCCTTGATCGCGAATTTGCTGCGCCGAACTGTCGTTATGTCGTTCGGCTTCATCGTCGCGGCGAGCGCCGGCGCGCTGTTCCTGCCGCTCGCCGCGCTGTTCGATCCGATCGTGCGGGAGGTCGGCTTCGACACGGCGGCGTCCGGTCTATTCGCGGCGCTCGATGACGAGGGCGACCCGACGGCCGGCTTCGCGGCGCTTGGCTTTGTTTTCTGGTCGATATTGATCGCGGTATGCGCCCTGCCGTTGGCCGTCGCGGCGCTCATCGGCGAGATCGCCGGCGCGCGCAAATGGGTTTGGTATGTCGGCGTCAGCGGCTTTCTGGCCGCCGCCTCGCCGTGGATCGCCCGCGCGACGCGAGGTCTCGCGCAGGCGCATCGGGCCAGCCCGTTGGAGCTTCGCATCGCGGCGCTGTTTTTCCTCACCGGCGCGGTGACCGGCTGGATTTATTGGCTGATCGCGAGGCCCGGGCGACACGAGGCGCGGGGGTAGTCCGCCGGCGCGTCCGTCAGCGCGACATCCCGCCAAAAATATTACGCATCACCTGGCGGCTGATTTGCGTGCCGATCGAGCGCGCCGCCGATTGCAGCGCGGCGCGCGCCGCGAGTTCCCCCGCCGACATGCGCTTCGGGTTCGTGCGCGTGAACAATCCGCCGACCATGCCGCCGATCTTGCCGAGGATGCCGCCGTCCGCCGAGGCCTCCTTGGGCGCCGCTTCCGGAGCCGGGGCGCCGCCGGGCGTCGTCGTCGCTGGCGGTGGCGTCACGGGCTTCGCGCCGACGCTCTCCATGCGCGCGCCGGCGCGCTTTTGCAGCACTTCATAGGCCGATTCGCGGTCCATCGGCGTGTCGTACTCGCCATAGCGCGGGCTGTTCTCGATCGCCGCCTGGCGCTCCTCCGGCGTGATCGTCCCGACCCGCGCATTCGGCGGCGCGATCAGCGCGCGGTCGACCATTTCGGGCGTCCCCTTGGCGTCGAGCATCGACACCAGGGCTTCGCCGACCCCAAGCTGCATGATCGCCTCGGCCGTGTCGAAATCCTTGTTCTGACGAAAGGTCTCCGCCGCCGCCCGCACCGCCTTCTGGTCGCGCGGCGTGAAGGCGCGCAGCGCGTGCTGGATGCGGTTGCCGAGTTGGCCCAGCACCGTGTCCGGCACGTCGAGCGGATTCTGCGTGACGAAATAGACGCCGACGCCCTTGGAGCGAATCAACCGCACGACCTGCTCGATGGCCGTCAGCAGATTCTTGGGCGCGTCGGTGAACAGCAGATGCGCCTCGTCGAAAAAGAACACGAGTTTGGGCGTATCGAGATCGCCGACCTCGGGCAGATGCGCGAATAATTCGGTCAACATCCACAGCAGGAAGGTTGCATAGAGACGCGGCGCGCGCATGAGCTTGTCGGCGGCGAGAATATTGATATAGCCGCGGCCGGTTGCTTCGTCCTTGGCGATGAAGTCTTGCAAGTCGAGCGCCGGCTCGCCAAGGAATTTATCGCCGCCCTGATTCTCCAGCACCAGGAGCTGACGCTGGATCGCCCCGATCGTGGCCGGCGCGACATTGCCGAATTTGGTTTGCACGTCGCTGGCGTTGTCGGCGACGAAGCCGAGCGCCGCGCGCAAATCCTTCAGGTCCAGCAGCAGCAGTCCCTGTTCGTCGGCGACGCGGAACACGATGTTCAGCACGCCCTCTTGCGTGTCGTTGAGATCGAGCATGCGCGAGAGCAGCAGCGGCCCCAGTTCCGCGACGGTGGCGCGCACGGGATGTCCTTGTTCGCCATGGATGTCCCAGAACACAACGGGAAATTTGTCCGGGGCGTAGCTCAGTCCGAGATCCTTTGCGCGGGTGACGAAGGCGGGGCGGGAGTCGCCCGGCTGCGACAGGCCGGCGAGATCGCCCTTCACATCGGCGAGGAACACCGCCGTTCCGGCCTTGGAGAACCCTTCCGCGAGGCGTTGCAGCGAGACGGTCTTGCCGCCGCCGGTGGCGCCGGAAATCAGCCCGTGGCGATTGCCGAGCGGCAGCAGCAGATAACGATAGACTAGATCTCGCGCGGTCCCGCCGCTCGCCGCGACGAGAATTTTGCCCGGTGCGGTGTTGGGGTCGTCGGTCATGGCGCAAGGCTCCGTGAGAATCACGCGCGGCGGCGTGTGGCGCCGCATCATCGCAGAGGCGGCGTCCGCGCAAAAGAGCGGCGGCGCTTGACGTCGGTGACCGCGCGGCCCAACAATGGAACCGTGTCGAGCGTCTTCGACCGTGGTGGGGGCCAAGCCGCTCTGAGAACGCTTTGAAGACAATGGTTTATTTTTCAGCGTAAGGGTCGCGTCGATGGATCGCCCGCATGGTTGCCCTGGCCCGGATGGCGCCGCTTCTTCCGCGCGCGCGTTGCGTCTCGTCGCCAGCGACGGTGAAATCGTGTGTCCGGGCCGTAATGCCGCCGTCCCGGTCAAGTCGAAGCGGTTGGTCCTGTCGGCGGACGAATCCTTCGACGGCGCCATCGGGCGCATTCTTGGCGACTGTCTCGATCACTTCGCGGTTAATATTCCGGCGTTGCGCCAGACCGGCGACGCGGAAGCGGTACATCAACTGCGGGTCGCGTTGCGGCGCTTGCGCGCCTTCCTCGGATTGCTCAAGCACGTCGTTCCGGCGAACCCGGAACTGGCGAGCGTCGCGACGCGCGCGAGGATCATCGCCAGAGCGCTCGGCGAGGCGCGCGACTGGCATGTGCTTCGAGACGGTCTGGAACATGGGCCTCGCGAGTTTCTGCGGGAGGAGCCCGGTTTTTTCGCGCTGTTGGACTCGGTGGAACTGCGTCGTTTGCACGCCTTGGAAGCCGCGCGCGCGATGATCGTCGCGCCGACGACGCAGCAATTCGTACGCGAGTTGCGCGGCCTTATTTCGCGCCGGGCGTGGCGCGAGGGATCGAGGGGGCTGGAGGGGAAGGGATCGGCGCGGGTCTTCGCCGCGAAGGCGCTGAATCGCTTGCATAGGCGCGCCGTCAAACGCTGCGAAGGGGTCGCCGCCTTGGAGCCGGAGCAGCGGCATAAGGCCCGCATCGCGCTCAAGAAGGCGCGCTACGCGGCGGATTTTTTCGAGAGCTTGTTTTGCCAAAAGGCCGCCCGGACCTATTTGCGCGGCCTTCCGACTATCCAGGATCAACTCGGCGAGGACAATGATCGGCGGACGGCGGCCCGGCTGCTGAGCGAGATCGCGGCGGAGGACGCCAGCGAGGAGACGTTGCGCGCCATCTATTTTCTGCGCGGCTGGCGGGCGCAAGCGCAACAGCGTGGTCTCATCGCGATGAAAGAGAGCGAGAGACGTTTGCGCCGGCTCAAGCCGTTCTGGCGTTAATCGTTGCAATATCCCCTGTAGAGCCTCATTTCGCCGCGCCGAGCCATGCAAGGCGACGCGAGTTGATGTGACAAAAAGGTCACAGCCCCGGAGAATCGTAGCGCAACATCAGAGTAATAATTGTTTCATCGCACAACGCAGCTTAGCCTTTCGCTCACTACGCTGACGAATATCGACCGTTTGATTCTCCTCCCCGTTGCTGGCTGAACCGAAGCAATGCACGCTTGGCGCCGATGCTTGACCGCTCTCTCTCTCGCTATCGCGCTTATCATCGCGGGGCAGGGGAGAGTTGCTCACGCCCATGGTATGGCCTTCGGGGGCGCCTCGGCCAGCGAGAAGGCGGATTGCCGGGACCACAGGGGCGGGGTTCCGCCCGCCGAGCGCGGCCACGCAGCCGATTGCGGCCTTTGTCAGTTTTGCGGCGGGTTGCATGTGTTGGCGTCGCCGCCGCTGCTCATTCTTTCGAACCCGATTGAAACGCGCGCGGTCTTTGTCAAATCGCCGTGGCGGTATCCGTATCAGCCCGCGCAGGCCCAACGCGCGAGAGCTCCGCCGCTTTTCGGCTGAGTTTGCCAAACGCGCCCGCGCGGCGCGACCCCACCACATACGGAGTTTCATGCGCCGCTGAATCGCCACAAGCGAGTCGCGCGCCGTCCCGCCAGGCTTCGGCGGACAAGAGGTTCACCGATGACAGCAATCCATTCCGCCCGCGCCGCGAGCCTTGGCTCGATCAGCGCCTTCGCTCTCTGTCTGGCGCTCGGCGCGCCCGCCGCGCTCGCGCAACAAGTTCTGCCGACCATCGAGGTCGGCAGGAAGACCACCACTCCGTCGGCCGCCCGCGCCCCAGCGCCAAAGCCAAAGCCCGCGCCGGTCATCGCCCGGACAGAGCCAGTGCCGCACCCCCTCAACGCGCCGCTGGCCCAGCCGAAGGCGCCCGGCGAAGTGGCGTCGAGCTTGAGAGTTTACACCGAGAAGGAGGTCACGGACCGAATCTACGCGACGCCCGGGGAAGCGTTGGAAATCGTTCCCGGCCTCGTCATCGCCCAGCACAGCGGCGCCGGCAAGGCCAACCAATATTTTCTGCGCGGCTTCGCGCTTGACCATGGCTACGACATCGGCCTGACGCTCGATGGCATGCCCATCAATCAAATGTCGCATATCCATAGCAATGGCTACGCCGACGCCAACTTCCTCATGCCGGAACTGCTCAGCGACATGGTGGTTCGCAAGGGGCCCTATTACGCCGAGGAGGGCACCATCTTCTCGTCGGTGGGCTCGGTCCACATGCAATATGTCGACAAGCTGCGCGAAGGTTTCGTCAATGTGTCTGGCGGCAGTTTCGCTTGGGCCGACGCGAAGGTCGCCAAATCATGGGCGCTGGGCGATGGCGAATTGCTCGCCGCGCTCGAGTGGAACAGCTACAACGGTCCGTGGGAACGGCCCGACGAAGAGCGCAAAATCAACGGCGTCGCGCGCTGGAGCAAGGGCACGGAGGAAAATGGCTTCTCCATCACCGGCATGGCCTATTCGAACCATTATTTCGCCACCGACCAGATTCCCTATACCGACGTCGCGCTGGGGCTGATGTCGCGCTGGGGCACGGAAGATCCAACCGACGGCGGCAACGCCTCGCGCTACAGCCTCTCGGCGCGCTGGAGCGAAACCAACAAAAACGATTGGTCGCGCGTCGAAGCCTTCTTCATTCACAACGACACAAATCTCTATGATAACTTTACCTATCAGCTGTCCAATCCCGTGACTGGCCTTGCCGCCGGGACGGGAACCGGTCTTGGCGATCAAAGCCATCAGTTCGACCATCGCCAGCAATTTGGCTTCAACCTTTTGCATGGCTGGAAATATAATTTCCAGTCGGTGCCCATGGAAACCCGGGTTGGCCTGCAATCGCTCAATGACTTCATTCACAACGGCAACGGCGATTCGTTCCAGCGCCAGCAGTACGACTTCATTACCGACAACTGGCTGAAGGAGTCCTACCTCTCCCCTTGGACCGACACGACCCAGTTCTGGTCGCCATGGCTGCGCACGACCGAGGGTTTGCGGCTCGATTGGGTGTTCGGCTCCGTGAATAATGTCATGAACCCCTTGCTGGCGCAGGGTTCATACCCCCCTCCCGGCACGCCGTACTATCTCGGCAGTTTCAACAATGGCCAATTGGGGCGCATTTTCACCAGTCCGAAGGCCGGCCTCGTGCTTGGTCCCTTCAACAACACCGAATACTTCCTGAACTTCGGCGAGGGGCTGCGGGCCGAGGATATCCGGGGCGCAACCAATCATTATACGACCGACGGCACCCAATACACCTATATTCCCAACGTCCAGTTGCTGACCAAGACGCGCGGCGCCGAAACCGGTTTCCGCTCCAAGCCGATCGAGGGTCTGGAAACAGGCCTCAGCCTGTTTTGGCAGGACTTCGACGCTGAACAGCAGTTCAACGCCGACAGCGGCACCAGCGTCTATGGCCGTCCGGGACGACGCCTGGGTTTCGAGTGGACAACCAAATATGCGTATAACGACTGGCTGCGTTTCGACGGTGAAGTCACGGGAACCCATGCGCGGTTCAAGGGCTTCGACACCGAGCAAGCGGTGGCTTTCGCGACTTACCTCTCTGGCGGGCCAAGCAGCGATGGTGGGTTGTGGCCGCTGGGCCTTCCTGGCTCGTCGCCGGGCAACTATCTGACGCTCGCGCCAGTGTGGGTCGCCACCGGCGGCGTCGAGGTCGGCGAGAAGACCGGCTGGTTTGGCAGGCTCCAATATCGCTATTTCGGCGCGCGTCCGCTGACCGAGGATGGCCAAATCCAGTCTCCGGCCACCGGCACGTTGAATGCGCGCGTCGGCTATCGCTTCACCAATGGCTGGAAGATCGTGCTGGACGGCTTCAACATCGCGAATTCCCGCTCCGACATGATCGACTATGCGGCCAACGTCTTCGGCAGGCAGGATTTTGCGCTGTTCCCAGGCTATACGGGCGGCAGCAGCCTTGGCATCGCGCAGCGCACCTTCAAGCCGATCGATCCGCCGGCGTTCCGTATCACCATCTCCGGTCCGCTGTCGTTCGACGGGACGCCGACCACTACTTCGCTGCCGTTCGCGGAGGAGGGCGTTTCTCATCATTAATAAAAGCGTGGACGGCCCCGCCGATTTTAAGCAGGAAACATTCAGCGGGAGCGGCGGCGACGCCGCTCCCTTCGTTTTCTGTTACGTCGCCTGGATTCCATTGCCCTTAATACGTCCGAGCAATCCATTGGGCACGCGCGGCGTGGGCAGGATGTAGCGGCCGCGTTCGCGCACCATTTTGGTCACGGCGGCGAAATCCAGCTTGCCCGAGCCTAGCAGAGGCACGCTCTCGACGATCATCACCTCGGCCGGAATCATCAGATCGGCGGCGCCCTTGGCCTTGGCGAAGCTTTGAAAATCGGCCCGCGTCGCCCAGGATTCCTGCGTGACCAGCACGATGCGCTCGCCCTTGCGCGGGTCGATCTCGGTCGTCGCCGCGCTGTGCGACTTCGGCCACAATTCCGCCGCGAGGGCCTCGATGGCGGCCAGCGAGACCATTTCGCCGCCGATCTTGGCGAAACGCTTGGCCCGGCCCTTGATCGACACGAAGCCATGCTCGTCGATCGCGACAATGTCGCCCGTGTCGTGCCAGCCGTCCTTGGGCGGCTCCAGCACGCCGGGATTTTCGGCCCGAAGATAGCCGAGCATGACATTCGGTCCGCGCACGAAAAGTCTGCCGCCGCCCTCGATTCCCGCGACTGGCTCGAGGCGGCTTTCGACGCCCGGCATCAGCCGTCCGACCGTGCCGAATTTATTGAACATCGGCGTGTTCAGCGCCAGCACGGGCGCGGTCTCCGTGACGCCATATCCTTCCAGAATGCGCACGCCGAATTTCTCGCTCCAAACCGCGCGCGTTCCTTCCTTGACCGGCTCCGCGCCCGCGACCACGTAGCGGATCGAACGGAAGTCATAGGCATTGGCGGAGCGCGCATAGCCGGCGAGGAAAGTGTCGGTGCCGAACAATATCGTGGCGTTGGAGGCGTAAACCAGCTCCGGAACGATGCGGTAATGCAGCGGAGACGGATAGAGATAGATCGGCACGCCGGAGACGAGCGGCAGAACGAAGCCGACCGTCAGTCCGAAACAATGAAAGATCGGCAGCACGTTGAATACTTTGTCGTCGCGCCCGAAGTCGATGCGCGCCGCCGCCTGAGCGGCGTTGGTCAGCATATTTTTGTGCGAGAGCGCGACGCCCTTGGGCGTGCCTTCGGAGCCCGAGGTGAACAGGATCGCCGCCGTATCGGTAGGAAGGCGCCGCGCCAGCGGCCGCTTATGCGTCAGCAGCGCGCGCAGCTTGTCATTTTGCGTCACGCTATCGCGCAAATCCTCCAGATAAATCAGTTCCACTTCCACTTCGAGCGCGGCGACAAGTTTTTCGAGCCGACCTTTTTCGATGAAGGCGCGCGAGGTGACGACGCTTTGCACGCGCGCGGCTTTGAGGCCCGCGAGAATATTGGTCGCGCCGGCGGTGAAATTGAGCATCGCCGGCACGCAGCCGGCCGAAGACAAGGCCAGCAGCGCGACGCCCGCGCCATTGGCGTTGGGAACGAGTAGGCCGACCGCTTCTCCCGGCGCGACCATGGGCGAGAGCTTTTCCGCGAGCGCGCGCGCGCCGATCAGCAGTTTGCGATAGCTCAGCTTGCCGCCCACCGGATCTTGCAGCGCGACGCGCGCATAGCCATGCTCGCGCGCTGCGTCCACCACCGCCTCGAACAAAGTGCGATCGGCATTGGTCGTGCGGAAGACGAGGTCCGACATGATCTGATACAGGGCCGAGCCGGCGGCGTGTCGCCGCGCCTTGCCCTTCAGTTTCTCGTCGACGGCGAGCGACGCCGGCTCCAGCACGGTCAGGGTGAACTTCGGGAACCAGCGTCGGCGAACCTGTGTCTTCGAGAGCCGCCCGAAGATTGTCGCCTCCGGCCCTTCGATGCGGATGGGAACCACCATCGCGCCGGATTTGTCCGCGATCAGCCCGGCGCCGTCATAGACCTTCATCAGACTGCCGGTGACGGTAAGGCGCCCTTCGGGAAAGATCACCAGACTGTCCCCGCCCTTGACGGCGTTGACTAGCGTGCGCGTCCCCATGGGTTTGGTCGGGTCGAGCGGCACCGCGCGGGTGAGCTTTAGAAAGGGCTTCACCCACCACGCCTTGGCGATGGCGCTGTCGATGGCGAAGATCGGCTCCACCGGCAAAATCGAGAGCGCCAGCGCCGCGTCGAGAAAGCTGACGTGGTTAAGCGCGATGATCGGATTGGCGCCGGCCTTTTCGAGATTCCCCAAGCCCTTTACTTCGAGCCGGTAAACCGCGCGAAAGAAGATCGACAATATGTCCTTGAACGGCGAGACGACCACCGCCTTGACGATCCAGACCGACGATACGAGCCCGATCGCGCCGACGCCGGCGAACAGCGACCAGACCGGGACCCCCTTGGCTTGCAAGGCCGCGACGACGATCCCTCCCGCGACCATGAAGGCGGCGTTGAGCACGTTGACGGCGGCGATGATGCGCGCGCGCTCCGCCGGCGCCGAGAACGCCTGAAGCGCGGCGAAGGAGGGTACGACGATCAACCCGCCGGCCATCGACAGCAAGGCGAGATCGATGGCGGCCCGCCACGCGCCGGGCTGGGCGAAATAGGCCGCCGGCTCAAGCAGCGCGGCGTCCGTCGTCGCATCGCGCAAAGCGAGGAAAACGCCGAGGTCGATTGAGACGAGGCCGACGATCGCGGCGCCGACGGCGGCCGGCAGCAACACGATCTTGCCGTGCAGCAGGAAAGCCGAAAGACCGGAGCCGACGCCAATCGCGATGGCGAAGACGGCGAGATGAATCGTCACCACTTGGTCCGCGCCATGCAAAGTCTGCGTGACGAGCGAGGGCAGCAGCGACATCACGACAGCGCCGATCAGCCAAAAAATGCTGGTGACGACGCCGAGACGCCACAATTTCGTTTCGCGCCACAGTTCGCGCAGCAGCACGAAGGTCGAGCGGATAATATTGGGGTCGATGCGCAGTTCCGGCGCCGCGCGCGCCGTCGCGGGAATGAACCAGGCGGCGGCGTAGCTCGCGAGGGCGAAGCCCATCATTCCGCCCGCCAGCACCTTGAGGTCGCCGCCGCCTTCCATCGCTAGCCCGCCGGCGATCGTGCCGGCGAGAATGGCGAGAAAGGTCGCGGCTTCGACGAGAGCGTTGCCGGCGGGCAGCTCCTCCCGCGCGAGGCAATCGGGCAGAATGCCGTATTTGACCGGCGCGAACAGCGCGCCGAGCGCGCCGAACAGAAATAGCGCGACAAACAAAAGTTCGACGGAATTCGTCCAAAAGCCGGCGACCGCGACCCCGGCGGCGGCGATTTCAACGAGCTTGATGCGCCTCGCGACAGTGGATTTATCGAATTTATCCGCGAGTTGTCCGCCCAGCGCCGACAGCAGGAAATGCGGCGCCATCAGCACGACGCCGGCCAGCGTCACCAGCGAGGCGCCGGCCTCGCCGCCAATCCTGAACAGAATGAACAGCACCAGCGCGTTCTTCAGGAAATTATCGTTGAAGGCGGCGAAGAACTGGCACCAGAACAACGGCGCGAAACGGCGCGTGGCTAGCAGCGGCAGTGACATGGGCGGGACCCGTCGCGGGAGGCTTGGAAATGACCGGCGATTTATGAACGATTCACTTTAAGGTTCGGTTGCGCCGCCGGTCGGCTCGAGTTCGTTGCGAAAGATGTCACGGAGCTTTCGCGAAATCCATCAGCAGGCGCGCTGCCTGGGGTCCTCTATCCGGTTGACCAGCTTGCCGGCTTTCTCCTTGGGTCACAACTGTCTTGAACATTTGCCGACTCCTGTTATGAACAATGTTCACAATGACGATATAAGGTAGTTGTGAACATCGTTCAACAAAAAACTGAACAACGTTCATCTTCGCGAGAAAACTAAGGTGAACGCTTGACCAAGCCGATCCCGGAAAATCCCAAAGGCCGCCGCGACCAGATGCGCGAGCGCGTCCTGGAGGCCGCGGAGGCCGTCATTTCGACGAAGGGGCTCGCCGGGCTCAAGGCGCGCGACATCTCCGCGCGCGCCGGGTGCGCGCTGGGAGCAATCTACACAGTGTTCGAGGATCTCGACGAATTGATCCTCGGCGTCAACCAACGCACTTTAACCCGGCTCGAAGCTGCCTTGGCGACGCCAGAGGGGGCGCATGGCGAAGCCGAGCTACAGCGGCTCGCCCGCGCCTATCTCGGCTATGCGCGAGACGAGGAGCCGCGTTGGCGGGCGCTGTTCGAGCATCGTTTGCCGCCGGAGAAGCCGCTTCCAGACTGGTACGCGCGGGATCGCGACCGCTTGTTCGCGCTAGCCGAGGCGCCGCTCGCCTCGTTGTTGCCGAACGAAGAGCCACCGGCTCGAAAACTTCGCGCCCGCACACTGTTTTCAGCGGTGCACGGCGTCGTTCTTCTGGGCCTCGAAGAGAAGTTCGCGCCGACGTCCTCGGGAACGCTCGAGGCGCAGTTGAGAGAGTTCGTCGCGACGATGGCTCGCGGTCTGAGGGAAAATTGAGGCGCGCCGTCTTGTCACGCGGCTCGCGCCCTGAAATAGCAGAGGTGAGGATCGCGCGGGCGATCCGCGATGGATCGCCATGACCGCTATATTACTCTTCTTGGTCGCCGCTTGGGCGGGCGCTCAAAACGCGCTCGCCGGCGGCGGCTCCTTCCTGATTTTGCCGACGCTGATGTTCGCGTGGCTCGACGCGCGCGCGGCCAACATCACCTCCTGCGTCGCTTTGTTTCCGGCCCAGATCGCGACGGGTTGGACTGGACGGGCGCTCGCCGGCGGAACCAACGGGCTGTCGCTGCGGACGTTGTTCGCGCTGAGTATTGTCGGCGGCGCCATCGGCGCGGTGATTTTGCTGATCACGCCGGCCGTGATCTTCGCGCGCCTCGTGCCTTGGCTGGTGCTGTTCGCGACGCTGGTGTTCGCCTGGGGGAGCTTTTTTCGCAAGAACGGCGACGAGGCGAAGCATATCGGCTCCTCCGGAGCCGCTTTGGCTCAGTTCTTGATCTCGATCTACGGCGGCTATTTTGGCGGCGGCATCGGCTTTCTGATGGTCGCGGCGCTAACCTTCGCGGGTCAGGGGGCGCGCGTCGCCAGCGCGACCAAGAACGTGCTGGCAGGCGTCATGAACGCCTCCGCCGTGCTGATTTTCTTGTTTTCGCCGGATTTGCACTGGCATGAGGCGGTGGCGACTTCGATCGGCGCGATCATCGGCGGCGTGCTCGGCGCTCGCGCGCTGCATCACATCGACGAAAAATTGCTGCGGGTCATAGTGGTGACGATCGGCGCCGCGTTGACGATCGGGCTGTTTTATAAGGCGCCATGAACGCGCTTCTTCAACGAGCCCAGTCAGTTTCGAATCATCGCGAAGCGCGGTCGCGTCCACCGAAATGCTTATTCGATCCCCGCGTTGCGGTCGCGGACGTTCAACGCGTCGCGAAAACGCTTCGAGATTTCGGCCGGATCGGTGATCGCGGGGACCGCCGCCGCCAGGGCGCCGCGCACCGCCGACGCTTCCTCCACCGTAAAGGCGAGCGGTCCCGCCATATGGGTGGCGTTGGGGAGCGTGGACAATATGGCCTTGCGATTGGGATGGGTCTCGACCTCGACGAGCGCATCGGCGACCGGCTGGCCATCGATGCAGACATAAGTGCCGATGACCTCGACCTTTCGGCCGTCCGACGTGTTTCTTATGAATACTCTTTGCATCTTCTTCATCCAGCTCGCGTGATCCTGCCGTTAGCGGTAAGCAATTTTGGCGCCCGCGAAGCGGCGGCATGACAATTGCCCCTTGCCGCCAAATCACGATGCGACTGTCGTCTTTCTCACAAAAGGCGGCCTCGCGACCAACAGGGGCGAACCACATGCGACTGACCGAGACATTTTCCGCGGCGACATTCGACGAGATCAAAGCGGCGCTCGACGGCGGCAAGCTTGAAATCTACTCGACAGGCCGGCCGCCGAGCGCGGATCACGCCGTGACTCGTAGCGCGCTGCTGGCGAGCCTCGCTTTCGCCACGCCGGCCTTCGCCGAGGGCGAGGCCGATGACAGGCTGACGCCGCTCTTTGCCGAAGAGTCCGTGAAGGCGGCCTCGACCGGAACGCCGGGCTTCGCTCGCGCCTATAAGGCCGACGGCGCGGTCGTCGCGGATTTTTCGGTCGGCCCGGCCGGGGGCGAGGTCAAACTCGCCGAAGTCTCGGCGACGGCGGACTACCCGGTCAGGGTCGTCTCCATCAAGATCGCGCTCCCCGCCGAAACGGTCGAATGGGCCAAGACGGACGCGGGCCACGTCTACGTGACCAACTCCGACAATCCCTATCGCAAGCTCTCCGTTCGGGGCTGAGCGGTCGCTCGGGGCGAACCGCCGCTCGGTTTTTCGCTGTCACTTTAAGCGGATGGCAAGCATTGCAAGGCTAGTTTCGCCTCGATCGCAATCTTTGCCTTGGCCGACGGCGCGCGCGGTTGGCGGAGAAATACAGCTTCGCGCCCGGATCTGGCGTCATGCTCGGCCAAACCCTGAAATTCGCGGCCATCGCCGTTGTTTGCGCGATGATTCTCGCGCAAGTCGCGTTGAAGCCTTCGAACGGGACGAACGACGCCAAGGACGCCGCGCCGACGAGAGTCGCGGCCACGGCCCCGCTGCGGATCGAGGCCTTGGCGGCGACCTCGGCGCCGGTTTACGCGCCGGTCTCGGCGCTGGACGAGTATCGCATTCCCGCCAACGCGCAGGGTCATTACGTGACCGACGTTTTCGTCAGCGGACAAGCGCTGAAAATGGTGGTCGACACGGGCGCGACCATGGTCGCGCTCAGAAACGAGGACGCGGCGGCGTTGGGTGTTTTCCCATTGCCGTCGGATTTCACCATTCCAATCAACACGGCGAATGGGGTTGCCCACGCTGCGCCGGTGAAACTGCGCGAAGTCCAGATCGGCTCTATGCAGATCTACGACGTGGACGCCATCGTGGCGGAGCGCGGCGTGATGAACATCAGCCTGCTCGGCATGACCTTTCTGTCGCGTCTGTCGAAAGTGGAAATGGCGTCGGGATCGTTGTTGCTGCGCAGATAGGCTTTCCCGACCCTCTTCCTCGGCTGTTATCTGGTCGGTTCCGCGTAGGCTTGCGCCTCTGGAGGCAGTTGGGTTTCGACATCCTGATAGCGGCTGACGCGACTGCCCATCATGTGCTCGAAGGCTTCGTGCACTTCGCTGACCGAGCGATCCTTCATCCTGCGGCCCAGTCGCTCATAAAATATCGTCTTGTTGGCCCTTGCTGGCTTTGGCAGCAGCCGCGCCGCCGAGGCCTGGGGTTCGGCGTCCAACTTCGTCATGAAGCGCTCCGCGTCCTCGGGGCCGAGGAAATGAATGAGATAGGTTTCGCCGGCGGTGAGCGACCGGCCCAGATGTTCGGAGATTTTGGCGCCGTCGTGCTTGAGCATCTCCGCCGCCAAAGCGGCGGAAAGATAGGGATCGTCGCGCAACTGCAGTATCTCGGCGCGCTTTCGCGGCGCGATCACCGGATGCTCGTCCTCGCCTTGGATCGCCTTGGCCTCTTCCTCGCGGCCATAACGCCAGCCAAAGGATCTCAGAGCCTTCAGCCAAGTCGTCTCGACGAACTGGAACAATCCGCTGGCCGAGGATGTGCTCGCCTTGGCGCTGGACGCGAAGCTCGACTCCTTGTCGGCGATGCTCATGAGCAAGGCCGGGTCGGAACCGGTCGTCCGGGCGGCCTTCACGACGCGCTCGACGATCGACCGCTGAACCCGCATCGCGCCGAAGCGCATCGTGCCCGGGCGGTCGCCTTGATCTCCCGGCGCCAGTCGCCGCGCCCAGGTGAGGGCCGCCTGATCGAGCGAGAAATCGGAGTCTAGCGGAAAACTGCCATCTTGGGAGAGAATCAAGGTCGGCGAAGGGGCGCGCGCGAGGCGGGGCGCCGACGGGGCGGGTTTCGCGAGTTCCGTACGGTCCCCCGTCGCCGCGGCGAAAACGCCGGCGAGCAAGCCCGCGACGGACAGTGCGCGCGCCAAGGGCGGCAGCGCCGCCATCGCCCATTCGCGCGACCAGCGCGGGAGCGTGAATTTCAAGGAGGCGCGCCGATTACGCAAGGTCTCGAAGGGTGTCGCGTAAGTTCCCGGATAATCGGCGTCCAATAAACTCATGCGGGAGAGCCTTTGCTTCTCTGAAGGAATGATGCAAAAGCAATCTAGCGGTAGGAAACGGCTAAAAATCGGCGGGACGCGCCGCGCCGCGGCCTTAATTCGCGAGCGCGGCCATTGCTCGGCGTGGGCTAGAGAAGCGTGGCGTTTGAGGCGTCCGCGCCGACAGCGACGCTTTGGCTGTGTCACAAAAGCGCCATCAAGGTTGACGCGGATGCCGGGCTTTAGAACGGCGAGAGGCTCGAAATATTCGACATGGCGCCCATCATGCTGCGCACCAGATTGGACTCGGCGCCGGCGGTTGGGGTCTGGCGGGTGACGAAGTCGATCGGCTTGCCGTCTTCGAGGCCATAATCGGCGATGCGCTTGACCTTCTTTTCCTTGTCGAAGTAGACCGCGACAACATGTTGGTCGGTAATCTTGGCCGGCATGAAGGCGAGATCGCGTTCGGTGCGTTGGCTGACGTAATACCAGGCGTCGCCGCCAACCGTCGAGGTCGTCGACGGCGTGCCGAGCGTCTGCAGAACCTGCGGCGCGGGAGTGCCCGGCTTCACTTGCTCGACTCTGCGCTGATCGAACACGGCGCCGCGATTGATCACGCCGTCGTAACCGAGACATCCCGAAAGTCCCACCGAGAGCAAAGCGGCGGCTCCGGTGAACGCCATACGCCGGGAAACAACACGCAAGACGGTCGCCGTCATTTTAGTCTCCGCTGTTTTAAAATTTAGACGACGCCAGATCGTAACGCGCATCGCCGGTAAATCTTCTTTAAAGCATGCGTATCCTTGGCGGATAGCGAAAGCAAGCTGTTCATAGGTCCGCTCGGCAAGACCAATCTCGCGCGAAGCTGGTTCGCGCGAACGTCATCGCTGGCGCTAAACAGCAAATGGCTTTAATTTATGGCGAAGCGGGGGCGAGAGGCCGGCGAAAAGCTCGCGGGTGAGTTCTCGCGCCGCGCCGGCTCGGAAAACGAGGATCGCGCGATGAATAAAGACGATGCTCACGAAGCTTGGCCGCTTCCCTTTTCGCGGCCCTTGCAGGCCGCCGCCGTTCCCGCGGAGGGATTGGATGTTCTCCTCCAGCCGAACGCCGAGGAATGCGCGGCGCTGGCGCAAGAGAATGATTTGCGCGCGCTGACCGGGCTCGAAGCCCGCTTGCACGTCGCGCGCCGCGGGACCGATGGGCTGGAGGTTTCCGGCCATCTGCTGGCGAAGGTTCGCCAGACTTGCGTCGTCACGCTGGAGGATTTCGACGCGGAAGTCGACGCGCCCGTGCATCTGCGCTTCGCGCCGCCGCCCGGTCCGGGCAAGAGCGCGAGCGCCGCGCCGCGCCGCGCCGCCAAGAAAAGCGAGCGCTGGAAAGAGCATGTCGTAGATGAACCCGCGCCGGCGCGGATCGTCGATCTAGAAGAAGACGCGCCGGACCCGTTGATCGGAGGCGCGATCGATCTTGGCGCCATTGTCGGCGAATTCCTGACGCTTGGTCTCGATCCCTATCCGCGCAAACCCGACGCGAAGTTCAGCGAGCCGGCGCCCGGCGGCGAGGAGGAAAGCCCTTTCGCCGCGCTGCGGCAGGGAGGACGAAAGTCCTCCCAAGGCGACGGTCCCTAGGCGCGGGTTCCCGTTTCGCGACAAATGCTCTTGCGCTGGCGACTGGCAAATGGCAAGTCACGCCCCATAAAGACGACGTAAAGGCCAGGGGCGCCATGCCGCGCGGCTGGAGCGGCGCTAAGTCTGGCCACAAGATCGCGACGACGCTCGCCCAACAAGCCCTGGCGCGGCGGGAGAGAGTTAAACGCGGAGCCGTGGCGGCATTCAGGAGTTTGATACGACGATGGCCCCACCGGTTCGGATCGCGCTCGACGCGATGGGCGGCGATTTTGGTCCCGCCGCGACCATCGCCGGAGCGGCTCTGGCGCTCCAACGTCGTCCCGACACGTTTTTTCTGTTGTTTGGCGATGGGACGGCGATTTCGGCCGAGTTGGCCGCTTTTCCCGCGCTCGCCGAGCGTTCGGAGGTGCGGCACTCCGCCGTGTCGATCCGCATGGACGAGAAGCCCAGCGTCGCGCTGCGCCAGGGACGCCGCGTTTCCTCGATGTGGATGGCCATAGAGGCGGTCAAGAAGGGCGAGGCGGACGCGGCGGTTTCGGCCGGCAACACCGGCGCGCTGATGGCGATGGCGAAAATCTGTCTGCGCACCCTTCCCGGCATTGACCGACCGGCCCTGGCAGCGCTTTGGCCGACGCAACGCGGCCAGTCGGTCGTGCTCGACCTCGGCGCTTCGGTCGGGGCGGACGCTCGGCATCTCGTCGATCTCGCGATCATGGGTTCGGCGATGGCGCGCATCATTTTGCACGTCGAACGGCCGACGGTCGGCCTGCTCAATGTCGGCACCGAGGAAATCAAGGGCGTCGAGGAGGTCAAGGCCGCCTCGAAACTCCTGAAGGACGCGCGACTGCCCAATCTCGACTATCAGGGCTTCGTCGAGGGCGACAGTATTGGCCAGGGCGTGGTCGATGTCGTCGTCACCGAGGGATTCGCTGGCAATATCGCGCTCAAAACCGCCGAAGGCACGGCGACGCAAATCAAGAATCTTCTGCGCGACGCGATGCGCCGCTCGCTGCTGACCAAGCTCGGCGCGCTGCTCGCGCGCGGCGCCTTCGAGGAGATGCGCGCCAAGCTGGACACGCGCAATGTCAACGGCGGGGTTTTTCTCGGCCTCAACGGCGTCGTCATCAAGAGCCATGGCGGGATGGACGCGATCGGCTTCGCCCGCGCCGTCGAAATCGGCTATGAGATGGTGCGCAACGAACTGCTCGCGAAAATCCGGGACACGGCGACCATCGCCCATGAACATGACAACGCGGCTTCGCTGGAAGAGACGAGCGACAGCTCCGCGCTCTCTTCGCCGCCTTCGGCAGGAATATGATCCGTGACAGAAAAATTTAGCGTGATGCGTTCCGTGGTGCGGGGCGTCGGCGCCTATTTGCCAGAGCGCGTGCTCACCAACGACGAACTCTCCAAGATGGTCGACACCAGCGATGAATGGATCGTCCAACGCACCGGCATCAAGGAGCGACACATCGCCGCGGCGGGGGAGACGACTTCCATGTTGGGCGAGAAAGCGGCTCGCGCCGCTCTGGCCCATGCCGCGCTCACTCCGGCCGATATCGATCTCGTCATCGTCGCGACCTCGACGCCTGATTACACCTTTCCCTCGACCGCCACGCAGATACAGGCGATGCTCGGGATGACGCATGGCGTCGCCTTCGATTTGCAGGCGGTCTGCTCGGGTTTCATCTTCGCGCTGACGACGGCGGATAAATTTTTGCGCAGCGGTTCGCATAAACGCGCCTTGGTGATCGGGGCCGAGACTTTTTCGCGCATCATCGATTGGACCGACCGTTCGACTTGCGTGTTGTTCGGCGATGGCGCCGGCGCCGTCGTGCTGGAGGCGGCGTGGGGCGCCGGCGACAACGCCGACCGCGGCGTGCTGACGACGCATCTACGCTCGGACGGGCGTCATCGCTCCAAACTCCACGTCGACGGCGGCCCATCGGCCACCCAAACGGTCGGCCATCTGCGCATGGAGGGCAAGGAAGTGTTTCGCTTCGCGGTCGGCATGGTCACCGACGTCGTCAAGGACGCCTTCGCCGCGACGGGTTTGACCGCGGAGGATCTCGACTGGTTCGTGCCGCATCAAGCCAATCGGCGCATCATCGACATGTCCGCCGCCAAGCTTGGAATAGCGCCCGAAAAAGTGGTCATCACCGTGCAAGGCCATGGCAACACGTCGGCTGCTTCCATTCCGCTGGCGCTCGCGGCGGCGGCCGCGGACGGCCGCATCAAGCAAAACGATCTCGTGATGCTCGAGGCCGTGGGCGGCGGTTTCACTTGGGGCGCCGCGCTTCTGCGATGGTAAGTATGTGCGATTAAACATCTTTTTTGAAAAGCGCCGCTATTCTTAACAATTAACGACAAGTTATGAACTAGACTTGATTTTTCTGTTCTTTTCTGGAACATTCCGGCGTGTAGCCGATTTCAAGCCTGTGCTTCAAAAATCCTTCGGCGTTCGTCGTTTTCCCTGTTGCTAGCGAGAAGCGTCGACGTCTTTTTCGGAAAGGTCCAATGGGCGCGTCTGTCGCCCTAAGCTTTTCTAGTCAAAGATGCGAGGGACTAAAAATCTCAGGGAAGAAGATTGGGAGCATAAGCGCCGGTCGGCGCAAAGATGATGGGGAGATATGACGTTGGGCGCGCAAACAATCACTCGCGCGGATCTGGCCAAGGCGGTCCAGGGCGCCGTTGGGTTGCCCCTCACGCAGGCCGCAATTGCGGTTGAAATGGTCTTGAACGAAATCTTTGACTGTGTCGTCACTCAGGAGGACGTGAAACTATCGTCATTTGGCACGTTCAGCGTGCGCGAAAAGCGCGAGCGTATCGGCCGAAACCCCAAGACCGGCGAGGGCGCGAAAGTTTCGGCGCGTCTCGTGGTGTCGTTCAAGCCTTCCAACGTCTTGCGTGAGCGGGTCGAGGGAGGTTGAGGCGCGCCGCGGTTTTCAACGCGACGGGATCGACTCGAGAAACGCGGCGAGATTTTCGGCGACAAAGTCGACGTGCGGCTCCGCGCCATGGGAGAGTTCCCAAGCCTCCCGCTCGCGCTCCTCGCCTTTGGGCGGCGTCACGAGCACGGTGGTCATGCCGCGCAGATGCGGGACGACCAAATTTCGCGCGATGTCCTCGAACAGAGCCGCCCGTCGCGGCTCCACCGCGTGCTTGTCGAAAAAGCGCGCATAGGCGCCTTCGTCCGGCTTGGCGATAAAGTCGGCGGCGATGATGTCGAACACATCTTCGAATAAATGATCGATCCCGAGCTGCCGGGCCGTCTTCAGCGCATGGTCGCGCGAACCATTGGTGAGGATCAGCTTGCGCCCCGGCAACGCCGCGATCGCCGCGGCGAGCGTGTGATCGGGGGCCAGCGACGAACGGTCGATGTCGTGCACATAGCTCAGATAGACTTCCGCGTCGACGCCGTGTTCGGTCATCAGCCCGCGCAGCGTCGTGCCGTAGCGCAGATAATAATGCTTTTGCAGCGCGCGTAGCGACAGGCTGTCGAGCCCGAACAGACGGATCATGAACAGCGTTATGCGGTCGTCGATCTCTGGCCAGAGGTCGCTTGACGCGGGATAAAGCGTATTGTCGAGATCGAACACGAAAGTGTCTATCGAAGCGAATGACGCGGCGATGCGCTTGGCCTCGACCTTGGCGGCGGATTCAATGTCGGAGGAACAAGGCATCGGATTCGCGGCTTCGCGGGTCATCTCGTTATCAGCGTGCCGGCGCCGTGGTCGGTCAGGAGTTCGATCAGCACCGCGTGGGGCAGCTTGCCGTCGAGAATGACGACGCCCTCCACGCCGCGTTCGATCGCATACATGCAGGTTTCCACCTTCGGGATCATTCCGCCGGTGATCGTGCCGTCGGCGATGAGGCCGGGAATGTCGGCGACCCTCAATTGCTCGATGAGTTTCTTGTCCTTATCGAGCACGCCGGGCACGTCGGTGAGAAACAGCAGTCGCTTGGCGCCCAGGGCGCCGGCGATGGCGCCGGCGAAAGTGTCGGCGTTGATATTGTATGTGTCGCCGCCCGGCCCTTGGGCGATCGGGGCCAGCACCGGGATCAGTTCGCGCCCCAGCACCTGATCGAGCACCGTCGTGTCAACCTTGGTCACCTCTCCGACGAAGCCTCGATCGATCTGGTCGCCGGCGCTGTTGGCGGGACGCGCGATCTTGGCCGCGGTGACCATGCGTCCGTCCTTGCCGCATAGGCCGATGGCGCGGCCGCCTTCGGCGTTGATAAAGCCGACGATCTGCTTGTTGATCGAGCCGGCGAGCACCATTTCGACGATGTCCATGGTGGCTCTGTCGGTCACGCGCAGGCCGTCCGAAAACTGCGAGGCTATGCCGAGTTTTTTCAGCATGGCGCCGATCTGCGGACCGCCGCCGTGCACGACCACGGGATTCACGCCCGATTGCTCCAGCAGCACCATGTCGCGCGCGAAATCGCGCGCCACCTCGTCGTCGCCCATTGCATGGCCGCCATATTTCACGACGACGATGGCCTCGTCGTAGCGCAGCATATGCGGCAGCGCCTGCATGAGGATTTTAGCTTGCTGCAGGGCGCCGTCCTGGCTGGTGTCGGTCATGTTGCGGCTCCGAAGCTTGAGGGCTTGCGCCGCAGTTAGACCGGGGCGCGGCGGAATTTCAAGCGTTTCGTTCGTAAAGCAGCCGGGCTATGGCGGCGCGCAACTCCGCTATGCCTTCGCCCGTGTGCGACGACGTGAAGACGATGCGCGGATAGGCGGCCGGGCGCTTGGCCAGCGCCGCCTGCGTCGCCTCCA
>PLAI01000156.1 GCA_003134075.1 Methylocystaceae bacterium | reverse complement strand
CTTCATTTTATCGCCGTGCCCGGCGCGGGTCGCCGCCGTGCTCGACATAGCGACGCCGCGCCGGTTGATGACGCTGGAGGCGGCCGAAGCGCTGACGCTGAAGGCAAGGACGGCCGTCGCCGCGCTACGCCAATAGGCGGCGGAGCGTGCTCACCAGGCGACCGTCTCGCCGCGATAATCGAGGAAGCTCCCAGTGTTTTCGAGCCCGAGCCCGTCGACGGTGGCGATGAGTCCAGCGACGCTTTCGGGCGCGGAGAGAGGCGCGTTAGGGCCGCCCATGTCCGTGCGCACCCAGCCGGGATGGAGCGCGACGACCGTCACGCGCTGCGATTTCAGTTCGACGGCGAGGCATTGTGCGAATTTGTCGAGCGCGGCTTTCGTCGCCGAATAGATCGCGGTGGAAGGATCGACGGTCGCCATCGAGCCGAGCGCGCTCGACATCAGCGCGATGCGCGGATTCTTGGCGGGGTGCAATAGCGGCAGAAAAGCCAGAGCCAGCCGCAAGGGGCCGAGCGTGTTGATATTGAAGAGATCGAGCGCGGCGGCGAAATCCATGTTCAACACTGACTGCGGCGAGGGACCGAAGGCGCCGGCGTTCGCGACGAGCACGTCGATTGGAGCGTCGATGGACTTGGCGGCGGCCAGAATGGCGTTATTGTCCCGCGTGTCGAACACCTTCGTTTCAATTCGCGCGTGTTGCGGAGCGAGCCGCGCGGCGAGCGCGTCGCGCGCCTCCTCGCTCCGCGCCCCGGCGGTCACTCGGTCGCCGCGCGCCACGAGCTGGCGCGTCAGCTCCAGGCCAATGCCGCGGTTGGCGCCGGAAATAAACCAGTGTTCGCTCATGTGACTCTCCGGGCCGCGACGCCGGGTCAAGTCCCCCTTTACGGCGGCTGAGTCCCGCGACGCCGCCGCATTTTATAATTATCCGCTATTTGGCTACCGGCGCGGTTTCGTCAAGGGGCTCGAAGATGCCTGTGGACCACGAAAACGAGCCCTTGGCGCGCAAAGTTGAGATCCGGCTAGCTCGCGAGAGCGCGCAAACTGACCTTAAGCAGGGATTTTCGATCGGCGTTGAGACCGGTTGAGACCGACATGGATATAAAAATCGCCCGGTTCGAGCACGGACTCGAAATTCTCGTCGAGGACGCGAAAGCTCTCGGCGGGCAGGGTGAAGGCGACGACCTTTGATTGGTTGGGATCCAGCGCGACTTTCGCCCAAGCCTTCAGTTCCAATAGTGGACGCGCCACTGTCGACACAAGATCGTGCACAAAGAGGAATATCGTCTCTTCGGTAGCGAGTCTTCCTGTGTTGATGGCGTCGACTTCCACTTTGATCCAATCTTGAGCGTGAAACTCCGTTCGGTTCAGACGCAAATTCTTCAGTTCGACGCGGCTGAAGGAGATCCCATGTCCGAATGGAAAAAGCGGCTCGACCGAAAGATCGAGATATTTGCTGGTGCAGGGATCGACCGCGTCGGCCGGCCGGCCCGTCGGGCGCGACGTGCGGGTTGGTCTGCGTCGTCTCGGGTTTCGAAGCCCGCATTTGAAACAGGATCGAGCATGAGATCGGTTGCCGACGGGAAGGAGAACGCGACCGGAGGCGAAACGGAGCCGCTTCTCGACTGGATGAATCGGCAATACGCATTTTCCGCCGCCGCCATGCTCCGCGCCGTTTCGGCGACCGATCTTGTCAAGGAGCGTCGGGGCTTCGGCCAGACGATCCGGCCCTCGCCTGGTTCGGTCCTCGCCTCGCCACGCTGGCTCGGCTCGAGGCGCTTTTCGCGAAGGCTTACAATATCAACCGCGAGCGCGCGGCGTCTTGCGCGCCCGCGCTGGGACGCTATTCTAACGATGTCTATTACAGCGGCGGCCCATGGTCCCCATTTCAAACGGCAACCGGGCGTTATTAGCGGACATGCTTGGGACGCCCCCGGAAGCGCTTGGGGCGACCTCGCTCGAGACGCGACATACGGAGAGCCTGTTCGGTGCTCTGCTTAAACGCGGCGACATGTTCATGGCCATGGTTCGAACTTATACGCCCGCCTCGGGAGAGTTGTCCGAGCAATTCGATCAGGCAAATGGAGCACAAACTTCGGCGAAGAATCTCGCCTGGAGCCATGCCGCCTTCATCGCCGCCTTCGCTAGCAGGAAAGCGGCGGCTAATACGGCGTAGGGACGATAGTCGGTCTTCTAGGCCATAGAGGTTTCAAGTGCGCGGCGATCCAGACCAAGTTCTGTTGGGCGACATAGGCGGAACCAACGCGCGCTTCGCTATCCTGGCGGATGATCGAATTGGCTCGATCGAGATCCTTGCCGTGCGAGACTATCCGCGTTTCGCCGATTCACTCGCCGCGTTTCTCTCGCGCCGTCCCGAAACGCGCGCATTCGCTCGAATGTTTCTGGCGTGCGCCGGTCCTATCGAGAACGAACGCTGCGAATTGACCAATAGCTCGTGGATCATCGACGCGGCGGAGCTGCGTGCGCGTTTCGACTGGGCCGCGGTTCGAGTGATCAATGATTTCGAAGCCTTGGCCTGGTCATTGCCTGTTCTAGAATCATCGGATCTTTTCACGATCGGAAATGGCGGCGCGGATCGGACGGCTTCCATGGCCGTGCTCGGGCCGGGAACGGGCTTGGGCGTCGCGTGCCACGCGCTAAGTTCGGCGGGCGAGATCGTCATCGCGTCGGAAGGCGGCCACGCGACCTTGCCCGCGACCTGTGGGCGCGAGGACGCGATCATCGAACACCTTCGCAATCGCTTCGGTCACGTTTCGGTCGAGCGTGTTCTTTCAGGCGATGGAGTCGTCAATCTTTATGAGGCGATCGCCGCGATCGATCATCTGTCCGCGGCCCGTAGGAGCGCCGCGAGCATCACCGCGGGCGCGATGGAGGGCGGTTGTCCCATATGCCGCGAGGCGCTCGATTTATTTTGCGCAATGCTGGGATCCGTCGCGGGAGATGTCGCCCTCACTTTTGCCGCGAAGGGCGGCGTTTTTATCGCCGGTGGAATCGCGCCGCGAATTGTTGAATATCTGAGGGACTCGCAATTTCGAGCGCGTTTCGAAAGCAAGGGACGCTATAAATCCTACCTCGCCAATATCGCCACATCGGTGATCGTCTGTCGCGAACCGGCTTTTCTAGGTTTGCAGCGATTGGCTAGGATGACGCTGGATCGGTAGGTTTGTTCGGCGTCACGTCGTTGGAGGCGCGCGCGGTTTCCATCATGAGCCCTTCGTTGGCGCGTAGGGGCACGGTTGTTCCGACCGCTTCGGCTCGACGGTCGCCATGTGTCGAGATGGCGATCCGCGGTTCGCCGCCGGCTGGATTGGACCAAATTCGCGGAAGGCCGGAAAAATTGAGCACGACGATGATTGAATATTCGCCCCAGCCCCGTTTGTAGGCGAGGATGGATGAGTCTTGCGAGAGAAGACTCCACTCGCCCTCCTTGAGCGCGGCGCTCCGCCGGCGATAATGGAGGAGACTTCGCACGAGAGAGAGAATCGATGTCGCGTCGTGGCGCATAACCTCGACATTGCGCGTTTCATAATCGGGCGTGAGCGGGAGCCAAGGCGCGTGCGTCGAAAAGCCCGCGAACGGCGAGGCGTCCCACTGCATCGGCGTTCGCGAGGGATCGCGCCCAAGACCGGGATCGCGCTTCCCACACGGATCCTGGATGCGATCGGGCGGGATCTCGACATGTCCGACGCCAAGCTCATCGCCGTAATACAGCGTAGGCGTTCCGCGCAGGGTTAGGAGCAGCATGGCGGCGACGCGCGCCTGCTCCTGTCCGACGCGCGCGGCCGCGCGCGGCCTGTCATGGTTGCTGAGCACCCAGTTCGGCCAACCGCCTTCCGGCAGCGCGGACTCATATGTTTCGATCAAAGCCGCGACGTCCGGCGCCGTCCAAGCCACTGACAAAAGATGGAAGTTGAACGGAAGATGCAGCCCCAGGAGGTTCTCGCCGTAATAGGCGACGAGCCTTTCTATCGGCAGATAAATTTCGCCGATCAACACCCGGTTATCGAATTCCTCGATCACCCGGCGAAAGCCGGCGACAACATCATGCGCCTCTGGCCGGTCCGTCGAATATGTCGGCGACAAGCGGCGAATTTCTGGTTCTCCGGGCGTCCAGGCAGGATTGAGCGGATTGTCGCGAAACGCCGCATCCTTGATAACGTCCGACACCACGTCAACCCGAAAGCCGTCGACGCCTCGCCGCGACCAGAAGCGCAATACATCGTGCATCGCGGCGCGAACATCGGGATTTCTCCAATTGAGATCCGGCTGTTCGGCGAGAAAGGCATGGTGATAATACTGTCCAGTGGCCTCGTCCCAGGCCCATGCGGAACCACCGAAATTGCTGAGCCAATTATTCGGAGGTCCTCCATCCGCGGCGGCGTCCCGCCAAATATACCAGTCGCGCTTTTCGCTGGAGCGCGATCGACGGCTGTCGATAAACCATGGATGCATGATCGAAGTGTGATTGGGAACAAAGTCGAGGATGACTTTAATTTGTCGCGCATGCGCCGCGCCGACGAGACGATCGAAACTCTCGAGCGAGCCGAAAATCGGATCGACGTCGCGGTAGTCGGCGACGTCATAACCGAAGTCATGCATCGGCGAGGGGTAGATCGGCGAAATCCAGATCGCATCCACGCCAAGCCAGACGAGGTAGTCCAATCGTCCCCGTACACCGTCGAGATCGCCTACGCCGTCGCCGTTGGAGTCCTGAAAGGAGCGGGGATAAATTTGATAGATCGTCCCGACCCGCCACCAAGAATACGACATGATGCAAACCGCCAAGCGATGGAAACGGCCCCGCGCCGCGAGGATAGGATCTTCTTATATCAACTTATTGAAGGACTGAGCCCCAAGAGAAATGCTTCCGGGCGGTCCTGCTCGTGGGGCGGGTCAGCGCGAGGGGCCGAAAACTAATTCCGCAGCTTGCCGCGGATCATTTCGATGACGCCAGAAAAATCGGAGCCGCCTTCGCCAGACGCCACGTACAACGCGTAGAGTTGCGCCGCCATGGCGCCAAGTGGCGTGGAGGCGCCGACGCCAGCGGCGGCCTCCTGGGCGAGCCGCAAGTCCTTTAGCATAAGCGCCGCCATGAAGCCGGGCTTGTATCCATTGTTCGCCGGCGAAGCGGGCGTCAGTCCCGCCGCGGGACAATAGCTCGTCAGCGACCAGGATTGTCCCGAGGAAACACTGGCGACGTCGAACAATGCTTGATGGGAAAGGCCAAGTTT
This sequence comes from Methylocystaceae bacterium, assembly GCA_003134075.1. GTDB lineage: Bacteria > Pseudomonadota > Alphaproteobacteria > Rhizobiales > Beijerinckiaceae > Methylocystis. Next base: position 12,170 of record PLAI01000156.1, on the reverse strand, counting down.
CTCCGCGAGAACGAAGGCTTCGCTGGTGACGATCATGGCGACGCCGAGCATCATATTGTTGCAGATTTTCGCCGCCTGTCCGAGACCGGGGCCGCCGCAATAGAGGACGGTCTTGCCCATCGCTTCAAGGATAGGCTTGGCGGCGGCGAAGGCGGCCGCGTCTCCGCCGCACATAAAGGTCAGCGTTCCGGCTTTGGCGCCCGTGACGCCGCCAGAGACGGGGGCGTCGACCGAGCGCGCGCCCGCGACGCGCGCCATGTCATGCGCCCGGCGCGCGCTGTCGATGTCGATGGTGGAGCAGTCGATGAAGAGCGCGCCCTCGGTCGCGTCGTCCGTCCCTTGGGACGGGCGTCCCTTGGAAACCTCATGCGGCAGCAGGTCGCTCCAAACGGACAGCACATGCGCGCCGGCGGGCAACATGGTGATGACCACGTCGGCGCCGGCCATCGCCTCTCGCGCCGAAGCCGCGACTTTAACGCCGGCCTCCTCGGCGCTGTCGCGAACAGCGGCCAGCGGATCGAAGCCGCGCGCGTCGTAGCCGGCCCGCGCGAGATTGGCGGCCATGGGTCCGCCCATATTGCCTAGGCCGATGAAGGCGATGCGGGTCATCATTTGTTCTCCTGCCGCGTCGTCGGCGCGGACGCCATCGCATCGGTTATGACATCGTGGGCATGACAAAGCTCGCCGCGTCGTCCGATCCGTCGCTTGGCCAGCGGGACGTCACGGTCTTGGTTTTCGTGTAAAAGCGTATCGCGTCTGGACCATGCTGATTGAGATCGCCGAAGATCGACCGCTTCCAACCGCCGAAGGTGTGATAGGCGAGCGGCGTCGGAATCGGCACATTGACACCAACCATTCCGACCTGAACCCTGGACGCGAAGTCGCGCGCGATCGCGCCGTTTCGCGTGAAAATCGCGACGCCATTACCGTATTCGTGATTATTGGCGAGGGTTAAGGCGTCGTCGTAACTGGCGGCGCGCAGCACGCAGAGAACGGGGCCGAAGATTTCTTCCCTATAGATGCGCATATGCGGCTTCACGCCATCGAACAGACAGCCACCCATATAGAATCCGTGTTCATAGCCACGTATCTTGAAGTCGCGGCCGTCCACGAGCAGCTTCGCGCCTTCTTCCAGCCCAAGCGCCACATAGCTTTTGACCTTCTCGAGATGCGCTTTCGTCACCAGCGGGCCGAAGTCGACGGTTGCATCCGTCGAAGGGCCAATCTTGAGACTCTTCACCCGTGGGACGAGGCGCTTCACCAATTCATCGGCTGTCGCCTCGCCGACCGGGACAGCGACGGATATCGCCATGCAGCGCTCGCCCGCCGAGCCGTAGCCGGCGCCAAGGAGCGCGTCCACCGTCTGATCCATGTTGGCGTCGGGCATGATGACCATATGGTTCTTGGCGCCGCCGAAACATTGCGCGCGCTTCCCCGCGGCGGCGGCGCGCGCGTAAATATATTCAGCGACCGGCGTGGAGCCGACGAAGCCTATGGCCTTGATTTCGGGATCGTCGAGCAGCGCGTCCACGGCTTCCTTGTCGCCATTGACGACATTGAGAACACCCGCTGGGAGCCCGGCCTCAATCATGAGTTCGGCCAGCCGCAGAGGCACGCTCGGGTCGCGCTCCGAGGGCTTCAACACGAAAGAGTTGCCGCAGGCGATGGCCGGACCGAACTTCCACATCGGGATCATGGCTGGAAAGTTGAACGGCGTGACGCCAGCGACGACGCCGAGCGGCTGGCGCATCGAATAAATGTCGATTCCAGGCCCCGCCGCGTCGGTGAACTCGCCTTTGATCAGATGCGGAACGCCGATCGCGAATTCGATTGCCTCGACGCCGCGCTGGATGTCGCCCTTGGCGTCGGGGATCGTCTTGCCGTGCTCTCGCGCCAGCAGTTCGGCCAGCGGCTCCATGTCGCGGGCGACGAGATCGAGGAACTTCATCAAGACACGGGCGCGGCGCTGCGGATTGGTCGCGGCCCAGGCCGGCTGCGCGGCGGCGGCGTTGGCGACCGCCGCGCGCGCTTCCTCCCTGGAGGCGAGCGGCACGCGCGAGATCGCCTTCCCGGTCATCGGTTCGAAGCCCTCGACAAAGCGCCCCGACGCGCCTTTGACGCGTTGGCCGCCGATGAAATGGGGGAGTTCGATCATATGCGCTTTCCTATTGGGCGTCGGCTTGACGCGACGGATGCGCCGCGCGGAAGGCGGGCAGATCCGCGCAGGCCGCCTCGACCGCGAGAATACGTGGAAGATGATCGAGCGGAGTCTCGAAACGCCTGGCGCTATAGAGTTGGGGGATAAGGCACACGTCCGCCAGCGTCACCGCCGCGCCGAAGCAGAATGGGCCCGCCGGCGATCCCATTGGCGCGATCAGCCTTTCCACTGCCTCCAGCCCGTTCAGCAACCAATGGCGCCGCCATGCGTCGACGCCTGTCTCGGGCGCGTTAAGTTCGGTTTCAAGATACTTAACGACGCGCGGATTGTTGAGCGGGTGAATATCGCAAGCAATCGCCAGCGCGACCGCCCTCACACGGGCCGCCAGCACCGGGTCCACGGGGATGAGACGGGGCTCTGGCCGCAGAGCTTCGAGATATTCGATAATCGCGAGCGATTGCGTGAGCACGGTCCCGTCGTCAAGCTCGAGCGTGGGCACGAGCGCCTGGGGATTTGTGGCAAGATAACTTGGCCGCGATTGCTCGCCCCGCTGAAGATGCACTTGGCGATGCTCGACAACGATCCCCTTCATCTGCAGCGCGATCCGCACCCGATAGGCGGCCGAGGAGCGAAAATAGTCATAGAGAATCATTGCTCGCCTCCTGGGACCAAGGCTCGACCGAAAATATTGCGCCAGGCGCGTTAAATAGGGCTCGAACGGCGCGCGGCGCGCCATATGTTTCAGACTATTCGAAGGTGGGTCACAAAAGGAGGATTACCTCATGGTGCAGTTAAGGCGCGAGGCCCAGCCGGCGATCATTTCGGACGAGAACCCGATGGGCACGGATGGATTCGAATTTGTCGAATTCGCCCATCCCGACCCCGGAAAGCTCGGCGCGCTGTTCGAGTTGATGGGTTTCTCGGCCGTGTCTCGGCATCGCTCGAAAAATGTCACGCTCTATCGCCAGGGCGACGTGAATTACGTGCTCAACGCCGAGCCCGACAGTTTCGCCGCCGACTTCGCCAAGCGCCACGGGCCTTCCGCCTGCGCCATGGGATTTCGGGTGACCGACGCGGCGGAAGCCTTTCGGCGCGCGCTCGCCAAGGGCGCCAAGCCCGTTCCGACGCATGTCGGCCCGATGGAGCTTAACATTCCCGCGATCGAAGGTGTTGGCGGCGCGCTGATCTATCTCGTCGATCGCTATGGCGACAAGGGGTCGATCTGGGATGTCGATTTTCGTTGGACGGGCGAACGCGACCCGAAGCCTTCCGGCGCCGGGCTGACCGTGATTGATCATCTCACCCACAATGTTAACCGCGGGCGCATGGACGCCGTGGCGGACTGGTATCAATGGATTTTCAACTTCCACCAAATTCGCTACTTCGATATCGAAGGCAGGTTCACCGGACTGCATTCCCGCGCCATGACGAGCCCCTGCGGCAAGATTCGCATACCGATCAACGAGAGCGCCGACGAGAACAGCCAGATCGAGGAATTTCTCCATGCCTACCACGGCGAGGGGATTCAGCACATCGCCTGCGGATGTCGCGATATCTACGCGACCGTGGCGAAGCTGCGGGAAGACGGACTGGAGTTCATGCCGAAGCCGGCGGACTCTTACTACGCCAAAATCGACCAACGCATCCCCGGGCATGCCGAATCCGTCGAGCGCTTGCGTGAACTTGGCATTTTGATCGATGGCGCCGGTGGGCTCGCGAACGAACCGGCAAAGGCGCTGTTGCAAATTTTTTCCAAGAATTTGCTTGGCCCAATCTTCTTCGAGTTCATCCAGAGAAAGGGCGACGAAGGATTTGGCGAGGGCAATTTTCGCGCTCTGTTTGAATCGATCGAAGAGGACCAACTCCGGCGTGGCGTGTTGCAGCAAGCGTCGGAGTGACGCCGATGGAGACGCCGCCGCGTTACTTGTCGGGTTTTGGCAATGAGTTCGAAACCGAAGCGCTGCCAGGCGCATTGCCCTTAGGCCAGAACTCGCCGCAAAACTGCGCTTACGGCCTCTATGCGGAGCAGCTTTCCGGCACAAGCTTCACGGCGCCACGCGGCGTCAATCAGCGCTCCTGGCTCTATCGCATCCGTCCCTCGGTGTTGCACGCGCGAAACTTTTCCACCTCCGGAGCCTCTTTATGGAAGACCGCGCCCGGCTCGCGTGAGGAAGCGGCGAGCTTAGGTCAGTTCCGCTGGAGCCCGGTCCCCATTCCAAGCGAGAAACTCACCTTCGTCGCGGGCGTTCGCACCATAACGACGGCCGGCGACGTCGACATGCGATCGGGAATGTCCGCGAATATTTACTTTGCGACGCAATCGATGGCCGAGGAGTATTTTTACGGCGCCGACGGCGAACTTCTGGTTGTTCCGCAGCAGGGCGCGCTCACATTTTTCACCGAATTCGGCCGTATCGACGTTGCTCCTGGCGAAATCTGCGTTTTGCCGCGCGGCGTCAAATTCAAGGTCGCGCTCATTGATGGCCCCGCGCGTGGCTTTCTGTGCGAGAATTATGGCGCGTCCTTCACTTTGCCGAACCGCGGCGCGATCGGCGCCAATTGTCTCGCCAATGGGCGCGATTTCAAAACGCCGGTCGCCGCTTTCGAAGACAACGAAACACCTTGTGCGATGACGGTCAAATGGGGCGGAAAATTTTATCTTTGCGAGATCGACCATTCGCCGCTTGACGTCGTAGCCTGGCACGGAAATTACGCGCCCTATAAGTACGATTTGCGCAATTTCGCGCCGATCGGGGCGCTGTTGTTCGATCATCCCGATCCGTCGATCTTCACGGTGCTGACCGCGCCATCGGGCGAGACCGGGGTCGCCAATGTCGACTTCGTGATATTCTCGGAGCGTTGGCTGGTCGCGGAACACACGTTTCGGCCGCCCTGGTATCATGTCAATGTGATGAGCGAGTTCATGGGGCTGATTCTTGGCCAATATGACGCCAAGCCAATGGGCTTTGCTCCGGGCGGCATGTCACTGCACAATGCGATGACGCCGCATGGACCGGACACGGAGGCCTTTGATCGCGCCACGCGCGCCGAGCTAAAGCCGGAAAAGCTCGCGGACACTCTGGCGTTCATGTTCGAATCGCGGCTGCCGCAACATCTCACCGCCTACGCGGCCGAACTCGCGACGTTGCAGAAAGACTATGCCGATTGCTGGTCGGGCCTTATCAAACGCTTTAACGGCGCGCCATAGGACAACCAACATGAAACTGGCCTCGTTGAAACAGGGCCGCGATGGCCGGCTCGTCGTTGTGTCGCGCGATCTGGCGCGCGCGGCGGACGCGAGCGACATCGCGGCGACGATGCAGGAGGCGCTCGACGATTGGGCCAACGCCGAGCCAAGGCTCGCCGAGCGCGCCGCAAAGCTGGGGGCGGAGGCGGTCGCGGATTTTCCATTTCGCGCGGAGGACTGCGCCGCGCCTTTGCCGCGCGCCTATCAATGGATCGACGGTTCGGCCTATGTGAATCACGTCGAGCTGGTGCGCAAGGCGCGCGGCGCGACGATGCCGCCTTCATTCTGGACGGACCCGTTGATATATCAGGGCGGCTCTGACAGTTTTCTTGGTCCGCGCGACGATATTCCGTTGTTGGATGAGCGATTCGGGCTCGACCTCGAGGCCGAGATAGCCGTTGTGACCGACGACGTCCCGACGGGCGTAGATCCTTTGACCGCGCGCGACCACATCAAGCTCGTGATGCTGGTCAATGACGTGACGCTACGCGGTCTCGTCGCCGACGAGCTGGCGAAGGGGTTCGGCTTTTTCCAATCCAAGCCATCCTCGGCTTTTTCGCCGGTGGCGGCGACGCCCGACGAGCTTGGCGCCGCCTGGCGCGAGGCCAAGTTGTCGCTGCCGCTGCGTTCATACGTCAACGGCGCGCCGCTGGGCCGCCCCGACGCCGGCGTCGATATGACTTTCGACTTTGGACAGTTGATCGCCCATGCGGCGCGCACGCGGGCGCTCACGGCCGGATCTATCGTGGGATCCGGCACGGTCTCGAACCGCGCGGCCGACGGGTCGCCTGGCAAGCCTATCCTTGAAGGAGGCGTCGGTTATTCCTGCCTCGCCGAGCAGATCGTCGTGGAGAAGCTGCTGCTCGGCTCGGCGCGCACTAGCTTTCTAAAGGCGGGGGATGAAATCCGCATCGAAATGCTGGACGCCGACGGACGCTCGATTTTCGGGGCGCTTGAACAGCGCGTCGCGCGGTGCGCGGGCTTTTAGCTCATCGCAGCCCTTTGGCGCGAAAATAGTGAAAGTCGCCTTTCGCGAGGATGCGATCTTCCGGGGCAAGCTCGTGCGCCTCAATGTCTGGCGCCGTCCGCAGATTTTCGTACAGCGGCTCGAAATCCTGCTCGCAGTCTCGAAGGAGTTGTTCGAAGCTCTCGATCACGAAATAGGTCTGCTGGAAATCGCTGATGATATATTTTGTCCGCATCACGCGTCGCAGTTCGAACACCACTCGATTGGGCGAGCTGTCTTCGAGGGAAAACACCGTTTCCGCGGGAGACGACATGATGCCGGCCCCAAAGATCCGCATTCCCCGCGCGGTCCGCATCAAGCCAAACTCCACCGTGTACCAGTAAAGACGGGCGAGGTTGTGCAACTGTCCCCGACCCAGCGCGCGTCGACCCGCGTTGCCATAGGCTTCGAGGAAATGCGCATAGATCGGGTTAGCCAGCAGCGGCACGTGACCAAAGACATCATGGAAGACATCCGGTTCCTGGAGGTAATCGAGTTCCGTTTCCGGGCGAATAAAGGCTCCGGCGGGAAAGCGCCGGTTGGCCAGATGCTCGAAGAAAGCGTCGTCCGGAATAAGGCCGGCGACCGCCACGACGCGCCACCCCGTCATCGCCGCCAGCCGTTCGCTCAAGTCCGCGAAATCGGGGATGCCCTCGCGCGACAATTCGAGCCTCGCCTTGGCGTCGAGAAATTCATCGCAGGCGCGTCCCGGAAGCAGCTTCGTCTGGCGTGCGAAAAGACGATTCCAGCGATCGTGCTCCTGCGCGGAATAAGATGGCCAATTTTGCTCGATGGTCCAATCCGCCGCGCGAGGGACGTTAGCGTAACGATTCTTGGGCGCTTGTGGCGAATGCTTGTTCATCCGGCTCTCCCACCGCCAAGGCTTCGTGCGGCCCGCGGCTTTAAGCAACTTCATCAGATATGGGGTTTTTGGCGCGAAAAACTATTCGTCGCGCGAGCTTTCAAGGGTCGCGCGCGAAAGTTTCGCCTCGAGGCCCTTGCCGTCCGGCCGCGCCGCGCCAGCTTTTGGTCGTTGAGAGCGACAAGGTAAAGCGAGACGGCCATGACAGCGATCTGGACGCCCGAGTTGACGCGTCGGCGCGAATGTCTCCTAACCGGTTTCGCGCGAGGGATCGGCGAGACCGCGAGCTATGCCGAGACGTTTGATTACACCGGGTTGCATCGCTGGAGCATCGCGCGGCGCGACGTATTCTGGTCGCGAGTGTGGGAGTTTTGCGGCGTCATCGGCGAGAGGGGGGCGCGCGCGCTTGTCGATGGCGGCAAAATGCCGGGCGCGCGGTGGTTTCCCGACGCGCGCCTGAATTTCGCCGAAAACCTGTTGCGTCCTCGGCCGGACGATGAGGCCGCCATTGTGTTCCAAGGCGAGCGGAACTCCTGTCGAACGCTGTCCTTCGCGCAAATTCGAACAGAAGTCGCCGCGCTCGCCGCGCATTTGCGCGCGTTGGGCGTCGCGCCAGGGGATCGCGTCGCCGCCTACACGCATAACGGACCGGAGGCCGTCATCGGCATGCTGGCGGCGGCCAGCATCGGCGCGGTTTGGGCGTCCTGCTCCGCGGATTTTGGCGCGCGCGGCGTTCTGGAGCGCTTCGGCCAGATCGAACCGAAGGTGCTGATCGTCTCCGACGGCTATTATTACAAGGGCCAAAAAATCGAGCGGCTGGACAATGCGCGCGAGATCGCTGGCGAATTGTCAAGCCTCAAAGAGACTCTCATCATTCCATATATCGACGCGGCGGAGCCGCTGGAAGGATTCGCCAGCGCGCGCCTGTGGCCGCGGGCGATCCAAAGCCACGCAGGCGCGCGGTTGACCTTCGAGGCGCTTCCCTTCGACCATCCGCTTTACATTATGTTCTCATCGGGAACGACCGGCGCGCCGAAGTGCATCGTCCATGGCGCCGGCGGAACTCTCCTGCAGCATCTCAAGGAACATCAGTTGCAGTGCGATGTTCGGCCGGGCGACCGCGTATTTTACGCCACCACCACGGGGTGGATGATGTGGAACTGGTTGGTCTCGGCCCTCGCCAGCCGCGCGACAATACTGCTCTACGACGGTTTTCCCATGGACAAAAATGGCGCGGTCTTGTTCGATTTGGCGAGCCGGGAGCGCGCCACCCTGTTCGGCGTTTCCGCCGGCTTTCTCAAGACGGTCGAGAAGCTGGGCGCGCGGCCCAGAGAAACTCATGATCTCGCCCATTTGCGCCTGATCACGTCCACGGGCTCGCCACTGTCTCCCGAGAGTTTCGATTATGTCTATCGGGACGTGAAAGCCAATGTGCAGCTGGCTTCGATCAGTGGCGGAACCGACATCGTCTCTTGCTTTGTGTGCGGCAATCCCTGGAGCCCCGTGCATCGTGGCGAAATCCAGGGCGCCGGGCTTGGCATGGCGGTGGAGGTTTGGGATGCGGACGGACGGCGTCTGTTCGGCGAACAAGGCGAGTTGGTTTGCACAAGAGCGTTTCCAGCGATGCCCATCGGGTTTTGGAACGATCCGGGCGGTGAAAAATATCACGCCGCCTATTTCTCTCAGTATCACCGAATTTGGCGGCATGGCGATTACGCGACGCAAACCGCGAATGGCGGCTTCGTCATCCATGGCCGCTCCGACGCCACGCTCAACCCGCAAGGCGTGCGGATCGGCACGGCGGATATTTATAGGATTGTCGAGACGTTTCCGGAGGTGGAGGAGGCCTTGGCGGTGGCGCAAGGCTGGGAAGGCGGCGAGCGCATTGTGCTTTTTGTAAAGCTACGGACGAATCATCGTCTCCACGACGCTTTGATCGACCGCATTAAACATAAGCTCAAGGAGGAAGCGTCACCGCGGCATGTGCCGGCGATGATCGTCGAAGCGCCGGAACTGCCGCATACGCGATCGGGCAAATTGGTCGAACTCGCGGTTCGCGAGGTCATTAATGGACGTCCGGTGAAAAATCGCGAGGCGCTCGCAAATCCCGATTCCCTCGCCTTCTTTTCCAATCTGCCGGCGGTAACGAAGCCGGCGGCGAGCGCGACGCCTAAGTCTTGAAACCAAACGCAAGCGACAAATATATCGCCCATGGCGACGCCATAAACGAAGGGCGCGTGTTATGCGGCACTGGACCCCGGTTCTGGATTTCGACCTTGGGGAGACGACGGAGTTGCTGCGTCGCGAGGTCGAACAATTCGCGTCGAAGGAAATCGCGCCTCGGGCGGCGAAGATTGACGCCGACAACGCCTTTCCCGCGGATCTATGGCGCAAGATGGGAAATATGGGCCTGCTCGGGGTCACCATTCCCGAAGAATATGGCGGCGCCAATCTGGGCTATCTCGAACATGTCGTCGTTATGGAAGAGATCAGCCGCGCCTCCGCTTCGGTGGGTCTTTCCTACGGCGCTCATTCGAATCTTTGCGTCAATCAAATCCATCGCAACGGCACGGCCGAGCAAAAGCTGCGATATTTGCCAAAGCTGATTTCCGGCGAGCATGTAGGCGCGCTCGCGATGTCGGAGCCTGGCGCTGGCTCCGACATCGTAAACATGCAGATGCGAGCGGAGCGACGCGGCGACCACTACGTTCTCGACGGCGACAAGATGTGGGTCACCAACGGGCCGGATGCGAATGTCGTGATTGTCTACGCCAAGACCGCTCCGACCGCCGGCTCGCATGGAATTACGGCCTTCATTGTCCAAAGCGATTTCGAGGGATTTCGCACGACGCCGAAATTCGACAAGCTGGGAATGCGCGGGTCCAACACCTGCGAACTCGTGTTCGAGAATTGCCTCATTCCGGCCGAAAATGTGTTGGGATGGCCAGAACGCGGGGTGAATGTTTTGATGAGCGGGCTCGATTTCGAACGCACGGTGCTCGCGGGCGGCCCGCTCGGCATCATGCGCGCCTGCATGGATGTGGTCTTGCCCTATGTCCACGACCGCAAACAGTTCGGGCGCTCGATCGGCGAATTCGAAATCATGCAAGGGAAGCTCGCCGATATGTACACGGCGATGAGCGCAGCAAGAGCCTATGTCTATGCGGTGGCTAAGGCCTGCGATAACGGACGCGCGTCGCGCAAGGACGCCGCCGGCGCGATCCTGTTCGCGTCCGAAAGGGCCACCGCCATGGCGCTCGAGGCCATCCAATGCCTGGGCGGCAATGGCTACATGAATGAATACCCAACCGGACGATTGCTGCGCGACGCGAAGCTTTATGAGATCGGCGCCGGCACAAGTGAAATTCGCCGCATGCTGATAGGACGCGAACTATTCGAGGAGAGCGCGTGAGTTTTGAATGACCCCGCCTGCGTAAGACTACGAGAACAATTCGATGTCCATTCTCGAAACTTCGATTGATGCGCGTTCGCGTGAATACGCGGACAACCGCGAAACGATGGTTGGACGGGTCGAGCAGCTGCGCGAAACCTCGCGGATGCTGTGCAATGGCGGCGGCGAGGAAGCGCGCGCGCGACATTTGGCGCGCGGCAAAATGCTTCCCCGCGAGCGCATTTCGGCGTTGATCGATCCGCTTTCGCCTTTTCTCGAAATCGGCCAATTCGCGGCCCATGGCATGTATGATGGGCGGATCGCCTGCGCGGGGGTGATCGCGGGAATTGGACGCATCGCGGGACGCGAATGCATGATCGTCGCCAATGACGCGACCGTAAAGGGCGGCGCTTATTTCCCGATGACGGTGAAGAAACATTTGCGCGCCCAGGAAATCGCGGCGCAAAACCGGTTGCCTTGCATTTATCTGGTCGATTCCGGCGGCGCCAATTTGCCAACTCAAGACGAGGTCTTTCCGGATCGCGATCACTTCGGGCGCATTTTCTATAATCAGGCCATGCTGTCCGCCCAAGGCGTCGCGCAGATCGCCGTGGTCATGGGCTCATGCACGGCCGGCGGCGCCTATGTTCCGGCGATGTGCGACGAGACGATCATTGTGCGCGGGCAGGGGACAATTTTTCTTGGTGGCCCGCCGCTCGTCGCCGCGGCGACCGGGGAAGTCGTCACGGCCGAGGAGCTGGGCGGCGCCGACGTGCATTGCCGGCGCTCGGGCGTCGCGGATCATTGCGCCGAGAACGACGCGCACGCGCTTGGCCTGACGCGCGAATTGGTCGCGAATATCGAGCGACGACGCCCTCCTTCCATCGCGGCGCGAAAATCGGCGCCGCCGCGTTATGACACCGACGAATTGCTGGGCCTCATTCCCGCGGATTCGCATAAGCCCTTCGATATTAGAGAGGTGATCGCTCGTATCGTCGACGAAAGCGCCTTTGACGAATTCAAACCGCTCTATGGCGCCACATTGGTGACGGGCTTCGCTCATATCTGGGGTTACCCCGTGGGAATTTTCGCCAACAACGGAATTCTATTCAGCGAAAGCGCGCAAAAGGGCGCGCATTTCATGCAAATTTGCGCAAAAAGACGCATGCCGGCGATTTTTCTGCAAAACACCACCGGCTTCATGGTGGGCGCCAAATATGAAGCCGCCGGGATCGCCAAGGACGGCGCCAAGATGGTAACGGCGGTGGCGACGGCCGCCGTGCCGAAATTCACCGTCATCATAGGCGGCAGCTTCGGCGCGGGCAATTACGCGATGTGCGGACGCGCTTATTCGCCGCGCTTTCTGTGGATGTGGCCAAACGCCCGCATCAGCGTGATGGGCGGCGAACAGGCCGCGAGCGTGCTCTCTCGCGTTCGGCGCGACGCGCTCAAGGCGCGCGGCGAGAGCTGGACGCCTGACGAGGAAGAGGCGTTCAAGGCGCCCAT
>PLAI01000174.1 GCA_003134075.1 Methylocystaceae bacterium | reverse complement strand
CGACATTCGCAAGGTTTTGGAAACGGGAACGCAGGTGGAACGACGCGTGTGCAAGCACGGAGTCGAACCGCTCTATTTCATGGCGCGTATCACGCCGTATTACGATACGGCTGGTAAGATCAGCGGAGTCGTGGCCACGTTCGTCGACATTTCCGGCCTAACCAGATCGGAAGAGTATGTGCGCGAACTGCACGCCGACCGATTGAACTCCATGGCGGAAATGGCCACCGGATTGGCGCATGAGCTAAATCAACCGCTCTCGGCGATCGCTACTTATCTGAAAGCGATACGGCGGCTGTTGCAACTGCCGCTCGAGGAGCGGCCCGCGAGCATCGACGAGGCTTTGGATCACGCCACGGATCAGATCATGCGAGCTGGCAGGATCATCCGCCATTTGCGCGAATTCGTCGCCGATGGCGAGCCCAACATGACGCACGAGAGTTTACACAATTTAATTAGGGATGTGTTCGAACTCACCGTTGGCGGGGTGAAGGACGCCAAGATTCAGATGGTTCTCGCGTTGAACGCCAACAAGGACGGCGTGCTGGTGGACAAGGTCGAGATCAAGCAAGCGTTGGTCAATCTCATTCTCAACGCCTCCGAGGCCATGGCGGCCTCCCCGCGCCGCGAGATAACGATCGCGACCTCGCTTGTCGAAAGCGAAATGATCCAGGTCGACGTTTCGGACACCGGACGAGGCCTGTCCGGCCTGGACCAGCGAGATCCGTTCGAACCTTTTCTCACGACGAAGGAAACCGGTCTGGGCGTCGGCCTGTCGATCTCACGCTTGATCGTCGAGGCTCACTACGGAAAAATATGGGCCCGGCCCAATCCCGCGGGCGGCGCCGTTTTCAGCTTCACCTTGCCGTTGGCGGCCGCGGACGCCGATCCATAAGCAACGCTTACGCTCGGCCGGACCGAGGTAAATAATCCGATAACAAAAAGAGGGGACAATCAGGCGAGTCTCCCTTTACCTGCACAGGGAAAAATACCATATATTGAACGCATTGTTCGCGAGCACCCGCAGCGCAGAAATGGTTTATAATCCAACTATTCATATCGTCGATGACGACCGGGCGATTCTCGATTCGGTGACTCTGCTGTTGACAGCGGAGGGCCTGAGGGTTCGTACGTACGAATCGGCCCAAAATTTCCTGGAAGCGGTCCGACAAAGCGATTCCGGCTGCGTGGTGACGGATGTGCGCATGCCGGAAATCAGCGGACTCGATCTCTTGATGGCGCTGAAAAAGCAGCGGGTTTCCATGCCGGTGATCGTCATGACCGCGCATGGCGATATTCCGCTCGCGGTCGCGGCCATGCGACAGGGAGCGGTCGATTTTTTCGAGAAGCCGTTCGACGGCGACCTTCTTCTCGCCGCCATTCGCTCGGCGCTGAGGCGTGAGGACCCCCGCGACGCGGCGATGGGCGCGATCGAAGAGCGACTCGCGACCTTGAGCAAAAGGGAACGGGAGGTGCTGACGGGATTGCTCAAGGGGCAACCGAATAAGCTCATCGCGCATGAACTCGGCATTAGCGCGAGAACCGTCGAAGTCCACCGCGCCAATGTGATGGCAAAAATGCGAGCGGGCAGCTTGTCCGAGCTCGTCAAAATGGCCCTGGCCGTCCAGCGCGATGATTCAAGAGCTTCGGATTCAAACATAATCGGTTGATTACACTTGCATTTGCTCGGTCGAGCCTAAGGCTTCGACCAACCGCTTTATCAATGACCATTGACGCCGGCGCTAGACGGTGGCGAAATTGATCGAGAACGAGGCGGTCGGCGGAGAACGCCGGTCAAAAACACCGCCGCCGAGGGAAGATCGAGGGAAGTCATTGGCTTATGATGGATCATCCGAGCAGGACCCTCCTATGCTCAACGGGAGCCCGCTGTTCAAGCCGGCGTGGGCGCGCCGTATTTTGGATGTTTTGATCGAGGCCGCCTCACGGCGCGATCGACTCCCCTGGTGGTCGGGCATTGGTATCGGCGCGCTGGCCGCCGGCGTGGCCGCCTTGGGGCGGTTGGCGCTGCTGGGGGAAACGACGACAAGACTCGCCTATGTGACGTTTTATCCGGTGGTGGTGGTCGCCTCGCTTGTTGGAGGCTTGTCCACGGGGATTTCCGCGGCCGTCCTTTGCGCGTTCACTGTCCATTACTTCTTCGTTCCGCTCGTGGACGCCACCGATGTGGCGGGGCTTGCGGGATTTTCGCTAAGTTGCGCCCTCATTATCGGCGTGACCGAGATGCTGCGCCGCGCTTGGGCGCGCGTCGTCGAGGTCGAGGCGGCGGGAATCCTCAATGAGCGGCTTTCGGCGATTGTCGCATCCTCGTCCGACGCGATTATCGGCAAGAGTCTCGACGGGATCATCACCAGTTGGAACGCCGGGGCGACGCGCCTGTTCGGCTTTAGCGTCGAAGAGATGATCGGACAGTCGTCCACGCGCATGATTCCGCCCGCTCGGAACGACGAGGAGGCCGTCATCATCGCGCGGATCACGGCGGGCGAGCGCATCGATCATTACGAAACGGCGCGCGTGGCCAAGGATGGCCGCAAAATCGATGTCTCGCTAACTATCTCACCGGTCAAGGACGCCAAGGGCAATGTCGCGGGAATCTCGACGATCCTTCGCGACGTTGGAGATCGCAAACGCGCCGAACAAGCGCTGCGCGAGAGCGAGGAGAGGCTGCGCTTCGCGCTGAGCGGCGCCCGCGCGGCGGCTTGGCAATGGAACATGCTGACGAATGAGCAAATTTGGTCATCGGATAGTTACTTGCTGCACGGACGCGATCCCGAGCTCGGCCCACCCTCATATCAGGATTGGCTCGCCTGCCTGCACCCCGACGATCGGGCGCCGGTCGAGCACGCGCTGCGCGACGCCTTGGAGGGGCGCGCGCTCGAACACCGGACCGAGTATCGCGTTGTGTTCCCAGCCGGCGAGGAGCGCTGGCTCGCGAGCTTGGCCAAGGTCGACTACGCGCCCGACGGCTCCCCCGTCCGCATGTCCGGCATCAATCTGGACATCACGGAACAGAAACGCGTGGAGCAAGAGCTTCAACGGCTCAACCAAACTTTGCGGGCCTATAGCGCGAGCGGCTGGGCCCTCGTGCGCGCCACGGACGAGACAAGCTTTCTGCGCGAGATCTGCCGGATCGTCGTCGAGGATTGCGGCCACGCCATGGTTTGGGTCGGCTACGCCGACCAGGATGCGGAGCAAAGCCTTCGTCCGGTCGCTCACGCGGGTTTCGGGGATGGTTATCTAAACGAAATTCGTCTCACCTGGGCGGACCGCGAACACGGCCGCGGCCCCGCCGGCAGGGCTATTCGCGCTGGCCATCACGTGATTTTCGATGACCTGCGGAACGACCCGGACTTCGAACCGTGGCGGGAAGCGGCGCTACGGCGCGGCTACGCCGCCTGCATCTCGCTGCCGCTGACGGTCAACGACGAAAAGCTCGGCGCCCTGACTATTTATTCCGGGCGACCGCACGCCTTTAACGAAGCGGATGTGTCGCTGCTTCAGATATTGGCCGAAGACTTGAGCCACGGCATTGGCGTATTGCGCCTGCGCGCCGAACGCGCCAGCCGGGAGGCCGCGCTGCGATCCAGCGAAGCGCGATTCCGCGGGCTTGTCGAGCAGGCGACGGACGGCATCTTCGTCGCCGACGCGCGGGGCGCCTATATCGACGTGAATTCCGCCGGCTGCGCGATGCTGGGCTACACCCGCGAGGAACTGCTGCGCTTGACGATCGCCGACGTCCTCGATCCGACGGAAGTGGAGCGCATCGGTACGGAGGTCGCGCGCTTCGAGGGCGGGGAAATGGTCGTCAGCGAGTGGCGTTTCCGCCGCAAGGATGGCTCCAACTTCACTGGCGAGGTCAGAGGCAGACAATGCGCGGACGGTCGGCTGCAGGCCATCGTCATCGACATCACCGAGCGCAAGGCCAGGGAACTGGACTTGCGCGAAGCCGACCAGCGCAAGGATGAGTTTTTGGCCATGCTCGCACATGAATTGCGCAATCCTCTGGCGCCCATCCGCTACGCCGCGCGCGTGCTCGGCAAATTAGATTTGGAGGAGCCGCGCGTGCAATGGGCGCGAGACGTCATCGAGCGCCAGGTCGCCCATCTCGCGCGCCTGGTGGACGAACTGCTGGACATCTCTCGCATCGCGCGCGGCAAGATCACCCTGAAGAAGGCGCGCGTCGAACTCTCCGAGTTGGTGCGCCAGGCCTGCGAGGCGGCGCAACCGCTGATGTTGGCCAAAGGCCATCGCTTCGATGTCATGCTTCCGGAGAAACGGGTGACGATCGATGGCGACCTCGTGCGTCTGGTCCAAGTGCTGCAAAATCTCCTCGACAACGCGGCCAAATACACGCCGGAACGCGGGCGCATCGAACTGGTCGCCGGCCTGTCGGGAGGGGAGGTCGAGATCGAGGTGCGCGACAACGGCGCGGGAATCTCGGCGAGCCTTTTGCCCGAGGTGTTCGAACTCTTTCGGCAAGGCGAGCATGGTCCAGACCGTTCGCAAGGCGGGCTCGGCATCGGTCTCACCCTGGTGCGCCAATTGGTGGAGCTGCATGGCGGGCGCGTGGAGGCGCGCAGCGCCGGGCTCGGTCAAGGCGCCAGCTTCACCGTCCGGCTGCCNNCGCCGAGCCCGCGGGGTTGCGCGTGCTGGTGGTGGACGACGACGTGGCCGTGGCGGAAAGCACGGCGATGTTGTTGCGACTGGAAGGCCACGAAATCCGCTGCGCGAATTCGGGCGAGGCCGCCTTGCGTTTGTGTCGGGAGTTTCAGCCCGAGGCGGTGCTGCTCGACATCGGACTGCCCGGACAAGATGGCTATGAGATCGCGCGAAAAATCCGGAGTTTGCCAGGCGGAGCGGAACTGAAGCTGATCGCGGTGAGCGGCTATGGCCATGAAGCAGCCGTGGCGCGCGGTCGAGCAGCGGGTTTTGATCGCTATTTGGTCAAACCGGTCGACCCGGAAAAGCTGAGCGCCCTGATAACCACGCCGAGGTAACCGAGGATCGTTCTCAAACTCGGGGGTGCACCGGCATTTTCGCCGCCATCGCCCTGGAGCGAAAAAGTGCGCTCTATGGCAGCAATTTGTTTTGAATTTTTCTCTCGAAAACATGCTTCGAGTAGGGAGGGTAGCGCACGCCCGGGTCGATGCTGGCGCTGTGATAGAGGACGCCGCGCGCGTTGGTGAACGCCTCGAAGCCCCACCTGCCGTGATACTTGCCCATGCCCGAATTCCCGGCTCCGCCGAACGGAAGTTCCGGCACCATGGGATGGATCGTGCAATCGTTGACGGCCGCGTCGCCCGACCGAGTGGCGTCCAGAATGCGTTCGGCAATGCTGGCGTCTTCGGCGAACACGTAGAGTCCAAGAGGCGTGGGCCGGCTGTTGATCCACTGGATGGCCGCGTCGACGGAAGGAATCTCGAGCACCGGCAAGATCGGGCCGAACACCTCCTCATTCATGATCGGCGAATCCTCCGTGACGTTCACGAGCACGGTAGGCGCGATATAGCGCTCGGCGGCGTCGCTCTGGCCGCCGACGACCACTTTTCCGCTTTTCATCAGGCCAACAAGGCGATCGAAGTTCCTCGCGTTGATCACCCGCCCATAATCAGGACTCGATTTCGGGTCGTCGCCGAAGAAGTCGCGGATCGAGTCCCCGAGTTGCCGCAGGAACGCATCCTTCACCTCTGGCCAGACCAACACATGGTCGGGGGCGGTGCAGATTTGTCCCGCGTTCAGATAACGCCCATAGGCGATTCGGTTCGCCGCCGTTTTCAGGTTCGCCGAGGAATGCACGATCGTGGGATTCTTGCCGCCAAGCTCCAGAACGCATGGCGTCAGGTTTTTGGCGGCGGCCTGATGGATGATCTTGCCGATTTCGGGGCTGCCCGTGAAGAAGATGAAGTCCCATTTCTCCTCGAGTAGCGCGCTGGTTTCGGGCACGGCGCCTTCGACGACCGCCACGGCCCGCGAATCAAAGTATTTCGGCGCCAGTTTCGCCGCCGCCGCCGAACAGGCCACAGCAAGTTCGGAGGGCTTGAGCACCGCGGTGTTGCCGCCAGCGAGCGCCGCCACGAGCGGCGCGAAAAGCAGCATGAAGGGTTCGTTCCACGCCCCGATAATCAGGGTCACGCCGTGCGGATCGTGTCGCACGCGAACATGGCCCGGTTGGAGCACAAGGGGCGCACGAACGCGTTCGGGCGTGATCCAGGAGTCGAGATGCTTGAGCGCGTAGTCGGCCTCCCTGACATTGTATGCGACGTCCATCGTGTCGGCGTCGACGACGTTGCGGCGCAGGTCCTTCCATAGCGCGTCGCAAAGCTCATCGTGATTTTCGGCGAACATGGCCTTCAGGGCTTTCAACTGGGCCTTGCGCCATGAAGCCGGTCGCGTGGCGCCGGAGAGGAAATATTCGCGCTGGCCGGTGATGAGAGCGGAGTAGTCGGGCGTGGCCATCCTTAAGTCCTTTCACTATGCACGGCGAAGCTTGCGAAATAGAGGCCGTCAGACGGAACGCTCAATTATCCAAATTAGGGCTCCACGAAAGCCGGGCGCGCGGTCGCCCCACGTCGAGCAAGCTCTACACCGGCGCGCGGCGGCCAAGCTGTTTCGCGGACAAGATCCGCAACGCTTTGGCATTATGCGCAAGCCGCGGGCGACAGTCCACATCGGCCCTTCGAGATCATCCTCCAGAGGGATCGCGCGCCGACGCCAGAGCGGACGGAAGACCCAACGCGCCCGCCCGCGGCCGACGCATGGCCAAGATCGCGTAACCCCAGGTAATTACTGGCGGAGGGGCGGAACCAATGAGGGCTAGTCCCGTTTTCTTGGGACTCAGCCAGGAGGCGCGCATTGCCAGAGGGAAGAGACCCGTCGCACCACGTAAAACGTCGCGCCGCCGCCTCGGCGCGGGCGAGCGCAGTGAAGTCGGACGCCCGTCGATCCAAGAAATATTGGTCGGCGGGAGTGACGGAACGCAGCAACGCTCTCGATCTCGAAGCCAACGTGTTCACCTTGGACGATCCGGCGGCGATTGCTCGCTCCTTGAAACGATCCGCCGAAGCGAGCGACCGTCGCAAGGCCCCGCCGTTTCGATCGGCTATGTCGATGCTCGTGTTTTACATCAACCGGGCGGGACGGGGATTGTCCGAGAAGCGGAGGCGCGTATTGGAGCGCGCCAAGGACGAACTGCGCAGAGCGTTCGAGCGCTCATAGCCGAGGCCGGAAAATGATCAGGAAGCTGAAAAATGGCCAATATCGGATCTATTCGCGCAGGATCGACGAAAAGACCGGTAAACGCCGCAATCTCGGGACATTCGCAACGCGCGAACAAGCCGAAAAGCACGAGCGCGACATACAATATTTCAAGCGTCATCGGGGGTAAGGCGGCGCCGCGTTCCCTTTCTCCTCGCAAGCGGGAAGAGGCGCGATCGGCCATGCGTTCATGGCCGAGGCCCCGCATCCATTCCTACCCAATTCTTCACGACGCCGGCCAGTGAGCCCACGGCCTGCTGGGCGCGTTGCACGTATGCGAACGCCCCGCTGGATTCCGGCGTGGCGGCAGGCTTAGCCGTCAGTGCTTCAGGCTGGGTAATGGGCGATTGCGTTGAATCAGGCTGGGCGACCTTTTCCTGGGCCATCGCCTTGGCTGGCTTCGCAATTCGCCCCGGCTGGCGCGGATCGCTCAATTTGGCCGCGACAGAGGGTTTTGGGGCCTTCCGCGCTCGTGGGGCTGTTTTCGGAGTCGACGCCGGCGCCGCGGCGGCAGGAGTCCGCAACGGCAACGGAGGCGCCGCCGCGGCTTGCGCCGGCGCGTCAGAGGGACGAAGCGCGGCATCGGGCGAGGCCGCCGAGGCGGTCTCCGCTTTCTTAGGCTCGGGCAAAGTCGCTTTGCCGACTGGCTCCGCCTGCATTTGGGTTGCTGCCGGAGACGCCGGAGCGCCAACCGTCTGGTTCTCAAAAGCAGTTTCGCCGTGCCGCGCAACAGCCGGGGGCGTTTCCGCCGGCTGTCGCGACGCGTCGACGAGTTGCTCGGCATCGCCGCCGGACGTTGCTGGCGGCGGGCTGACCGACGAGTCAGGCATGGACGCCTCCTGGGCGGGGACGTCGGCGCTGGTCGCGACCTGTGACGGCGGTCTGGCCAATGCAGCCTCGGCGTTGATCGACGAGACGTCGGGCGGATTGGAAGCGTTGTTCCAAGAAGCATTGCTTAGCCCGAGGCCGGCAAGCCCGGCCATAACGATCCCCCCGATGACGTAGAGCGAGCGTCGCGAGGTGGTGCGCTTTTTGGCGACGCCGACAGGATCGGAAACCGCGGTTTCGGCTCCGTGGCGCTCGGACTTCAATTCGTCAGCGACGCGCGGAATAGCATTTGAAGTCGCGGTCACCAATGGTTCCGCCCTTGCCGCGTCTCGCCGCGCATGCTTCAACTCGGCTTCGATCGCGGCAAAATCGGCCCGCTGAACGGACCCCAGCTTTTGAAGTGTTTCACTCTTCGCCGGATCTCCGTCATCCCGCCGCGCTTCTATCGGGCGCGGGCCTTGCGGTTCGACAACCGACTGGCAAGCATCCTCTCTCCGAGCGACGAGAGGCGGAAGCTCGGCGAGCGCACCATCCTCGCCTTGCGTCGTGATGCCTGAACGGAGCAAATGCTTTTCGAACTCCTCCAGCTCGGCCATAAAGTTTCGTTTATTGAGAAATTCGTTCATGCTTGTGTCCTCTGGTCGTGTTCGCCCGAGCGATCTCTCGGGCCAATCAACACAGGATGCGGACTTCGCGCCGCGGACATCTGGCGACGACCTGTGGTTCGAATAACATGCTTCCCGAGCGCCGAGTCCAAGGCGGGAGCCCGCGCCAAGGATGAAGCCAGCCCCAGGAGTTACCTCTATCCAGAAACCCCAATTGTGGCTGATGTTTGCTGCAACTTGATCTTGGCTTTTCCGCCTGGAGGCGGCGAAGCGTTCCGCGCATCAAGCGATGTGGGGGGCCTGGGCGACGCTTTACGTTGCAATCAGTTTTCCAGGTCACGATACGTCGCGCTCTTTTGCCGGGCGAATCGATGCGCATCGGAATCGCCGCCTGCTAAACCCGCCGAATACGGGGGGATTGGCGGTAGCGCCGCCGAGAAGTTGCCGACTTCCTTGCTTGGCGGCGGAGGTTCGCCATCGTNNCGGTGGTGCTCGAAACTCTGGCGACGATGGCGCTTGTCGTTTTCGTCGCCGTCGTCACCTTTTCCTTGCCGCGCGCGGTCCTAGTTAACTCGCGGTCCTATGTTAATTTTAAGCGCAAGGAGCCACCATGAAAATAGAACACGCGCCATTGACTCCTACGGACCAGATGTTTCAGGGACCGCCGTCACTTTATTCGCCCGGTCCGGCCCCCGCGCCTCGGCCCGTTCCGCCGCGAATAGGCGCCGCCATTCGGGCGTGTCAGGCGCGTGAGCGGGCCGCCTGCGACCCTACACACTTCGACACCGCGCAAATTATCGCCGCGCAATTCGGGCTTAAGGCGGTGCAACTGTATGGCGCATGGTGCGTGGCTACCGCGTTTGAACTGGACGTCGGGCGTGATTAGAATATCGAACTGGCGCGCTTCACTCCTGAGGCCCCGCCATGACAGGAACCGCCGCACGGATGCACTGCGGCGGTTTTTGTTTGTCGGCGCCTGTGGATAACTTACCGCCCCGGCTTAAGGCCGCTTGTTACGAGGGCGCATACATCGGCTCGAAACAGCCGCCGGGCCGAAGTCCAAAATCTCTCGCAACTTATTGATTTGTTTGGTGAGCGCGCCGGGGCTCGAACCCGGGACCCTCTGATTAAAAGTCAGATGCTCTACCGACTGAGCTACGCGCTCGCTTGCCGTGGACGGATCTTTTGGGTCGGATGCCGTCGTGCGTTGGCTTGCCCCAAACCGAAGAAGCTGAGTCGGCCCGCCTCTCCGCGCCGGCCGCCAAGGACCGAACAGTGGGGCTCCAGTACCCTTCCACGCGCGGCGGGTCAACCCCGCCGTTGTCGATGTTTCCAACGGCGCCGCCCAGGGTCGCGCCGCCGGACTTCGCCGGTCCCGCGTCGATCGCCGCGCGGGCGCCGTTAAAAAGCGGCTCGGACCATCGCGCCGACGATGGTCAAACGGGCAAGACTGTCCTATGATTCAGGGTGGGAAGAAATCAATCGCCGCGCGCAAAAAGCAAGAACGACTGCGGAGCGGGTTTAAAATGAGCCAAAAAGGGGATCTGTTCCAAAAGATCGAGGCGGCCACGCCCGCCTTGCGACGCTATGCGCGCGCGCTCTGCTGTGGCGCGGGATCCGCCGCCGCCGACGAACTCGTGCAAGCGGCGATCGAGCAGGCCGCCGCCAAGGTTCGCGCCAGGGAGCCGAGCGATGGCGCGGCGGCGCGGCATTGCGCTTACCGCGCGCTGACCGCGCTCGCGCGGGAAAAATGCGCCGGCCTCGCCGCGACCGCTTCCCCGCGCCAACCGGCCGTTGTCCACGCCCTCGCCGATCTCCCGTACGAGGAGCGCGCGAGCCTTCTGCTGGTCGCGCTGGAAGGTTTTTCCTATGAGGCGGCCGCCCGCATCGCCGACACTTCGCGCGAGGCCTTCGTCGCGCGGCTGATGCGCGCCCGCGCGGCCTTGTCGTTGCTCGATCTGCGGCCGTCGGCGCCTTCCGACGGCGCCCGCCGGGCCGGCGGACATTTGCGCGTCGTGAAGTAGAGCGCCCGCGATGACGCCGCCGCCCAGCGTTCAGGAAGCCGATCTGCACGCGCTCGTCGACGGCGAGCTTTCGGCCGAGCGGCGCCGCGACGTGGAGGATCATCTCTCGCGTCATCCCGAGGACGCGGCGCTGGTGGAAGGCTGGCGCCGGCAGAACGCCGCCTTGCGCGCGGCTTTCGAACCGGTGGCGCGGGAGACGCCGCCGCTGTCCCTGCGCAACGCGGCGGTCCGCAACGCCGCCCCCGGCGCCGCGCCGATCGAGACGGGCGCCATCCATTGGGGGCGTCCGAGCGGCCCGTCACGCTCCGTCCGGCGCCTTGACGAGGCGCGCGAGAGCCGTCGCAAGCGGGCTTTCCTGTCCACGGCGGCCGCTTTGCTCGTCGGGGCCGCGCTGGCGGCCGCGGCGGTCCTCGCCTTCACGCGACCTCCCGCCTCGTCCGGAGCCGCGACCCCGGTGATATCAGCACAAAGCTATGTCGATCGCGCGGACATCTCCTATCGCACCTATGCGCCGGACGCGCGGCCGGTCGACTTCGACGCGGATCATCTCGCCGAACTCGCGGCGGCCCAGTGGCGGCGCGNNGCTGCCTGCGCGCCGGATCTTTCCGGGGTCGGACTGCGACTGCTGGGCGGGTGGGTCGCGCCGGGACTAAAAGGGCCGGCCGGCTTTCTTCTCTATGAAACGCAGGACAGCGCTCGCGTCGGGCTTTATTTCGAGCGCGCGGAGCCGGAAAAGGCGGCGCGCGTCGCGCCGCGCGTCGATCAAAGCCTCACGGCGGTTGAATGGCGCGGCGCCGGAATGGCTTTCGTGCTGATCGGGCCGCTGGGCGCCGACGCCATGCAGGAAAGCGCCGAACGCGCCGCCGGCGAAATTCTGGTTCCGCCGCCGGGCGAAGCGAAGCGCCGTTAGAATGCGGCGAGCGGCCGCCGGACTTTGCCCGCGCTGCTTCAGTTCCTCAGTGGACTGGAGAGAGTGGCTGTCACGCATCGAGTGGAGTAAAACAACCGGCCAGAAATTCTCGCGGGCCGCTTTCAGGATGGCGTCTTCTCGTCTCCGGCCGGTTCAGTTAGCATGGTTTCCCCCGCGAGAGTCCGCAAGGCGCTGAGAGGCGAAAATCCATGGAAGTCAAGTGGTATTACTCCGAAAACGGCAAGTCGCTCGGCCCGATGTCCGCGAATGAAATCGCCGGCCGGATCAGGCAGGCCAAAAACGAACCGCATTTCGTCTGGATCGAGGGCATGTCCGATTGGACGGACGCGAGCATCGTGCCAGAATTTTCCGCGGCGTTCCAGGCGGGGGGAACGGCGCTCGCGTCGGGCGCCGAGGCTGGCGCGGGAACGAAAAACCAATCCAGCGCGGAGAAAGCCACTCTCGTGCAACGCGCGCGGCGTGAACTCTATGAATATCTGGTGGTTTCGTCTTATCTATTTGTCTGCTTCGGAGCCCTTATCTTTTACAAGGCCAGCATCCTCCGTGGCGAGGGCATCGAGTTTACGGTCTTTGGCCTGGCGATTGTGAAAGCCCTGATTTTGGGTAAATTCCTTTTGCTGCTGGAAGCGCTCAAGATCGGAGAAGACAAGAAACACGCACGCTCCGCTGTCGCCAACATCATCACGAAGTCTTTGCTTTTCTCGCTGCTTCTGTTTGTCATGACGGTCGTCGAGGAATTGATCGTCGGCCATTTTCACGGAAAGGCGAGCCGAGAGGTCTTGAGGGAGATCGCGGGCGGCACGTGGGAGCAAGCCGTCGCCGTGGCCGTCCTTCTTTTTCTGATTTTGATTCCCTTTTTCGGCTATCAGGAAATCGCCGCGCGACTCGGCAAGGGCAAGCTCTCGAAACTGCTCACCGAGCGCCCCCGGCCGGAAGGCGAGGGGTAGCGTTCGGAATTGGGAGCGTCGCGCCGAAAGCGTCCGCAGATTGTCCGCGATTCACCCCGCCAACTCCTTCAACCCCCGGCGTATCAGCGCGGAGGCGTCGGCGTCCTCGCCCAGCGCCTTGGCGCTGGCCGCCACCGCCGCGACCGCCTGCGGACGGCCATAGCCGAGATTGCACAGCGCCGAAATCGCGTCCCGCACCGACGAAGGCGCGCTCGTCGCCTCCTCGCGGGCCAGCCGCGCCGCCGCCGGGTCGACCGAGGCGAAGGCCGGAGCCTTGTCCTTCAGTTCGGCGACGATGCGCGCCGCGAGCTTCGGCCCGACGCCCGAAGCGCGCGAGACCGTCGCCTTGTCCTGCATCGCTATCGCGTTGGCCAATTCGTCCGGGGGCAGGATCGACAAAATCGCCAGCGCGACCTTGGCGCCGACACCCTGCACGCTCTGCAGCAGGCGAAACCAGTCGCGCTCGGCGCCCTGCGAAAAGCCGAACAGCCGGATGGAATCCTCGCGCACCTGCGTCTCGATGGCGAGCATCGCCGGTTCGCCGGCGCGCGGCAGATGCTGCAAGGTGCGGCTGGAGCAATTCACGACATAGCCGACGCCGGCCACGTCGAGAATGACGAAATCGTCGCCAAAGCTGTCCACGACGCCCCTAAGCTTGCCGATCATCCGCGCCTCGCTGCTTCGCCATCATGTTCCCGCGGCCAGCCGGCGCTCCAGCAGGCGGGCGCCGCGATGCTGCGCGTGGCAGATCGCCACCGCCAGCGCATCCGCCGCATCCTTGCTGGCGGCGAAGCTCGCCGGCAGCAGCACGCGCACCATCATCGCGATCTGCGCCTTGTCGGCATGGCCATTGCCGACAACTGTTTTCTTCACGAGATTGGCGGCGTATTCCTCGACGTCGAGCCCCGCGAGCGCCGGCGCCGTCAGCGCCACGCCGCGCGCCTGTCCCAGTTTCAGCGCGGACTGCGGATCGCGGTTGACGAAAGTCTCCTCGACCGCCGCCTCTCGCGGCGCATGGAGAGCGATGATCTCCATCAGCCCCAAATGCAGCTGGCGCAGGCGCTGGCCCATCGGTGCGTCGCCGTCGGAACGCACGCAGCCCGAGGCGACGAAGGAGAGCCGGGCGCCCTGAGCGTCGACGATCCCCCAGCCGGTGTTGCGAAGGCCGGGGTCTATGCCGAGAATGCGAATCGTCTGGAGCGTCATGGCGCCAGCTTAACGGCAAAGCCCCGCGTCAGACCAGCGGCGCCGCCTCGATCTTCTTCAGCGCGTCGACCACCGCGTCGAAGGTCAGCATCGTGGAGGCGTGCCTCGCCTTGAAATCCCGCACCGGCTCGAGCGCGGCGAAATCGACCCATTTTCGNNGCGCCTTATAGTCGCGCACCGGCTCCAACACAGCGAGATCGGCCCATTTGCCGTCCGGCGCCGGACCGTTCTCCTTGAGCATCTTGCGCATTTTTTCGCGAAGCTCTCGCAATTCCCCCGGCGTCGCGCCGAGGATGTTGCGCGCGAGGATGGAGGCGGAGGCCTGGCCCAGCGCGCAGGCTTTCAGCTCTTGCGCGTAATCGGCGACCTTGCCATCCTTCAGCGCGACATCGACCGTGATCGTCGAGCCGCACAAACGGGAATAGGCGGTCGCGCTGGCCTGCGGCGCGCTCAATCTCCCGAGATGCGGGATGTCGGCGGCCAGCTCCAATATACGCTTGTTGTAAACCGAATCGAGCATGAAG
>PLAI01000098.1:9115-37857 GCA_003134075.1 Methylocystaceae bacterium | reverse complement strand
AGCGCGGAGAGCGAGACCTAGAAGGGCCGTCGCGCCGCGATGGGAATATCATTCTGGCGCATTCTGGCGCGGCCATGGGGCCGCGCCGGCAAAATAATTAACGCTCAATATTCTTCCCCGAGGCCGGCCCGCGAGCGCGTCGGATAGGACGCCGCTCCGAATCCGGCCTTTCCCATTGCCCAAACCTCGCCTAACTGGCATATCGCAAGGAGATAGCGACGGATGGCGCGCGACGGCGCCTTCCGGAGCGAGAAGCGCGACGATACAAGCGTCAAGAGCGACAGCGAGCCAACAAGACCATGAGCGGCGTCAATCAAATCCGTACGGCATTTCTCGATTATTTCGCGCGCCACGATCATGAGCTCGTCCCTTCGTCGTCGCTCGTCCCGCATAATGATCCGACGTTGATGTTCACCAACGCGGGCATGGTGCAGTTCAAGAACGCCTTCACCGGCGTCGAGAAACGCCGCCGCACGCGCGCGGCCTCCGCGCAAAAATGCGTGCGTGCCGGCGGCAAGCACAATGATCTCGACAATGTCGGCTACACCGCGCGGCACCACACGTTTTTCGAGATGCTCGGCAATTTTTCCTTCGGCGATTATTTCAAGGAAGACGCCATCGAACTCGCGTGGAATCTGATCACCCGCGAATTCCAGCTGCCGATCGATCGCCTGCTTGTCACCGTCTATCACGACGATGACGCGGCCTTCGATTTATGGAAGAAAATCGCCGGCTTTCCCGATTGGCGCATCATCCGCATCAACAATTCCGACAATTTCTGGAGCATGGGCGAGCTTGGTCCCTGCGGTCCCTGCTCCGAGATCTTCTATGACCAGGGCGACGCGCTCGCGGGCGGACCGCCCGGCAGCCCGGAGCAGGACGGCGACCGTTTTCTGGAGTTCTGGAATCTCGTCTTCATGCAATATGAGCAGGTCGCGCCCGGCGAGCGCGTCCCGCTGCCGCGCCCGTCGATCGACACCGGCATGGGTCTGGAGCGCATAGCGGCGCTGCTGCAGGGGGTCACGTCCAATTATGAGACCGATCTGTTTCGCGCCCTGACCGGCGCCGTCGCCGACCTGACCAATGTGAGCTCCGGCGGCCCCCAGGCGGCCAGCCACCGCGTCATCGCCGATCACCTGCGCGCCTGCTCCTTCCTCATCGCAGACGGCGTTACGCCCTCCAACGAGGGTCGGGGCTACGTCCTGCGCCGAATCATGCGCCGCGCGATGCGCCACGCGCAATTGCTGGGCGCCGCCGATCCCTTGATGTGGCGTCTCGTTCCGACATTGGTGGCGCAAATGGGCTCCGCCTATCCGGAATTGCAACGCGCCGAAGCCTTGATCGGCGACACGCTGCTGACCGAGGAAACTCGCTTTCGCGTCACGCTGGCGCGCGGCCTCGCGATCCTCGACGAGGAAACCGCGGGTTTTTCCGCCGGCGCCCGGCTTTCGGGCGAGACGGCCTTCAAGCTTTACGACACTTTTGGCTTTCCGCTCGATCTGACCGAGGACGCATTGCGCCCGCGCGGGATTGGCGTCGACAAGGAGGCTTTCGAAAGCGCGATGGAGCGCCAGCGCGCCGAGGCGCGCAAGGCCTGGGCCGGTAGCGGCGAGACGGCGACCGAAGCGGTTTGGTATGCGCTCAAGGAGCGCGTCGGCGCGACCGAGTTTCTCGGCTACGACTCCGAAAAGAGCGTGGGCGTCGTGACCGCCTTGATCCGCGACGGCGCGCAAACGGACTGGTTGCGAACGGGCGAGCGTGGCGCGGTGATCGTCAATCAGACGCCGTTTTACGGGGAATCCGGCGGACAAGTCGGCGACATCGGCGAATTGCGCGCGAAGGGCGCGCGTTTTCGCGTCGAGGCCACGCAAAAGAAACTCGGCGACATCATCGTGCATGAAGGCGTGGTCGAGGAAGGGGAAATCGCGCTCGGGCAAACGCTGGAGCTCGCGGTCGATCACGCGCGTCGGCTGGCCACGCGCGCCAATCATTCGGCGACGCATATTCTGCACGAGGCGCTGCGCCAGGTGGTCGGCGACCATGTTCAGCAGAAGGGCTCCCTGGTCACGCCGGATCGCCTGCGCTTCGACTTCACGCATCCCAAGCCGATGACCGACGAAGAGTTGGCCGAGGTCGAGCGTCTCGGCAATGAGATCGTGCAGGGCAACGCGCCGGTCGAGACGCGCCTGATGGCGCAGGAAGAGGCGATCGCCACCGGCGCCCGCGCGCTGTTCGGGGAGAAATATGGCGATGAAGTGCGCGTCGTCTCGATGGGGCGCGCCGCGACGCCCGGGGCGCGCGCTTTTTCGGTCGAACTGTGCGGCGGCACGCATGTTAGTCGAACCGGGGACATCGGACTCATCAGCATTGTCTCGGAAAGCGCCGTGGCCTCCGGCGTTCGCCGCATCGAGGCGCGCACGGCGGAAGGCGCGCGCGCCCAGCTCGTCGCCCAATCCAAGGCCTTGCGCGAAATCGCCGCCCTGGTTCGCGCCCCGCTGGAGGAAACCCCCGCCAGGCTCGCGACGCTGCTCGATGAGCGCAAACGGCTCGAGCGAGAGCTCGCCGAGGCCAAGCGCAAGCTCGCCATGGGCGGCGGCGGCGACGCGAGCCAACCGATCATCGACGTGGGCGGGGTAAAGCTATTCTCTCGCGCCGTCAGCGGCGTCGACGCGAAGGATCTCAAGGGGCTCGTCGACGACGCCAAAAAGCTGGTCGGCTCCGGCGTAGTCGCCATCGCCAACGCCTCCGCGGACGGCAAGGCGGGCGTCGTGGTTGGCGTCACCGACGATCTCACGGCCAAATTCAACGCCGTTGATTTCGTGCGCATCGCCAGCGAAAGATTGGGCGGCAAGGGTGGCGGCGGACGGCCGGACCTCGCGCAGGCCGGTGGTCCCGACGCGCAAGCGATCGACGCCGCTTTGGCGGCGATCCAGGAGGCGCTACGCGCAAAGGCTGCTCAATGATCGGCGGGGAAAGGTGCTACAAAAGGGCGCCTGATCGAGATTCCTGACCGGGCGCCCCGCGGGCGTCGTCATTATTGGCTATAATTAAAACTTGTCACGGGGGTGGCGAGCGGGTCGCCGCGAAGTTGAAGGAGGGGCAGTTGTATCACAATATTCTCACGCCGATCGATTTGAGCGAGCCCGCCATGACGCAAAAAGGGATCGCCGCGGCCATCGAGATCGCGAAGATCGGAAAGGCGCGGATCAGACTCGTATATGTGCAATCTCTGATGCCGCTGGCGTTCATGGAATATGCGCCGGCGGACTTCGATGAACGGGTGCGCGAGAGCACGGAGGGCGAACTCGCGAAGGCGGCGGAGCAAATCGACTACCCGAAGGAACTGGTGTCGACGGCGCTGCGTTTCGGCGCGGTTTATCCGGAGATTCTCGCGGAAGCCGAGACTTGGGGAGCGGATTTGATTGTCCTCGGGTCGCACCGGCCGAGCATGTCGACCTATCTGCTCGGCTCCAACGCCAAGACCATCGTGCGTCACGCCAAATGCTCGGTCCTCGTGGCACGCGATTAACGCCGCGCGCCTTCGCGCCGATTACAAAATTCGCGCCATTTCTTCGAAGGCGAGCCGCGGACCGCGCGGGTAAAGCTTGGCGGGTTCGCCATAGCCAATGTTGAGCAGGAAATTCGACTTCACGCCGCCGCCGGGAAAGAACTCGGCGTCCACGGCGGCTTTGTCGAACCCGCTCATCGGCCCCGTGTCGAGACCAAGAGCCCGAAGGGCGAGGATAAGATAAGCGGCTTGCAGCGAGGCGTTGCGGAACGCCGTTTCCTCGATCAACGGCGAATTGCCGACGAACCAGGAGCGCGCATCGGCCGCTGGAAACAGACGCGGCAAATTTTCGTGGAACGCGAGATCATAGGCGAGTATCGCCGTCGCCGGCGCCGCCATTGTCTTTTCGAGATTGCCGGGCGCGAGCGCGGGCGCCAGGCGCGCCTTGGCCTCCGGCGAACGCACGAAGACGATGCGCTGCGGCGAGCAATTGGCGCTCGTCGGCCCCCATTTGGAAATGTCCACCGCCTCGCGCAGCAGCGCGTCGGGAACCTCCCTGTCGCGCCAGCCGTTGTGCGTGCGCGCCTCGGTAAAGAGCTGAGCCAGCGCTTCGCTCGGCAGCGGATTATTCGCGCTCATGACTTTCCCCTCCGACGCGGTCTCGAGTCCTTCCGGTTCAGACTGAACCAAAGGCCCCAAGGTTCTTTTGTTTTGTCGCGCTTTCGTTTTGTCGTGCTTTCCTAGCCAAAACCGGTCTCCACTTTTGCCGAAAGCACGTTAAATATCGCGTCCTTCGACATCGAGGCGCAGGCGCTCCTCGATTTTTTGCAAGCCTTCCTGTTTCGGGTCGAGCGCCAGCGCGCGCCTGTAAGCGTCGAGCGCGCCCTTCTTATCGCCGGCTTCCTCGAATAGCGCGCCGAGCAGGGCTAGAGCGTCGAAGCGCCTCGGCTCCAGCCGCAGCGCGGCTTCGAGATCCTCGCGCGCTCCGGCGCCGTCGCCACGCGCGGCCTTGGCGCGGGCGCGGCGCACAAAGCCTTCCGACCAGCGAGGGTCGAGCGCGATCACGTGATCGAGCAGGGCTTGCGCCGCGAGTTGAGCGCCGCCAAGCTCGGCCGCCATTGCTCGGTCGGTCAGCAGAGCGACGGTTTCGGAAGGGGCGCTGGCGAAAAGGCCGCGGATTTTGGCGCCAATGGCCACCGCCTCTGGCTCGTCGGCGGCGTTTTTGAGCCGTGCAAGCAAATCCTCCAGGGCCGCCGCGCGCGCTTGCTCGGGCGACTTTGGCGCCGGCGGCGGAGCGGACTTAGGGGCGACCGGCGCGGTCTCGTCATCGTCTCCGCTAAACCGCTGGTCGCCGCGCGGCTGGAACACCTTCGCGCCGGGCGGCATCGGAATGCGGCCGACACCGGGAATTTCGATGTAATTCTCTCCGCCGTCCCGCCGCGAAATAACGGGCGGATCCTCGTTTGGCGCGGCCGCGACCGGCCCGCAAACGGCTGATATCGCGGCGGCCGCGACGAGCATCCTTGGCGAAACCTTGTGCATGGCTCGAAGTGTAGCTCCCGATCGCGCGCCCTTGCAAGCCGAGGCGGTAAAATCAACCGCCGCAGACGGGATGATCGCATTTGCGGGCGTTGGCGATGATCCCTCGCAGCGACGCCTTGCCCGGCCAGCCCAGAAGCCCGACGCCGGCGATGGCGAAGGACGGAGTCATTTCCATTCCAAGGCTCGCCGCGAGCTTCGCCTGCCGCGTCAATACGGCCGTCACCGCCGGGCTGTCGCCGCTTTCCTCGATTTTTTTCGGATCGAGACCCATGTCGCGCACGACGGCCAGCGCCGAGGCGCCGTCGCCCTGCCCGCGTCTTCCGAACATTCTGGCGTGAAACTCGCCGGCGACGCGCGGCCCATGCAGCCGCAATACCGCCTGTTGCACCTTGGCCGCCTGCACCGAGCCGATCGACAAAATGGCGTTGTTGATCAGGCCGAGTCGAAGATTTTTGTCGTCGCGAAGAATCTCGTCCAGGTCTTGCGCCGCCTTGCGGCAGAAGCCGCAATTATAGTCGAAAAACTCATAGAGAACGACATCGCCCGCCCGAGCCCCGCTCCAGACGATGCCGGGCAGCGTCGCGGGATCGAGTTCGGCGGGGATGCGGAAATTTCTTATCGCCACGCCGTCGTCGCCTCGCAGCGAATATTCCTGCTCCTCCTGCCCGCGCGCCGCGCCCGCGATCAAGGGCAACGCGCCGATCAGCGACAGCGCCTGTCTTCTGGTCCGCACGCGCTTCTCCGCCTATTTCTCTTCGCTGTGTTCCTCGAGCTCGAGCCACATCGCGTTGAGAATCGCGAAGGCGCAAGCGAGGCCCAGCCCCAAAATCCAGGAAAAATACCACATCGACGCGCTCCTTCGGTTTAGTAATGATAGTCGTCGCCGCGCTCGATCCCGGCCTCGCTCACCGGGCCGCGCAAAATATAGAACACCCAGCTTGTGTAAGCGAGCACGATCGGGAGAAAGAACAGGGTCGCGACAAGCATGAGCGACAGGGTCATCGGGCTGGACGAAGCGTCCCAGACCGTCAGGCTGTGATCGGGATGGCTCGACGATGGCAGCAGGAACGGGAACAGGCTGAAGCCCGCGGTCGCGATCACCCCGGCGACCGCCACGCTGCTCGAAATGAGCGCAAGTCTCGCCGAGCCCGTGGCGAGCGCGATCGCCGCTCCAAGGGCGCCCAAATAGGCGAATATTGGCGCCGCGAGACTCAATGGCGCGTGGCGGAAGTTGTTGAGCCACCCGCCGGCTTCTTTGCTCACGCTTTTCCATAGCGGATTGGACGGCCCCGCCGGATCGATGTCTCCCCGCAAGACAAGTCCGTCCATGCGCAGCGCGACCCAGGCGCCGGCGATCGACAACAACAGGACGAGGATGAGAGCCGCGACGGCGCCGAACCACGCCGCGCGCCGGGCGACCTCGCCCTCGCTTTTCGACGCCAGAAAACTCGCGCCCTGCATCGTCAGCATAGCGATGCTCACGGCGCCGCACAGCAAGGCGAAGGGATTGAGAAGACCGAGGAGGTCGCCCTCATATTCGAGTTGCAAACCAGTATCGAAATGGAACGGGGTTCCCAGTAAAAGATTGCCGAAGGCGACGCCGAACACCAGCGATGGGACGAGTCCGGAAACGAAAAACACGATGTCCCAGCCTCTCCGCCACGCCGAAGAGTCGATCTTGCCGCGAAAGGTCAGCGCGACCGGACGCAGGATCAGGCCGAGGAGAACCAGCATCATCGCGAGATAAAAGCCCGAGAAAGACGCCGCATAGAGCAGCGGCCAGGCGGCGAAAATCGCCCCGCCGCCAAGAATGAACCAAACCTGATTGCCCTCCCACACCGGTCCGATCACGTTGAGCAGCACGCGCCGCTGGGTTTCCGACCGGGGAACGAAAGGATACAGCATGGCGACGCCAAGATCGAAGCCGTCCATGATGGCGAAGCCGATAAGCAGCGCGCCAAGCAACGCCCACCAAATGATGCGCAGGGTTCCATAGTCGAACAGCATGGCGATGCTTCCTTCAGTTGGCCGTCGCCTGGACGGGTTGCTTGATCGAACCATCATGCTCGGCGCTCGGCCCGATGCGGACATATTTGACGATCAGCACGAGATCGATGACCGCCAACACGGTGTAGAACAGCACGAAGCCCAACAGGCTAAACACCACATTGCTCGCCGGGACTTTCGACACGCCGAGGAACGTCGGCAACACGCCGTCGATAATCCAGGGCTGGCGGCCATATTCCGCGACGATCCAGCCGAGTTCCGCCGCGACCCAC
This sequence comes from Methylocystaceae bacterium, assembly GCA_003134075.1. Lineage (GTDB taxonomy): Bacteria > Pseudomonadota > Alphaproteobacteria > Rhizobiales > Beijerinckiaceae > Methylocystis. The sequence goes on along the minus strand of PLAI01000098.1, from coordinate 30,528 downwards.
GGCAGCGGCAGACTATACATCGCAAGTTTGCGGAACCAGGGCTGTATCTGGCCGCGCCTGCTCACGAGATAGAAATAGGCGCCAAACAGGGCGATGAAGTAAAACCCCAGCGCCACCATGATCCGGAATGACCAAAACAACACCGGGACATCGGGAATTGTCGACAGCGCGGCTTCGTGAATTTGCGCGTCTGTCGCGTTTTCGATGTCGGGCCGGATGCGCTTCAGAAGGAACGCATAGCCAACGTTGCTGATCGACGCTTCGAGCGCGGCGGGAAGTTCGGCGGTGGGTCCTCCGCCCTCTTTCTCAAGCCAGGCGTAGGCGGGCAGACCGTCGCGTATCCGTTGTTCGGCGTTCGCCACTAGAGGCTTGATGCCCTCGACCGGCGTGTCGAGCGAGCGCGTCGCGATCAGTCCGAGCACCCAGGGAATCCGCACGCCGTATTTCGTCGTCTCGTCAGCGATATCCGGCAGGCCGAACAGCGTGAACGAGGCGGGTGCCGGCTCGGTCTCCCACATAGCCTCGATCGCGGCGATTTTCATCTTCTGGTTTAGGCCAGTGGTGTAGCCGCTCTCGTCGCCAAGCACCACGACCGAGAGCGCGGAGGCCAGTCCAAAACTCGCCGCGACGGTGACGGATCGCCGCGCGATGCCCACATGGCGCCCGCGCAGCATGTAATAGGCGCCGATGGACATCACGAACATCGCGCCCGTCACATAGCCGGCGCTCACCGTATGGACGAATTTCGATTGCGCGACCGGATTGAACAGAACCTCGGAGAAGGAGGTAAGCTCCATGCGCATCGTTTGCGGGTTGAACCGCGCGCCGACCGGATTGAGCATCCAGCTGTTGGCCACCAGAATCCACAACGCCGAGAAGTTGCTGCCCAGAGCGACAAGCCAAGTCACCGCGAGATGCTGAACCTTGCTCAGCCTCTTCCAGCCGAAGAAGAACAAGCCGACGAATGTCGCTTCCAGAAAGAAGGCCATCAACCCTTCGATCGCCAGCGGAACGCCAAAAATATCGCCGACATAATAAGAATAATGCGCCCAGTTCGTGCCGAACTGGAATTCCATGGTCACGCCGGTGGCGACGCCCATCGCGAAATTGATGCCGAACAACGTTCCCCAAAATTTCGTCGCGTCGCGCCAGACCACGCGGCCCGTCATCACATAGACGCTCTCCATGATGGCGAGCAGCAGCGAAAGGCCAAGCGTGAGCGGCACGAACAGAAAGTGATAAAGCGCCGTCAACGCGAACTGAAGCCGCGACAACGTCGCCACATCTATATCGAGCATCGTCTTCTCCTGTCGGCTATCAGTGTTTCGATTCCCAACGGCTATCGGTAAGAAAGCCGGCCATTTCGGACGGCGTCACGACCGGCGCCCGCGATCCACTGAAAAACAGCAAATAAATAAGGGTTAGCGCCACGGCCTTGAAGGCGAGCGCCGCCCCGATCTCCCGAGATAGCGACCTTTTGATCACGCGCCCGCCTCTTCGCTTTCCACGGTACACTATAGCGCGCGAAGCCGATCGGCGACAGGCTCCGCGATTCGATCCTAGTCCATTCTTCACCCAAATCTCGACGTTGCAAAGCGCTTCGTCACTCGAACGCCGTTTGACTGGAAGTGACAATTCGCGCGAAAGCGGCGCTCGGGAGATAGCAAAGCGCATTGCTCGCGACGGGGGCCTCGCGGCAATGGATGTGGCTGGTCGTCCACAGGTAACCGGCGGACTTCATACATCCGACAATGTGCTTGAAGATCACCCGTTCCGAATCGTCGCGCCGCTCGTTTGGGTGCGCTCCTTCGCCCTCCAACTCGCACTGCGAAGTCCGCACCTGTTGAGCCTTGAAGAACGACGTGCTGGAGCCGGTGACCGCGATTTCTCCGCCGGCGACCATCAATAATCCTCCAACCAGCATGACCATCGCTTGAAACCAATCCTTGCAGAACTTTATGTCGATGAAATAAAGACCGCCAGCCGCCGCCAAAATGCTGCCGATGAACACCAAGACGAGAATCATGACCTTCTCCATCCGCCGTCCGTTCGATGCGGTCTCGGACGCCGCGCCCGGCGATTCGATGCGGTGAGACCGGTCCATCGCGGGTTCCGCTTCTCGTCTCGATGCGCTTCGCACGCGTGAAAAACGAAGCTCGATCCGCGATTGACCGCTCTTTCATGCGCCGTCGTTGAAATTTCGTCCGCGACTTAGTCTCGCTTGCCGTCGATAAGGGCCTTGAGAGCATTCGTATTGATCACGTCGATAGCGTCGCCGCGGCGACGCAAGCTCGTCAATCCAACTCAAAATCATCGGATGCTCCGAGAGCATGGCGGGCTCTGAACGACCCCGCGAGAATTATCTTCCGTCCAGCGCGTCGAGATGGCGATTGGCCAAGAATTTGAGAAAGCGTTCCGCCCGCTCGGCCTTGGGAGCTAGTCGCCATAAATTCATACTTGCTAATTAATATATATCGTATATATGTGTGATGGCCGTTCCGCGGGAGTGTCGAAGGCAATGCGTTTGTCCCTTCAATTGCGTGTCCGCGTCGCTGTTTTCGCGGCGTTGAGCGCTGTCGCCCCAAGCCGATCATCGGCGCGGCGGCCGTGAGAAAGATCGGTTTGAAGCGCACGGCGCCGGTTACGACCAAGGCGGCGCGCGGCGATGATCGGCTCGGCGTTTATTCTCGCCGATCCTATCTTTCCACGGCTGGCGATCTGTTTGGCCTCGCCTCTGTCATGGCGCTGACGCTGCTGGTGATTCCCGCGATTTACGTCGCGCCGCACGACGACGAGGAGACGCCTAGGACGCAAAACAAGGAGATGAAGACATGGTTCAAGATTGGCCGGAACTGACGAAGGCGCTCACGGCGGACGTGCGTCAGCTTCGCGCTGGCGCGCCGGATGTGATGAAGGCTTTCGGCGCGATGGCGATGGCGGCCGGCGTGGCCAAAGCGCTCGACGCCAAAACCAAGGAGCTGATCGCGCTCGCCATCGGCGTTTCGACGCGCTGCGACGATTGCATCGCCTTTCACGCCAAGGCGGCCGTCGATCATGGCGCGACGCGCGACGAGGTGATGGAGACGCTGGGCATGGCGATCTACATGGGCGCCGGCCCTTCCGCGATGTATGCGAGCCATGCCCTCGCGGCGTTCAATCAGTTTTCCGCCGCGAAGGCGGCCTGAGATCGAAACCCCCAAAGGAGCGAAAAATGTCCTTGAGCAGCCTTCTATCCCGCTTGAGCGGCGGCGGCGTCCCGACCATCGATCACGACGCCTTCGCGCAAGCGGTCGCCTCGAAATCCAGCGCCATCGTCGATGTGCGCGAGCCGCATGAATATGCGGCCGGCCATATTCCCGGCGCGATCAATCTTCCGCTCTCGCGCTTTTCGCCCGGACAGTTGCCGAGCGGCAAGCCGATCGTGCTGGTGTGCCAGGCGGGCGGCCGCTCCGCCAGGGCTTTGCAACAGGCGCTCGGCGCTGGCGTCAAGGAGATTTGCCACCATGCTCCCGGCACGGGCGGGTGGAAAAGTCGCGGCGGTTCCGTTGTCGGTTAAGTCGATCCGCGTTCGAGCGGCGCGCCGGGAATGAACGCGCTCCCCGTGCTCGCCGGCGTGGCGATCGGCCTCGTGCAGGGGTTGATCGGCGGCGGCGGCTCCGTTCTCGGCGTGCCCGCGCTGATTTATGTCGTCGGCCTCGGCGACCCGCATGTCGCCATTGGCACGAGCGCGCTGGCCGTTGCGATTTCCGCGCTCGCCAGTCTGCTGGCCTATGTGCGCTCCGGACACGTCAAATGGCGTTGCGGCCTGGCGTTCACATTGGCCGGCGTTTTCGGCGCGGCGGCGGGGTCGTCGCTCGGCAAGAGTTTTCCGGGCGAAAGATTGGTCAGCCTGTTCGGCGTTCTGATGATCGCCGTCGCGCTGGCGATGGCGATAGGCCGTCCAATCGGCGGCAATGCGAGCGTGCGGCTCGACGCGAAATCGGCCGCGCGGCTAGCGCCATGGCTGCTGCTTTACGGCGCCGGCGTCGGTTTCATGTCGGGCTTTTTTGGCATAGGCGGCGGCTTTCTGGCGGTTCCCGGCCTGCTGATGGCGACGGACATGCCGCTGGTTTTCGCGATCGGCACGTCGCTGATTTCGGTCGCCGCGTTCGGCATGGCGACGGCGTTCAATTACGCGGTCTCCGGCCTCGTCGATTGGGGCGTGGCCGCGCTTTTTTTATCGGGCGGCATCGGCGGCGGCATGGCGGGAACGCGGCTCGCCCGCGCCCTCTCCTCGCGGCGTCACGCCTTGTCTCAAATCTTCGCGGTCATCGTCGCGCTGGTCGGCGTGTTTCTGGTTATTAAGGCGAAACCTTAACCGCGGACTACTTTGTGCAAGCGGCCGGCCTTTCCTATATAGAGGCCAGCGGAGGCTACGCCCGCGTAACATAGGGTTGAGAAATGTCATCGTCAAAGGCGCCAATGCGCCGGTTCATAACAGTTTTCGCGCTCGTCGGACTGATCGCCTTCGTCCCCGGACTGGCCGAGGCCAAGATGGGCGACCTGTTTCGCGGCGGCGCGGGAAGTCGCGGCTCACGCACCTTTTCGGCCCCGCCACCGACCAACACGGCGCCGAGCCCAGCCGCGCCGATCCAGCGTACGATCACTCCGACGCCCGGCGCGCAGCAGCCCGGATTCAACCCTGGCGCGCAGCGACCGGGCTTTGGCCGAGGCTTGATGGGCGGCCTCGCGGGAGGGCTTTTGGGCGCCGGATTGTTTGGTCTTTTGACCGGCAACGGCTTTTTTGGCGGCATCGGCGGCTTCTTCTCCATCATCGGATTCCTGTTGCAGATTGCGCTGTTAGCCGTGCTGGCGCGCTTCGCATACAATTGGTGGCAGACCCGCAACCTTGCACCCGCCGGCGCAAGGCCCCGCCCGACCATGGCCGCCTTCGCCGGCGGCGCCGGCTTTGGCGCGGGCGCCGCGCCGCAGCGGCCGAAACCTGAGCCTTTACAATTGTCGGCGGCGGATTTTCCGGCTTTTGAGCGCCTGCTCGCAGAGACGCAAGACGCCTATGGCCGCGAGGACGTGGCCGCGCTGAGCCGGCTCGCGACGCCCGAAATGGTCAGATATTTCAACGTGGAACTGGGCCAGCGGCGCCAAAAGGGCCTCGTCAACCGCATCTCCGGCGTCAAGCTTTTGCAGGGCGACCTTGCCGAAGCGTGGCAGGAGGGCCGCGACGAATACGCCACGGTCGCGATGCGTTTCGCGCTGATCGACGTGACGCAGGAGCGCGCGACCGACCGGGTTGTTTCGGGCGATCCGACGCAACCCACGCAATCGACTGAGGTTTGGACCTTCCGCCGCCCGGCGGGGTCCGCCCGCGACGCCTGGAGGCTTTCGGCGATCCAGCCGACCGCCTGAGGCCCCTGCGGGACGCGCATTTTCGCGCATTTCGACCCCGATTCGGCGCGCCCCCGCGCATTTTCGCGCATGGGCGCGCGGGCGTCCTTTTGACTTGCCTGTGTGATCATCGACGTATATATATATCTTTATGTCTTGTTCGGATGATCCGATGCTTGCTCCGCTGACCCTGGCTCTCGATCCCGCGCTCGCCGCGCTCAACGCGGCGGGTGAGGAAACGCGCTTGCGCCTCCTCGCCTTACTCGCCGAATCGGAACTGACGGTGAGCGAGGTCGTGGCGATTCTCGGCCAGTCGCAGCCGCGCGTTTCGCGTCACCTGAAACTTCTGGTCGAGGCCGGCGTCGTCGAGCGCCGCCGCGAGGGCGCCTGGGCGTTTTTTCGTCTCGCGCCCTCTGGCGCCGCGGGCGGACTCGCCAGAAACGTAATCAATTCGCTCGACGCCTCCGATCCGGTGCTGGCCGGCGACCGCGCGCGGCTCGCCGAGGTCCGCCAGGCGCGGGCCGATAACGCCGCTCGTTATTTCGCGGCCCACGCCGAAGAATGGAACGACATTCGCGCGCGCCATATTCCCGAGGCGCGGGTCGAGGAGGCCATTCGCGAGGCGCTCGGCGACGCGCCGATCCGGCGACTGCTCGATCTTGGCGCCGGCGCCGGACGCATGCTGGAACTTTTCGCGCCGCGCGCCGAAGAGGCCATCGGCGTCGACCTCTCCTCGGCGATGTTGGCGGCAGCGCGCGGGCGACTTGAGGAAAGCGGCGCGCGCAACGTGCAACTGCGCCAGGGCGACATTTACGCGCTGCCGGTCGTGCGCAACTCCTGCGATGTCGCGATCCTGCATCAGGTGTTGCATTATCTTGACGATCCCGGCCGCGCCTTGCGCGAGGCGGCGCGGGCGCTCGCGCCGGGCGGACGACTGATCGTCGTCGATTTCGCGCCACACGACGAAGAAGCGCTGCGTGAAAAACACGCCCATCGCCGTCTTGGCTTTTCGGCGCAAGAGATCTCCGATCTTTTGGCGCAAGCCGGACTGATGGTCCTCCAGCACCGCGACCTCGCGCCCGGCGCCGGCGACGCCGCGAAACTCACCGTGTCCTTGTGGCTCGCTCGAGATCCGCGCGTCATTTCCGACCCTATTCCCTCCAAAAACTTCGAGACCGCCTGATGACGTTAGAGCCGCGGCACCCGCTTTCCCCGAAGGGCGAATTCGTCATCAGTTACGAATTCTTCCCGCCCAAGACGCCGCAAATGGAAACCCAGCTGTGGGAGAGCATCAAACGCCTCGCGCCGTTGCATCCGAAATTCGTTTCGGTGACCTATGGCGCCGGCGGCTCCACGCGCGAACGCACGCACGCCATCGTCGCGCGCATCGCGCGCGAAACCGATATGCATCCGGCCGCGCATCTTACTTGCGTCTCGGCGAAGCGCGAGGAAGTCGACAATGTGATCCGCTCCTATCGCGACATCGGCGTGCGCCACATCGTCGCTCTACGCGGCGATCCGCCGGGCGGCGTCGGCACGCCCTTCATGCCGCATCCGCTCGGCTATCCCTCGTCCAGCCATCTCGTGCGCGGCATTCGCGCCATCGGCGATTTCGAGATTTCGGTCTCGACCTATCCCGAGGGCCATCCCGAAAGCTCTTCCATCGACAGCGACATCGACGCGTTGAAGTCGAAGATCGACGCCGGCGCGACGCGGGCGATCACGCAATTCTTCTTCGACAACGATATTTATTTGCGCTTTCTGGAGAGGGCGCGGGCGCGCGGAATCACCATTCCGATCGTGCCGGGCATCATGCCGATCCGCAATTTCAAACTGGTCGCGGGCTTCGCCGCCAAGGCCGGCGCCAGCGTGCCGCGATGGCTGGCCGATCGTTTCGACGGGCTGGAAAACGATCCCGAAACCCACGCGCTCGTCGCGGCAACGACCACCGCCGAGCAGGTGATGGATCTCGTCAAATCCGGCGTGAACGAATTTCACTTCTACACCAACAACCGCGCCGATCTTGTGTTCGGCATTTGCCATTTGCTGGGCGTGCGCCCGACCCGCGAGAAAGCGACAGCATGACTTTCAATAAAGACCACGGCCCCAGGATTCTCGAAACCCTCGACAGGCTGGCGCGCGAAAAAATCCTGATCCTCGACGGCGCCATGGGCACGATGATCCAGCGCCATCAGTTCACGGAAAGCGATTTCCGCGCCGAACGCTTCAAGAGTCACGCCAAGGATCTGCGCGGAAATAACGATCTGCTGACGCTGACGCAGCCCCAGGCGATCAAGGATATTCATATCCAATATCTTGAAGCCGGCGCCGACATTATCGAAACCAACACTTTCTCGTCGACGACCATCGCCCAGGCCGATTACGGACTGGAAAGCTTGGCTTACGAGCTCAACTTCGAGGGCGCGCGGCTCGCCCGGGAGGCTTGCGACGAGGTTGAAAAAAAGACAGGCGTTAAGCGTTTCGTCGCGGGGTCGATCGGACCGACCAATCGCACGGCGTCGATTTCGCCCGATGTCTCCAATCCCGGTTTTCGCGCCGTCGGGTTCGACGATTTGCGCATCGCCTATCGCGAGGCGGCGCTCGGCCTGATCAATGGCGGCGCCGACATTCTCTTGGTCGAGACGATCTTCGACACGTTGAACGCCAAGGCGGCGCTTTACGCGCTCGAAGACGCCTTCGACGAAGTTGGCACGGTGTTCCCGATCATGATCTCCGGCACCATCACCGATCTCTCGGGCCGCACGCTGTCCGGCCAGACGCCGCAGGCCTTTTGGAATTCGCTCGCCCACGCCAAGCCATTCTCGATCGGCTTCAACTGCGCGCTCGGCGCGCGCGAAATGCGCCAGCACATCGCCGAAATCGGCCGCGTGGCGAACACAAGAGTCTGCGCCTTCCCCAACGCCGGCCTGCCCAATGAATTCGGCCTCTACGACGAGAGCCCGGAATATATGGCGGAGCTGACCGGCGAATTCGCGCGCGCCGGACTCGTCAATATTCTAGGGGGCTGCTGTGGGACAACCCCACCGCATATAAGGGCCATCGCCGAATCGGCGAAGGGCGTCAGCCCTCGCGAGATTCCCGAGATCACGCCGCTGCTGCGGCTGTCCGGGCTGGAGCCGTTCACGCTGACGAAGGACATCCCCTTCGTCAATGTCGGCGAGCGCACCAATGTCACGGGTTCGGCGAAATTCCGCAAGCTGATCACGTCGGGCGATTATGCCGCCGCGCTTGAAGTGGCGCGCGATCAGGTGGCCAATGGCGCGCAGGTGATCGACGTCAATATGGACGAAGGCCTGCTCGATTCGAAACGCGCGATGGTCGAATTCCTCAATCTCGTCGCGGCCGAGCCCGACATCGCGCGCGTGCCGATCATGGTCGACAGCTCGAAGTTCGAGGTGATCGAAGCGGGGCTCAAATGCCTGCAAGGCAAGGGCGTCGTCAATTCGATCTCGATGAAGGAAGGCGAGGACAAGTTTCGGGACGAGGCGCGCAAGGTCAAGCGCTACGGCGCCGCCGTCGTGGTGATGGCCTTCGACGAACAGGGCCAGGCCGACACATTCGAGCGCAAATTCTCGATCGCCAAGCGCGCCTATAAAATTCTCGTAGATGAAGTCGGCTTCCCGCCGCAGGACATCATCTTCGACCCCAATATTTTCGCGGTCGCGACCGGCATCGAGGAGCATGAGAATTATGGCGTCGATTTCATCGAAGCCACGCGCGCCATCAAGGCCGAGATGCCGCTGACCCATGTGTCCGGCGGCGTCTCCAATCTCTCGTTCTCGTTTCGCGGCAACGAGCCGGTGCGCGAAGCCATGCATTCGGTGTTTCTCTATCACGCGATCGCCGCCGGCATGGACATGGGCATCGTCAACGCCGGACAGCTCGCGGTCTATGAAAAGATCGACCCGGAGCTGCGCGAGGCCTGCGAGGACGTGGTGCTCAACCGCCGCAAGGACTCGACCGAACGGCTCGTGACGCTCGCCGAGAAGTTCAAGGGCGCCGGCGCCAAGACGCAGGAGAAGGACGCGGCGTGGCGCGAATCAAGCGTCGACAAGCGGCTCGAATATGCGCTGGTGAATGGCGTCGCCGATTACATCGACGCCGATGTCGAGGAGGCGCGCTTGCGCTCCAACCGCCCGCTCGATGTGATCGAGGGGCCGTTGATGGCCGGCATGAATGTCGTCGGCGATCTCTTCGGCCAGGGCAAGATGTTCCTGCCGCAAGTGGTCAAATCCGCGCGCGTGATGAAACAGGCGGTGGCGCATCTTCTGCCCTTCATGGCGCAAGACAAGAGCGAGCGCTCCACCGCCGGCAAGGTGCTGCTGGCGACCGTGAAGGGCGATGTCCACGACATCGGCAAGAACATCGTCGGCGTCGTGCTCGGCTGCAATAATTTCGAGGTGATCGACCTTGGTGTGATGACGCCGGCGGCGAAAATCCTCGAGACCGCCAAACGCGAGAATGTCGACATCATCGGCCTCTCCGGCCTCATCACGCCCTCGCTCGACGAGATGTGCTTCATCGCCGCCGAACTGGAGCGCGAAGGCTTCGACACGCCGCTGCTCATCGGCGGCGCGACCACGAGCCGCGTGCATACGGCGGTGAAAATCAGCCCCAATTATCGCAGCGGTCAGGCCGTCTATGTGACCGACGCCAGCCGCGCGGTCGGCGTCGCTCAGTCCTTGCTGTCGGACAAGGGCCGCGTCGAATATATGGCGCAAACGCGCAAGGAGTATGAGCGCGTCGCCGACGCCCACGCCAAGGCGCAGATCGACAAGCAGCGCGTGCCGCTCGCCAAGGCGCGCGCGAACGCGCTGAAGATCGATTGGGACGCCTTTACGCCAACAAAGCCCAGCTTCACCGGCGCGCGCGGCTTCGCGACCTATGATGTCGCGGAGCTGGTTCCCTATATCGATTGGACGCCCTTCTTCCAGACCTGGGAGTTCAAGGGCCGCTATCCCGCGCTACTGGAAGATCCGGAGCGCGGCCCGGCGGCGAAAGCCTTGTTCGACGATGCGCAAGCCATGCTGAAGCGCATCGTCGAGGAGCGCTGGTTCACGCCCAAGGCGGTGATCGGCTTCTGGCCTGCGAACGCGATCGGCGACGACATCGCGCTTTATGCCGGCGAGTCGCGCGAGGAGCGGCTGGCGACATTCCATACCTTGCGTCAGCAACTCGCGCGCCGTGACGGCAAGGCCAATGTCGCGCTCGCCGATTTCGTCGCGCCGAAGGACAGCGGCAAGGCCGATTACATCGGCGCCTTCGTCGTTACCGCCGGCGCGGAGGAGGAGAAGATTTCCGCGCGCTATGCGCGGGCCAATGACGATTACGGTTCGATCATGGTGAAGGCGCTGGCCGACCGGCTCGCCGAAGCCTTCGCGGAACGCATGCACGAGCGCGCGCGGCGTGAGTTCTGGGGCTATGCGAGCGCCGAGAATTTTTCACCCGAAGAGCTGCCGAACGAGCCTTATCGCGGCATCCGTCCGGCGCCCGGCTATCCCGCGCAGCCCGACCATACGGAAAAGGCGACGCTGTTCAGGCTGCTCGACGCGGAGAAGCGCACCGGCGTGCGGCTGACGGAGAGCTTCGCGATGACCCCGGCGTCGACTGTCAGCGGCCTCTATCTCGCGCATGAACAGGCGCATTATTTTGGCGTCGCCAAGGTCGAGCGCGATCAGGTCGAGGATTACGCGCGGCGCAAGGGCATGCCGGTCGCGGAAGTCGAACGCTGGCTCGGGCCGATACTGAACTATGAACCCGCGACGGTAGCCGCGGAGTAGGGAGCGATCAAGCCGACGTTCCCTCTTCCGGCGTCACCTTGAGCGAGGTGATGCGGTTGCGAATCTTGCGCAGCACTTCGAAGCGGAAGCCATGGAAACGGAACACCTGGCCGGCCTCGGGAATGGCGCCGGCTTCGTGGATCACGAGGCCGGCGATCGTCGTCGCCTCCTCGTCGGGCAGATCCCAATCCATCGCGCGGTTGAGGTCGCGCAGCGGAACCGCGCCGTCGACCAGCACCGAGCCGTCCTTTTGCGGGCGCACGCCCTGCACGGCGATGTCGTGCTCGTCGCGGATGTCGCCGACGATCTCCTCCAGAATGTCCTCCAGCGTGACGAGGCCCATGACCTCGCCATATTCGTCGACGACGAACGCGAGATGCGTCTTGCGCTTGAGAAACTCCTCGAGCTGATCCTTGAGCGTCGTCGCCTCCGGCGTAAACCACGGCGCCAGCATGATCTCGTCGATGCGCAGCTTCGCGGCGTCGCCGCCAGCGGCGTCGAGCGCGCGCAGAAGATCCTTCGAATGCAGCAGTCCGATGAAATTATCGGGTCGCTCGCGCCATAGCGGCATCCGCGTATATGGCGACGCCAGCACTTCGCGAATGATGTCGCCGGGCGGCAGATCGGCGTCGACGGCCCTGATCTTGGTGCGGTGAACCATGACGTCGGACACATGCATGACCTGCAGATCGAGCACGCCGCCAAACATGTCGCGGGCGCTGCGCTCGACATTGCCTTCCTCGTGCATGATGTCGACGGCGCTCATCAGTTCGTCGTAGGGCGAGAGCACTTTTCGGCCATGGCCGAGCTCGACGCCGGCCATTTTGAGCACCCAACGCACGAAAAATTCGACGCCCGCGAGCAGCGGACCGAAAACCGAAACGAACAGATGCACGCCGCGCGCGACGTGCAGCGAAATCTGGTCCGGCTGGTTGATCGCCAGCGTCTTCGGCAACACTTCCGCGAAAACCAGCAGCATGATGGTCATGATAAAGGTCGAATAGACCGCGCCGTGCTCGCCAAACAGCATGACCAGCACGCTGGTCGCGAAGGCGGAGCCGCCGATATTGACCAGCGTGCCGCCGAACAACAGCGCCGCGATCATGCGGTTGCGCTGGCGCAGCAGATTCGAGACGGTCGCGGCGCGCCTGTCGCCGTCCTTTTCGAGCGCGTGCATATGCGCCGCCGAGGCCGCCGTCAGAGCCGTCTCCGAGCCCGAAAAGAACGCGGACAGGGCCACGCAGGCGAGCACGATGATCAGCGCCGTTCCAATATCGACGGTAGTCAATCCGGCCTCCGGGAAATGGACGGGCGCAGCGCTCGCATGTCCTTGGCTAAAGTTCGCTTTGGAGAAAAGCGCGCGCGTCCGCCGGGTCGACGGACTTGGCGACGAAGGCCGCGCCTATCCCGCGCAGCAGGATGAAGGTCAGGGCGCCGCGCTCGACCTTCTTGTCCTGATACATCGCCTCCATGATGGCGTCGGCGGTGAAGTTGGCGCCGGGAATGTCGCTTATGCGCGTCGGCAGGCCAAGGCTCGACAAATGCCGCTCGGCGCGCAGCGCGTCCTGCCCGCCGCACAGGCCAAGGCGCTGAGAGAAACGCAGCGCCAGCGCGAGGCCGATGGCGACGCCTTCGCCATGCACGAGACGGGCGCTGTCATAGTCGACGAGGCGCTCGAAGGCGTGGCCGAAGGTGTGGCCGAGGTTGAGCAGAGCGCGGTCGCCCTGCTCGGTCTCGTCGCGCGCGACAATGGCGGCCTTGCTCTCGCAGCTCACCGCGACCGCGCAGATTTGCTCGGGCTTGCCATGAAATATGGCGTCGCCATCGGCTTCCAGCCATTCGAAGAAACGGCGGTCGCCGATCAGACCATATTTGACGACCTCGGCGTAGCCGGCGCGAAACTCGCGCGGCGGCAGCGTCGCCAGCGTGTCGACGTCGGCGAGCACCAGCGACGGCTGGTGAAAGGCGCCGATCAGATTCTTGCCTTGCGGCGAATTGATCCCGGTCTTGCCGCCGACCGAACTATCGACCTGCGCGAGCAAGGTCGTCGGTATCTGCACGAAGCGCGCGCCGCGCCGAAGGCTCGCCGCGACAAAGCCCGATAGATCGCCGACGACGCCGCCGCCCAGCGCCACGACCACGTCGCGCCGTTCGATCCTGGCGGCAATCGCCTCCTCGCAGACGCGGCCGAAAACGCTTAGGGATTTGGAGCCCTCGCCCGGCTCCACGACAATCGTGGAATAACGCACGCCCGCCGATTTCAGGCTGTCTTCGAGCGCGGGCAGATGGAGCCGGGCGACATTGGCGTCGGTGACGATCGCGCAGGCCGCGCCGGGCGCGACGGCCGCGATTTTTTCGCCGGCCTCGGCCAGGAGACCCGCGCCAATCAGGATGTCATAGGAACGCGCGCCCAGCGCCACCCGCACGTTCTCGTGATGCAGGGGAGCGTCGGACGGCTGCGGGCGGGGCGGAAAATGAGTCATGATCTGGGCTTCCATGGCTGTGTGCCTCGCGCCGAGGTCGAGCGTCGGCAGGCGCTCGGCGAGGGCGTCCAGCGTCTCGTCGACCATCGTGTCCTGCGGCGTGTCGCGCGAGACGACTCTTATGTCGGCGTGGGCGTAGACCGGATAGCGTTCGTCCATCAGCCGACGCAAGGTCGCGGCCGGATCGGCGGTTTGCAGCAACGGGCGGTCGGACTTGCGACGCACCCGCCTGAGTATGGTTTCATGGTCGGCGTCGAACCAGATGGAGACGCCCCGCTCGGCGATGCGCCGCCGCGTGCGCGGATCGAGAAAGGCCCCGCCGCCGGTCGCCAGCACCACCGGTCCGTTGTTGAGCAGGCGAAGCATCACGCGGCGCTCGCCGTCGCGGAAATAGCCTTCGCCATATTTAGCGAAAATCTCCGGAATCGACATCCGGGCGGCGGCGACGATCTCGGCGTCGGCGTCGACGAATTTGAGGCCAAGCCGCGCCGCCAGCCGCTGGCCTATGGCGCTCTTGCCGGAGCCCATCATGCCAATAAGCACGATACAATGGTCCTTCAACGCGGCGCGGATCGCCGCGAGGCGTGGATCGGGCGGCACCCCTTGGTGGCTCGCATCGGCGCCATGGCTCTTGATCATGAGGCTCAATCTATACCGGCCTTGCCGGAAATTCAGCCGAAATTCGCCTCCGCGCGGCGCTCAATGGGGCAGCTCCAACTCCAGAAACGCCTCCATGAAGGCGGGAACGCGCATATCCGACAGCTCCGCGCGCCCGCGCACCAGATGGGCGCGCGCCAGTTCGGGATCGCTCTCGGCGGCGATATGGCTCTCGACCCGCGCCAGCAGCGTTCGCGCCGGCTCGGGCCAGTCGATGATGTTTACGCAGGCCACGCGCTGGCCGTCGAAGACGACGCGCCAGGACGGCGAGAACATCCGCTCGGTGACGAAAACGCCTGTTTCCTCCGCGAGTTCTCGAACGATGCTGCCGCTGAGATCGACCGTCTCGCCGCTGATGTCGCCGGGGTCTGGCGTGCCGCAGGGAAAATACAGCTGCCCGGCGCAGGAATGGCCCGGCCCCATTTCGCCGAGCAGGAAGGCGCCGTCGGAAGAGCGCAGCGCCGGCATCGAGAAGCAATTATAGACCTCGCGGTCGGGAAAGCCGAAATCGCGCCAGGCGAGAAAGCGCGAGAAGCGCGTCTCGAAAAAATCCGCTTCGAGAATCGTCAGCCCGGCCGCGTCGACGCTTGTCGCGACGCGGCTGGCGAGAAGGACGCGCCCGTCGAACAGCGTCGGATTAACCTTTGTCCGGTCGCGCCAATGAGCCGCGATGTTTCCCGTCGCGTCGCGATCGAACGCCCAGTCATGGGCGACGAGCCGGCACGCCAGCCGATCCACTCGCAAAACCCGCGCGTCATCCGTCAAGTCGTCAGCTCTCCGCAAGCAACCTCCACGGCTTGGCCGCCGAGATGGATATCGGCCAGCGCGCCATCCGCGACGCTCATGCGCAGGGTCAGGCGCGAGGGGCGGCCGATGTTGTGCCCTTGTTCGATGAAAATTTGGTGTTCGCCGTCCGTCGGACGCTCGAATTCCTGGGCGGCTCCGGCGAAGGCCGCCGCGGCCGCGCCGCTCGCGGGATCCTCGATGGCGCCAGGGCCGAACAAGCGCGCGAGTATGGCGCTGTCCGGCGCGATGGTTTCGTCCGTATAGAGGCAAAGCCCGGCGGCGGAGCCGCGAACCCGCTCGAAAGCCGCGCGCGACGGGTTGGCGCGTTCGAGCGCCGCGCGTGAGACCACGGGGACGAAGACAAAGGGCGCGAGCGCGCTGTAAACGCGCGGCGCATGAATCCTAAAGCCGATTTCGTCGGGCGTCAGCGCCAGCGCGGCGGCCAACGCCTCGAGGTCCGGCGCCTCGCCGTCCCGTCGCGGCGCGCGGTTCAACGCGAATTGCGCGTAGCAGACGCCGCTTTTGCTTTTGATCACCTCGCAGGAAAAAATCTCGTCGCCGATCTCCAGCACGACCACCACTTCGCGGCGCGCCAATATCTCGGCCGCCCTGGACCGCGCGAGCGAAACAGCGACGCCAATCACCGCCTGCGCGCTGAAGGAGCGCTCTTCTCCCTGGGGCGTGAAAACACGGATGCTGGCGCTGTTCACGGGGTCGCGCGACGCACATGCGAAAGCCGCCGGGAGGTTGAACTCCCGCGCCAGGGCGGCCATCCCGCCTCGCGCGAGGCCGTCCGCGTTTTCGAACACGACCAGCGGCTTGCCGGCGAATTTGCGGTGCGTGAAGACGTCGAGCGTATGAAAGCGCAATGGCTCTTTCACCAGACTTTTAACTCGCCCTGCATTTCGAGAATCGTGACGCTGTCGCGATATTCGATGAGCTCGACGATCAATCCATCCTCGAATCTGACGAATTCCGCGAGTTCGACCAAGCCCCGCCGGCCCGTGCCGCGATGACGCCACTTGACCGTGCGGCGGCAGGCGAGCCGTCCGTCGTCGACGAGAATGTCGGAGAGCTCGTTGTTGAGTTGTTCGAAATCGACATTGATGCCGCGCACGATATTGATCACGGCTTCGACGCCCACGTGCCGGCCGGCATAGGGAATGCGCGCCCTGTGGCCGACGAACTCGCAAACGATGTCCGGTGAATAATATTTGCGTATCAGCTCTATGTCCGGCCCCCGCGACGGCGCGAAATTGGCCAGCTCGTTGACGCGCCTGACGATTTCCGCGCGGTCCAATCCCGGCGTCCGCGGGCGCAACATCTCCTCGTAGCTGGAGAGCTTCTCGCGGCCAATCGCCAGCGGCCCCGGATAATCCAGAAATTCGTGCAGCTCGGCTACGGTGTCGCCACGCCATTTCAGGAAATAGGCCATTTCGACGGTGTAAACGCCGCCGGTCCCGCGGTGGCGCCAGCAGGTGCGCCAGCGCAGCGCCGCATTGCCGTTCTCGACCAAAACCTCGGTGATTTCGCCTTCGAGCGCCTCATAGTTCTCTTCCGTGAGCCGCATATTCGCCAGAAACGCGGCGCGGCCCCGCCAAATGCCGGGAGTGAATAGGCCGACCTGGGTGCAGTTATAATGCACGATCACGTCTGGAGAGAAATGCTCCACCATCCGCTCCAGTTGACCGGTCAGGCGAAATCTCGTGATCTCTTCCAGTCGACGGCGTATTTCGCCGCTGGTCAATCGATTTGGTGGTTCCGTCGCTCCGTCCATGACGGCCATCCCAAAGCGCCGCGGCGTCCAAAAGGCGCCGACGTCGAGCCTCTAAATCCGCTCTCCCTTTGGCTGTCGACATAAAGACGACAGCCAAAGGGGTTAGCGCGCATTATGCGCTAATTGCGATCCTTGTCGACAAGCTTGTTCTTGCCGATCCAGGGCATCATGCCGCGCAGCCGCGCTCCGACCTCTTCAATCGGATGGGCGTTATTGCGGGCGCGCGTCGCCTTGAACGAGGTCTGATTGACCTTGTTCTCGAGCATCCAGTCGCGGGTGAATTTGCCCGACTGAATATCCTCGAGCACCCGCTTCATCTCCGCCTTGGTGGCGGGCGTGACAATACGCGGTCCCGTGACATATTCGCCGTATTCGGCGGTATTGGACACCGAATAATTCATATTGGCGATGCCACCCTCGTAGATGAGGTCGACGATCAGCTTGACCTCGTGCAAACACTCGAAATAGGCCATCTCCGGCGCGTAACCGGCCTCGGTCAGCGTCTCGAAGCCAGCGCGGATCAACTCGACCAGGCCGCCGCAGAGCACGACCTGCTCGCCGAACAGATCCGTCTCGCATTCTTCGCGGAACGTCGTCTCGATGATGCCGGCGCGGCCGCCGCCGATGGCGCTGGCGTAGGAAAGGCCCAGTTCATGGGCGTTGCCCGAGGCGTTCTGATGCACGGCGATCAGGCAGGGGACGCCGCCGCCCTTCAGATATTCGCCGCGCACGGTGTGGCCGGGGCCCTTTGGCGCGACCATCGCCACGTCGAGATCCTTGCGCGGCTCGATCAGGTTGAAGTGGATGTTGAGGCCGTGGGCGAACAGCAGGGCCGCGCCCTGCTTGAGATTGGGAGCAAGGTCATTCGCGTAGATTTCGCCCTGCAATTCGTCAGGCGTCAGCATCATGACGACATCGGCCCATTTGGCGGCCTCCGCCACCTCCATGACCTTCAGCCCCGCTCCTTCCGCCTTGGCGGCGGAGGTCGAGCCCTTGCGCAGCGCCACCGCCACGTTCGGAACGCCGCTTTCCTTGAGATTCAAGGCGTGGGCGAAGCCCTGGCTGCCATAGCCGATAATGGCGACGTTCTTGCCCTTGATCAGATTAAGGTCGGCGTCCCGGTCGTAATAAACGCGCATTTCCTGTTGTTCCCTTGATTATCCTGGAGTTGCCGGCGGATGAGGGGCCGCCCGTCGTCACGGCATGAATTTGGTCGACTTCTTCTACGCGGGAGGGAGACGAAGGTCAAAGCGATCCTCGCGCTCCGGTTGCCCGGCGCGATCCGGGAAGCGCCTCGTCTTGCTTGAATTCGCGATCAGAAGATCGACGACGGCCACGCTTCCCTGTTCGGCCGCCGCAATTCCGGATGGCTCCGGGGGGTTGAGAAATGCGGTTTGCTATTTTGGACGTCACTGATTTCCAAGGTCGATACGCCCATCTTCGACCAGCGCCCGAGCTTGATCGAATCCTGGTGAGCGACGTCGCCGCGGGCCGAATATCGTTAGACGCCGAGGATGCGGAACCCTCTCCTCAACCCGCCTCGCTCGCGGTCGCCACGCGGCGGCTGTTTTCCCCCATGATCCGGTATCGTTCCTGCCACTCGGTCGGGCCGTTGGACGGCGACACCTGCACCGCGGTGACCTTATATTCCGGGCAATTGGTCGCCCAATCGGAATTATCCGTCGTGACGACATTCACCTGACACAGCGGATGATGGAAAGTGGTGTAGACGACGCCGGGCGCGACGCGGTCGGTGATCCTCGCGCGCAGCGTCGTTTCGCCGGCCCGGCTTTGCACGCGCACCCAATCATCCTCGCGCACGCCGCGCATTTCGGCGTCCTGCGGATTGATCTCCAGCACGTCCTCGGGATGCCACTGGCTGTTTTCGGTGCGGCGGGTCTGCGCGCCCACGTTATATTGCGAGAGGATGCGGCCCGTGGTGAGCAGGAGCGGGAATCGCGGACCGCTACGCTCCTCCGTCGGAATATATTCGGTGATGACGAACTTGCCCTTGCCGCGCGCGAATCCTTCGATGTGCATGATCGGCATGCCGTCGGGCGCGGCGTCGTTGCATGGCCATTGCACGGAGCCGACCTCCTCGAGCCGCGCGTAGGACACATTCTTGAACGCCGGCGTCATGCGCGCGATCTCGTCCAGGATTTGGCTCGGGCGCGTGTATTTCCAATCGCAGCCCATCGCATTGGCGAGAAGCTGCGTCGCCTCCCAGTCCGCGTATTTCGCCTTGGGGCTCATGACGCGCCGCACGCGCTGAATGCGGCGCTCGGCGTTGATGAAACAGCCGTCCTTTTCGAGAAAGCTCGCGCCCGGCAGCAGCACATGGGCGTAATTGGCCGTCTCGTTATGGAAGAGGTCTTGCACGACGACGCATTCCATCGCGCCGAGCCCGGCCGACACATGCTTGATGTCGGGGTCGGACTGCAAAATGTCCTCGCCCTGCACGTAGAGCCCCTTGAACACGCCGTCGATCGCCGCGTCGAACATATTGGGGATGCGCAGGCCCGGCTCGCCATCGAGCGGAACGCCCCATTCCTTTTCGAAGGCCTCGCGGACGTCGTCGGTCGCGACATGGCGATAGCCGGGGAATTCATGTGGGAACGCGCCCATGTCGCAGGAGCCCTGCACATTGTTCTGCCCGCGCAGCGGATTGACGCCGACGCCGCGCCGCCCGAGATTGCCGGTCGCCATCGCGAGATTGGCGATGGCCATGACGGTCGTCGAGCCCTGGCTGTGTTCGGTGACGCCGAGGCCGTAATAGATCGTCGCGTTGCCGCCGGTCGCGTAAAGCCGCGCCGCGCCGCGCACCAGATGGGCGGGAACGCCGGTGTATTTCTCGGTCTCCTCGGGACTGTTGCGCTCCTCGGAAACGAAGCCCGCCCAGTCCTGATATTCGTCGAGATCGCAGCGTTCGCGCACGAATTTCTCGTTGGCCAGACCTTCCGTGACGATCACATGCGCCAGCGCCGTGACGATGGCGACATTAGTCCCGGGGCGCAGGGGTAGATGAAAGGCTGCCTCGATATGCGGCGAGCGCACCAACTCCGTGCGGCGCGGATCGATGACGATGAGCTTGGCGCCCTCGCGCAGCCGCTTCTTGATCTGCGAGCCGACCACGGGATGGGCGTCGGTCGGATTGCAGCCGATGATCAGAACGACGTCGGCCTCCGTCACCGAGTCGAAATCCTGCGTGCCGGCCGACGCGCCAAAGGCCTGGCTCAAGCCATAGCCGGTCGGCGCATGGCAAACGCGGGCGCATGTGTCGACATTATTATTGCCGAAGCCGCCGCGGATCAGCTTTTGCACGAGATAGGTTTCCTCGATCGTGCAACGCGAGGAGGTGATGCCGCCGACGGAAAGACGCCCGTATTTCGCCTGAATCCGCTTGAACTCCGACGCGGCGTGATTGATCGCCTCCTCCCAACTCACCTCGCGCCAGGGGTCGGTGATCTTTTCGCGGATCATCGGGGAAAGGATGCGGTCGCGGTGCAGCGCATAGCCATAGGCGAAGCGGCCCTTGATGCAGCTATGGCCGTGATTGGCCTTGCCGTCCTTCCAGGGAACCATGCGCACGATCTCCTCGCCGCGCATCTCGGCCTTGAAAGTGCACCCGACGCCGCAATAGGCGCAGGTCGTGACGGCCGAATGTTCGGGCTGGCCGATCTCGATGACCGAGTTCTCGATCAGCGTCGCCGTGGGGCAGGCCTGAACGCAAGCGCCGCAGGAGACGCATTCCGACTCCATATAGCCCTCGCCCATCCCCGGCGAGACGCGGCTGTCGAAGCCGCGCCCCTCGATCGTCAGCGCGAATGTGCCCTGCACCTCGGAACAGGCGCGCACGCAGCGGTTGCAGACGATGCACTTCGAGGGGTCGTAGGTGAAATAAGGGTTCGACTTGTCCTTGGGCAGCCATTCGACGTTCGGCTTGCCCTCGTTGTGGGCGAAAACGTGGTTCTTGCCGTCGTAACCATATCGCACTTCGCGCAGACTGACCGCGCCCGCCATTTTTTGCAGCTCGCAATCGCCGTTGGCCGGGCAGGTCAGGCAGTCGAGCGGGTGGTCGGAAATGTAAAGCTCCATGATCCCGCGCCGGATCGCATGCAGCCGCGGCGTCGATGTTTTTACGGAAATTCCCGGCGCGACAGGCGTCGTGCAGGAGGCGGGAAGGCCGTTGCGGCCCTCGATCTCGATGAGGCACAGGCGGCACGAGCCGAACGACTTGATGTTGTCGGTCGCGCAGAGCTTGGGAATCTCGACGCCGATCTCCATCGCCGCGCGCATGATCGACGTCCCCTCCGGGACGCTCACCGCCCTGCCGTCAATCGTCAAGGTCACCGTCTTTTCCGACATGGAGGCCGGCGTTCCGTAGTCGATTTCCTTGATGAGGCACATTGTTTCGCTCGTATCGACAAGATTTCAAGGGACGCGGCGAACGCCGCTTCGACCGCGGGCGTCCCGCGCCGCGAAGGCCGGCAGGCGGAAGGGGTTCAAGCCCAACCGACAATTCCGGCA
>PLAI01000098.1:0-9094 GCA_003134075.1 Methylocystaceae bacterium | reverse complement strand
AAACTCCGGGCTCTTTATAATCACGCCCGACGCAAGCGCGATATTGTAGCAAATATCACAACTTTGTTAGTAATATATCCAATACCGACAAATCGCCAGACGGTTTTGTTCCATATCGGCCGCCCGGCGAATCTCATTTAATAAAGGTATGGTCGAAATTTAGGCTAGACACCTTCCAAATACGTCTTGTCCGCGCTCAAATCCAAGCGTAATGATTTCGTTGTGTATATCGTGCACATAGCGGTTAATTGAGGGCGTCGACGTGGATGGCCCTTTCCGTGGGCGATAGTCGCCGCCGCCGAGAGCGGATCTGGCGATAAATCGTCGCCTAGGTCGGCGTTGGGCCGCCCGGATGCCCTCCGGGCTCCGATTGTGTGCTTCACCATGAAGGAGGATGCAATGCAAATGAACACAGCCATTGACGTGGCGATTGACCGAGAAAATCCCCCGACGGTCGCGCGGATCGAAACGGCCGCGGAACAAGTTGCAGCGCCCGCCGCCAACCTTAATAGCGCGACGGTTCTCCTGCATGTGCGCTTTCGGCCTGATACGACGATTTTAAATATTGATGAATGTCCCGCTGAAATGACCAACGAGGAATGGTTCAAACGCCTTTGCGCGCGCGCCGGCGGCAAGTTCGCGACCCGCGCCGGCGGACGAGGCTTCTTTCGCCTCACCCATGTCGAGTTGGAGACCTTGAAAGTGCGACGACCAAATTAATGACCGAGACCTCGAGCGCCGGATTGGACGGGCCGTCCAATTTCCGGCCTCGTTCGCTCGAGGTTCGGGCCACCTAGCGCTTCTCGCCCGAAGCCCGTATTGCCGGAGAGCCAGCCCGACGAGTCGCTTATGATTCTACGACGAACATCGATTCGGTTTCAATGTCGAAGCGCGAGAGACCCGCGAATCACGACCGCGAGGGTCTTCGTTATCCGAATGTTCTCTTGTCCCGGCCGCGCAAAGACGTTCAAAAAGAAGCGACGAGCCTGATCGAGCGCATTTGGCTGAGTTCAGCCCCGGTAATCGCACAGAAGAGAGTTGTTTTTTCTTTCAGAATCGTTAAATGCTTTTACACGCTTTTGAACGGCCCTTCCGTTTCGTCCCTCCTTGGCAAAATGCAAGACGCCTAATTCGAGCGCGAAGCGGCTGGGTTCTCGTCGCGTGCGATTCCTGATTGGGGCGGCGCCCACGTCGCCAAAATCGCCGCCTGGACCTAAGCCCATCATAATTTCCACGCTGCCGAAGCGTCGTTTACTGTCGAGGTTCCGTGCGCCGTCCCGTCCGACCTTTCGTCATCGAATTCAAGCCCCGGTCATCCAAATCCTCGGCGCCGCGTTCGCCTAGGATCGATGAGGCCGGTAAGACAAATGCGACGCCAGCCTTCCTGGATGTCAGCGTTTTCACCGCGAGCCGAAGCGTTCAAGGCGACTATGAAACCGCGATGAAGGCGGCCGACGCCGTTTTCGGTCGAAGCGCCGCCGTCGCGGCCGAACCGATCGCTCCGCCCAACGCGCCGACCGGCAGGGTGTTGCCGAGTCTCATCGAAAGCGTCGACGCGTTTGCGGTTCCTTCAACGGAGATCGAGGAGAAACCCCGTCGCGGTCGTGTCGCGAGAAAAGCCGAGACGGCTCCTCCCGTCCAGGTCAAGTCTCGGGCGCGGCCAAAGACGCCGACCGTTCGGCTGGAAAGCGTCGCGCCACAAGATTTCGTGAAACCCGCGGCGATCGTCTCGCAGCCCCATACGCCAACCGCCGCCGAGCCCGATCGCGAGCCCAGATCGCTGCGAAAGCGTCGTCTTCTCGACGCGGAACTAAAAGCCGGCGAGAGGTGGAAGCGACGCTTGTGCAAGGCCGCGCGGTAAAAATCGCGGACGGCCGCTCGCCTTCCCGTTGAAATCGCCGTTCCCCGCGCGAAAGCAACGAAAGCATGCCCGAACTGCCCGAAGTCGAGACAGTGCGGCGCGGCCTCGCGCCGATTTTCGAAGGCTCATCGATTTTCGGGGTCGAACTGCGCCGCGCGGATTTGCGTTTTCCGTTCCCGCCGAATTTTCAGGCGAGATTGAAAGGGCGGCGCGTCGCGACATTGCGCAGGCGCGCGAAATATCTCGTCGCCGAACTGGATAATGACGACGCGTTGATCATGCACCTCGGCATGAGCGGATCGTTTCGTATCGACGCGGCTCCGCTCCCGGGCGATTTTCACTTTTCGCGTTCAAAGCATCCCGCCCACGACCATGTCGTGTTTAATTTCGAGAGCGGCGCGCGCGTGACCTATAATGATCCGCGCCGTTTCGGCTTCATGCTGCTGCTCGCGGGCAAGGAGATCGATGCGCATCCGCTGTTCGCGAAGCTCGGCATGGAGCCGTTGGATCCCGCGATGAGCGCGGGGGCGCTGGCGAGGATACTGCAAGGCCGCGCGACGCCGCTCAAGTCCGCGCTGCTCGATCAAAAAAACATCGCCGGACTCGGCAATATTTATGTCTGCGAAGCGCTTCACCGCGCCAGACTCTCGCCGCTACGCATCGCCGGAAGTCTCGCCGCCTCGGGAAAGCCTCTGAAGGCGCTGGAGCGCCTCTCGACCTCGATCAAGGCGGTTTTGACGGAGGCGATCGAGGCGGGAGGCTCCTCGCTGCGCGACCACCGACAGACCGATGGTTCTCTCGGCTATTTCCAACATAATTTTCGGGTCTACGATCGCGAGAACGCGCCCTGTCCAACGCCCGGCTGCAAGGGTCTCGTCGCGCGCGTGACGCAAGCGGGCCGTTCGACGTTCTACTGTCCCGCTTGTCAGAAATAGGCCACGCGCGCCTCCGAAACCAGCTAACGCCCCGCGACGCCCTTTTTCGGATCGAACCAGCCGAACAAAAGCAGCCCGGCCATGAAACCTCCAATATGGGCTTCCCAGGCGATGACGCCCGCGCCGCCTGGCGCTTGCGGAACCAATCCATACAGGAAATTCACGAGCAACCAGCTCATCAGAAACACCACGGCCCGCGAATCGGAAAAGGTTTGCGCGAGCGTTTGACGGCGACGGCCTTCGCTCTCCTCGTTTGCCCGCTCGCTCACGCGTTCCCCGAGCGCTTCTCCCGGCGCGAAAGCAAAGCGCGCGATCGCCGCCATGGCGCCGGATATCGCGGCCGAGGCGCCGACCACCGGCTCCAGGTCGAACGGATGCGTGGCGAGATGCGCCAAGGCGCCGGCGATGGCCGTCACCGCGAAGAAGCCAAGAAAACGCATCGATCCAAGACGCCTCGCGACCGGAGCGCCGAACGCCGCCAGCATCACGCCATTGATCGCGAGATGGGTCCAGTTGGCATGTAGAAAGGCGTAGCTGAGCGGCGTCCACCAGGCGAATCGCGCCGTATTGAGAAAGTCCGCCAACTCGTCGGCGTCGACATCGGCGAGCGCATGCAACACCTGATTGGGCGCCACGAGAAAACTTAGGCGGGCGGGAATGAAGGAAAAATACACCAGCGTCCAGACGCCGACGGATCGCGGAAACAGATCGACCGCGATTTGAATGATCGTCAATATCGCGATGAGAGCCGTGACGACGCCCGGCAGGTTGAAAATCTTCTCCCGCTTCACGTCGTCTCCTGTTCGGCGGCCTGTTCAAGGCGCTCCAGCGCCCTCGCGGCCCCCGAAGCGCGCGGAGCCCCATTGGTGCGTTTCGACACAGGCGGCTGTTTCATCTCGGGCCGCGTCGATCTTTCTCGGCGCTTCCTGGCTGGCGTTTCGAACCGAGGGGGAGGAACCGCCGGAGCATGCGCTCCCTCCCGCCTTCGCCATCTATTCGAATCTTCAACCGCTATCACGGAGCAACAGCTTGTGGAGCTTTTCCCAGCCTGTCCGGGATGCTCGTCGGCGAGCGGAGCGTCTCGTTCCGAGCCCCTGGGACAGGTGGAGAATGTCACGCGGAGGCCCCTGGCGCAACGCAACTCTTTCGAAAGGGTTAATCGCATCCGCGTGGCTCGATTGCTGCAGTTAACAGTCTGGCGCCCGCGATTTCGATCGCTGGCGTGCCGAAACGGCGCCATTAAGACCCAGCTAGCGAGCCGCGGGACCTATGATGAGACATTCCGTCAGCAAAGACCTTTACGCCTATTGGAATTGGTTGCGCGGCGCGCGCGCGGCTCCGGACAGAAGCGATATAGACCCCGCCGCGATTCGGCATGTGCTGGCGGACAGCTTTATTGTCGAAGTCGAGCCGGCCTGCGTCTTTCCGATCCGGCTGTGCGGCACGCGGATGAACGCGCTCTGGCTGTCCGATCAGAAGGGCAAATCCTTCCTCGATCTCTGGCGCGCGGAAGATCGCCGCAATGTCGCGGCCGCGTTGCTGACGGTCGTCGACGGAGCGACGCCGGCCGTCGCCGGCGCTCTCGCATGCCCGCCGAGCGTCAACGACGGCCGAAGCGGAGCGAACTTCGCGGAATTCGATCGTGATTTGAATTTGGAATTGCTGCTGCTGCCGCTGCGCCATTTCGGCAAGACACACTCTCGTCTGCTGGGCTCGCTATCCTCTTCCAATCAGACTTCCTGGTTTGGTCGCGCGGTCGCGGCGCCGCTTTGTCTCAAATCGCTACGGATAATCCGCGCTCAAGAGCAAAAACCGACCGCCCAATCTTTGTCGGTCGGACTCTCGCCGCGAGGAACGCCAAGACCCGCGCCGCGCCTCATTGTACACGAGGGAGGTAGGTCAAATATGTAGACATTGCTTAATTTTGAATGTAAGGCGTTGTTAAGCCGCGCTCGCTACTATCTTTCCTCAAGAGCGTATTCCCGCTCGACAGATGGCGGCCATGACACTCCCATTGCAAACCCTTATCGATCAGGTTGAAGGTCGTCGATTTCAGCGCGTCTCGGTCGTGTTGTTTGGCAGATACATGCTGGAATCGAAGACCGAATATCCCTGTCAAACAATCCAGATGTCGCCTGGCGACATCTTGTTGTTCGCGCCGGTCAAGGCGAGCATCGGCGAAAAAGTGATTGTCTATCTCGACCAATTGGGCCGGTTCGCCGGAACGACGGCGCGCCTCGCTCCGACCGGCTTCGCGATCACGATGAATTTGCCGCCGCTCAAGCGGGATAAGCTGGCGGATCAGTTGACCTGGTTCGCCACCCGCAATGTCGTCGGCCTCCCGGAGGATCGCCGCCACGGGCGCTTCACGCCCTTGATGACCCGGGCCATTTTGCGGTTGGAGGACAAGCGCGAGTTGATCGTCAGAATTTTGGACATTTCGATTTCCGGCGTGGCCGTCGCGACCGACACGATACCGCCGCTCGGCGCCCAGATCGTGCTGGGGTCCACTCCGGCCACGGTCGTCCGCCATTTCTCCGGCGGTTTCGCCGGCGAGTTCAAAATACCCTTCGCCCCGGGTTCGATAGACGAACTCACTAGACTATAATTTTACTACATCTAAATTTCGCCGCCGGATTTTTTGTTGGCGACACGGGCGTTACATCAAGACACGCGCCAAGCCGGAGCGGATGCCCGCGATCGCCGCGCGGCCATTTAACGGCGCGGCAAAACCGGGCGATGGGCGGACTCGGCGAAGGCCGCCTCGCCGACTTCTTGCCAATCTCGGCTCGTTGACGCATGGTCGAGCGGGGTGACCCCGGCGGGGGCCGGGCGGCGAAGACAAGCATATGCGAGGTTAAACGAAGGCGAGCGTCATGACTTATATCATCTCGCACTTTTGGCTTTGGTTGCTCCCGATCTTCATCGCGGGAATAGCGACGGCGATCCTCACCCGCCAGGCCGAGGCGAAGGGGAAGGTCGCGCCCTGGCTGATCTGGTGCGGACTGGCCTTCGCCGCGGGTGTGCTGACGGCTCTGCTCGACGTGCTGCTTGGCCGCGCTGGCGTTTGGCTTGAGACCGCGCTCGCCTCCTTCGTGGTGTATATGCTCGGCGCGGGGGCCGGCGCCCTTTTGCGCAAGGGCGATCTCGCCGAGCACAAGGGCTGGGCGCTGGGGCTTATTCCCGCCGCGTTGCTCTGGTTCGCCGGGAATGTCTTCGGAACCCCCAATATGGAGGCGGATCTCAAGAAATCGGTCGGCGCCGCGATTAAGGACGCTCGAGAAGACGCGCGGAATTTCCAAATTGTCGGGCGCGACGTGTTGCTTTCCAATGACGTCGCGGATCGCGGTGCGCTCGCCGCGACAATCCGCAAGATCGAAGGAATTCGCGCCGTGATCGAAACCGAAAAGACCTTGGCGGAGACGCCGGCCCTCGGGATCGCGGAGCGGGCGGCGGACGTGGCCAAGGACGCCGCGGAAAAAGCCGCCGAAGCAGGAAAAGAAGCCGTCGAGACCGGCTGGGCCGACGCTGGGAAGGCGACGCATGACGTAGCGACCAAGGGCGCCGACGCTGACAACGACGCGGATAAGACGACCGTCCACGCCGGCAAGGCTGTCGCCAATCAGTCGAATACGGCGGCTCCCGCTGCTTCGCCGGCGGAAAAGGCCGCGGCGGCCAAATCGGCGCTGAAATCCTTGCCCGTCTCCGGGCCGCTCGACGCGGCTGCTTGCCAGGCGGCGCTGAACGCCACGCTCGTTCTGGATAAGATCGATTTCCGCTCTGGCAGCGTAAAAATCGGCCGCGCTTCCGCCTATGCGTTGGACCGGCTGGCGGCGTTGCTCCAGCGTTGCCCGGAGCAGAAAGTGGAAATTGGCGTCCACGCCGACAATGTCGGCGACGAAGAGGGCAATCAGGCGCTGTCGCAACGTCGCGCCGACAAAGTGGCGCGATATCTCGCCAACGAGGGCGTCGCGGCCGCGCGTTTGACAGGCGTCGGCTATGGCGACAAGCAGCCGATCGCCTCCAATGACCACGAGGAGGGGCGCGGGGAAAACCGCCGCGTCGAGTTCATCCTGAAATAGCGCAATTTCCGCGTCGCGCCGGCGCGGCGTGAACCGTTCGCCGGAATGCGCTAACCTCTTCACGATAAAAGAGGGCATGGAGGCGCCTCTCCTTTAGCAACGCCGCGCGCGCGGCGAAGCCGCGGGAGACGCCGAACCCCGATCGAGAAAGTCCGCCGTGAGCATTATTGACCTGGCCGTTTCGCCAACCCCCGCCCCGTCCGATCTCGATCCGCGAGCGCGCGCCTTGCGCGACGAAGTGCTGCGCCGTCTCGCCGCCACCGTCGGCAAGGACAAAGCCGCCGCGAGCCCGCGCGACTGGTTCGTCGCCGCGGCGCTGGCGACCCGCGACCGCGTCGTCCCGTCCTGGCTCGCTTCGACGAAGCGCAACTATCAGGAGGATCGGCGGCGGGTTTATTACCTCTCGCTGGAATTTCTGATCGGGCGTCTGTTGATCGACGCGCTCACCAATCTCGGTTTGACGGAGGCGATGCGCGCCGCCCTCGCCGATCT
This sequence comes from Methylocystaceae bacterium, assembly GCA_003134075.1. GTDB lineage: Bacteria > Pseudomonadota > Alphaproteobacteria > Rhizobiales > Beijerinckiaceae > Methylocystis. The sequence goes on along the minus strand of PLAI01000098.1, from coordinate 1,724 downwards.
TGGAGTCGACCTCGACGCGCTGCGGGCGCTGGAGCCCGACGCGGCGCTCGGCAATGGAGGCCTCGGGCGCCTCGCCGCCTGTTTCATGGACAGCATGGCGACGCTCGACATCGCGGCGGTCGGCTATGGAATACGCTACGACCACGGCCTGTTCCGACAGACCATCAAGGACGGCTGGCAGCACGAATATCCCGAGGACTGGCTGTCCTTCGGCAATCCGTGGGAGTTCGCCCGGCCCGAAATCGTCTACGACATCGGCTTTGGCGGCCACGTCGACGGCGCGCGTCTGGCCGACGGCGCCCTGGCGCATGTCTGGCGTCCGGCGGAAACCGTCGAGGCCGTGGCCTATGACACGCCGGTGGTCGGTTGGCGCGGAAAGCACGTGGATACGCTGCGTCTATGGTCGGCGCGCGCGCCGGACCCGCTACGGCTCGACGTATTCAACGCTGGCGATTACGTCGGCGCGCAGGCCGACCAAATGCGCGCGGAGTCGATCTCCAAGGTGCTTTATCCCAGCGATTCCACGCCGGCGGGGCAGGAGTTGCGGCTACGCCAGGAATATTTTTTCGCCTCCGCCTCGCTGCAAGATTTGATCCGCCGCCATATGAAGCAGAGCGGCGATATCAGAAAACTTAGCGATAAGGTCGCCATCCAGCTCAATGACACCCATCCGGCGATCGGCGTCGCCGAATTGATGCGGTTGCTGGTCGATGTGCATGGCGTCGCCTGGAAGGACGCCTGGGCGATCACGCAGGCGACCTTCTCCTATACCAACCACACGCTGCTGCCCGAGGCGCTGGAGACGTGGCCGGTCGGACTGATGGAGCGGCTGCTGCCGCGCCATGTGCAGATTATCTACCTGATCAACGCGCTGCATCTCGACGCATTGCGCGAAAAAGGCGTCTCCGATAGCGGGACGCTGGCCAATGTCTCGCTGATCGACGAGCACAACGGCCGCCAGGTGCGCATGGGGAATCTGGCCTTCCTCGGCTCCCACAAGGTGAATGGCGTATCGGCGCTGCACAGCGAACTCATCAAGGAAACCGTCTTCCACGATTTCCACAAGCTCTATCCGGACCGCATCGTCAATAAAACCAATGGCGTCACCTTCCGCCGCTGGCTGCTCGAAGCCAACCCGCCGCTCTCGAACCTCATCGCGCAGACGATCGGGCCGCGGGTTTTCGACGATCCCGCGCAACTCGCCGAACTCGAGAGTTTCGCCGACGACCCCGGATTTCAGCAGCGCTTCGCCGCGGCCAAGCGCGTCAATAAGGAACGTCTGGCGAAACTGATCTTCGACCGCGTGGATGTGAGGGTGGACGCGAGCGCGCTGTTCGACGTGCAGATCAAGCGCATCCACGAATACAAACGCCAACTGCTCAATATTCTGCAGACGATCGCGCTCTATCGCGACATCAAGGCGCAGCCGAACCGCGAGTTCGTCCCTCGCGTGAAAATCTTCGCGGGAAAGGCGGCGGCGAGCTATCATCAAGCCAAGCTGATCATCAAGCTGGCCAACGACGTGGCGAAGGTCGTCAACGCCGACGAGGATATGCGCGGGCTGCTGAAGGTGGTGTTTTTGCCAAATTACAACGTCAGCCTGGCCGAGGTGATCATTCCGGCGGCGGATCTCTCCGAGCAAATCTCGACCGCCGGCATGGAGGCCTCGGGCACCGGAAACATGAAATTGGCCCTCAATGGAGCGCTGACCATCGGCACGCTGG
>PLAI01000226.1 GCA_003134075.1 Methylocystaceae bacterium | reverse complement strand
CGTCCGCTACGCCAATCGCGAGGCTCGCCCATGACGAGCCCGCGCCGGCCTGTTGGTGAAGGGGCTCGCGCCCTGCCGCCCCGTCGCGTACGTCAGGCGGTGATATTGGTCGACGGCAAAGGTTCCCGCCTTCGTGAACCGACGCGCGAGACTCCTAAACCGCTTATGAAGATCAGCGCGGATCGGGTTTTTCTCGATTTGCTGATCGATAATGTCGCGCGGCAGGGATTTGATCGAATCTTGTTGCTTGCCGGTCGCTTCGGCGAACAAATCGCCGATCGGTACGAAGGGCGCGTGATAGGCGGCGCGACGCTCAGCGTAGCGGTCGAACCAGAACCGAAGGGCGCTGGCGGCGCGCTACGATGGGCATGCGATAAGCTCGATTCGATCTTTCTAGTCCTCAACGGCGACACCTATTTCGACACTCCCTATCGCGCCCTCGAGGGTGTCCTGCACGACTCGGCTGACGCGCTCGCGATCATGGCTTTGCGCGATGTTGACGACGCGACGCGCCATGGCTCAGTCGAAACGCGGGGCGCGCGGATTTTACGCTTTCAAGAAAAGGTCGCGGGCGGGAAAGCCGGTCGCGGACGCATCAACGCTGGTGTTTATCTCATGCGCCGCGAGGCGATCGACTCGCTGCCGGAGCAATGGCTGTCGCTGGAGACTGATGTCTTTCCTAAATTGGCGTCGGACGGGCGGCTCTTCGGGGCGCTCCACCATGGCTATTTCATCGATGCCGGCTTACCGCGGGCGGTCGATCAAGCGCGTCGCGACTTGCCCTCGGTGGTAAGACGTCCCGCGCTTTTCCTCGATCGCGACGGCGTTATCAACATCGACCATGGCTATGTGCATCGCTGGGACCAGTTGGACCTTCTGCCTGGTTTGGCGGAGGTGATCCGCGCCTTCAACGAGGCCGGGTGGTTCGTGTTCGTCATCACCAATCAGGCTGGCGTGGCGCGCGGCTACTATGACGAAAGCGCCATCAATCTTCTTCATGACCAGATCCGTGACTGGCTTGCCGCGAGAGGCGCGCATGTCGATCGATTCTATTATTGCCCATTGCATCCGCAAGGGTCCGTGGCGGCATATCGCGCGGAGAGTCCCGACCGCAAGCCGGGGCCGGGGATGTTGCTGCGGGCGTTTGCCGAGTGGCCGGTCGATGTCGAGCAATCCTTCCTGGTCGGCGATCAGGAAACGGATATGGCTGCCGCGGGCGCCGCTGGAATTAAAGGCCATCTGTTCCAAGGTAGCGACATCGTCGGCTTTTTTTCTGAACAGGGGCTTTGGCCGAAGCATTCAAACGAGGCGGATCGTCTCGCTCTCAATGAAGCCAACTGAGACCGCGAATGCTTTGGGTGTTTTACTCCGGGCCACGTCGCGTGTCATTTTGCCGTCATTGCCTTCGCGCAAAACAGCGAAAAGGCAAGGGACGAAGGGCGGCATGGTTGAACGCCGCAGTCTTTTCGGGCATTTACGGCGCGTAGATGGGGCGGGGGTCGATCGGCCGCCATCGCCATTCTCTAATCTCTGGCATATCTTCTCCGTGGGCGCGGATATAGGCATTATGCTCGATTAATTTGTCGCGCAATGCCTGTTTGACGTATGCGGCCCGCGGACCAAGCCCGGGCAGCCGGTCAATCACATCGGCGGCAAGATGAAACCGGTCGAGGTCGTTGCGCACCACCATGTCGAACGGCGTGGTGGTCGTGCCTTCCTCCTTGTAACCTCGAACATGAATGTTATCGTGGTTTGTCCGTCGATAGGTCAGTCGGTGGATCAGCCAGGGATAGCCATGATGCGCGAATATCACTGGCCGATCTTTCGTGAACAGCACGTCGAAATCACGATCTGTAATCCCGTGCGGATGCTCCTCATGCGGCTGGAGCGTCATAAGGTCGACTACGTTCACCACTCGGATTTTCAACTCCGGTATCTGCCGGCGCAAGAAATCGGTGGCGGCCAAGGTTTCAAGGGTCGGCACGTCGCCAGCGCAGGCCATCACTACATCGGGCTCGGCGCCCCGATCGTTGCTCGCCCATTCCCAAATGCCTATTCCAGCCGTGCAGTGTTTGATCGCCTCGTCCATGCCGAGCCATTGCGGCGCGAGCTGCTTGCCGGCGACAATGACGTTGATTCGGTTCCAGCTACCCAAACAGTGATCGGTCACAAACAGAAGCGAATTGGCGTCAGGCGGCAGATACACGCGCACGATGTCGGACTTCTTGTTACAGACGTAATCAATGAACCCCGGATCCTGATGGCTGAAGCCATTATGATCCTGTCGCCAGACATGCGAGGTCAAAAGATAGTTGAGCGACGCGATCGGCCGCCGCCATGAAATCTCGTTGCAGCTTTTCAACCACTTCGCATGCTGATTGAACATCGAGTCAACGATGTGGATGAAGGCCTCGTAGCAGTTGAATAGGCCGTGTCGCCCTGTCAACAGATATCCTTCAAGCCAGCCCTGGCAGGTGTGTTCCGATAGAATCTCCATGACACGCCCGTTTGGCGCGAGGTGCTCGTCGTAGGGAACCGTCGCGGCGTCCCAGGCGCGGCTCGTCGCCTCGAATACCTTCGAAAGGCGATTCGAGACTGTTTCGTCTGGTCCGAAGACGCGGAAGTCGCGACGGCTCTCGCTCGCGCGCAAGACATCCCGCAGGTAAGCGCCGAGGACCGAAGTTGCTTCGGCGTCCTTTTCGCCGGGTCGTTCCAGCTCGATCGCATAATCCGCGATGTCGGGCAGGTCGAGTTGGCGCATGAGCAGGCCGCCATTGGCATGTGGATTGGCGCTCATGCGCCGGTCGCCCAGAGGGGCGAGCGCCGCGATATCCGGCCGCAAGGCGCCGTCGTCGTCGAACAATTCCACTGGCCGGTAACTTTTCATCCACTCCTCGAGCAGACGAAGGTGCTCCGGATTCGTTGCCAGCTCCGCGAGAGGCACCTGATGCGACCGCCAGAACCCTTCGGTCTTCAAACCGTCGACCTCCTTCGGGCCGGTCCAGCCTTTCGGAGTTCTGAGAATGATCATCGGCCAGGCCGGACGCTCAAGGCTACCGTTGCTTCGCGCCGCATGCTGGATGGCGCTAATTTCCGACATCACCTGGTCGAGCGTCGCCGCCATCTGCTGATGGACGGACTCGGGAGAATCACCGGAAACAAGATGCGGCCTATAGCCATAACCAAGAAAGAGATTGAGCAACTCTTCCTCTCTAATCCGCGCGAGGATCGCCGGATTGGCAATCTTATAACCGTTAAGATGGAGAATGGGCAGAACCGCGCCATCACTCGCGGCATTGAGAAACTTGTTCGAGTGCCAGGACGTCGCCATTGGCCCGGTTTCGGCCTCGCCGTCTCCAACGACACAGGCGACGATGAGTCCAGGATTGTCGAAAGCCGCGCCGTAGGCGTGCGCAAGCGCATAGCCGAGCTCGCCTCCTTCGTGAATGGAACCCGGCGTCTCCGGCGCGACATGGCTCGGAATTCCTCCCGGAAAACTGAACTGCCTGAACAGCCGCCGCATCCCCAGTTCATTGCGTGAAACATGCGGATAGGTTTCGCTGTAGGTTCCCTCAAGCCATGTATTCGCCACCACCCCCGGCCCGCCGTGCCCAGGCCCCGCAATATAGATCATGTCTAAATTGTAAGCTTTGATAATTCGGTTAAGATGCACATAGATCAAATTCAGGCCCGGCGTGGTGCCCCAATGCCCCAACAGGCGCGGTTTTACATGCTTCAGCTCGAGGGACTCCCTTAGCAGCGGGTTATCGAGGAGATAGATCTGGCCGACGGAGAGGTAGTTGGCCGCGCGCCACCACGAATCGATCAGCCGCAACTCTTCGGGCGATAATCGCTTGGCTTTGTCGCACTCTTCCCGTTCGCACATGCCGGTTTATCCTCCCTGCTCCGGCGCCGGACTGAACCGCCAGCTTCAGGTGTGGCGACGGTCGCGTCCCAGGCGGGTGCTTCGTTGCAAGTCAGGTAGATCGGCCTGGGCTGAAGACCACATTCTTTTCGCTCGGGCGCCGCGAGAAATGACGAACCGAGCATGGGCGGAGCCGGGCAGGGGCCCGATGTGACGAAAATTCCTGGTCCGAGGAACATTTCGCCGTGTGGCGACTTAGTATGCTTGAGAAGCGCTCGAGTGACGGCGTCGTGCGCGCGCTCTCGGGAGATCGGGGATCATGCCCGCCAAGTCAAAAGCCCAACAGATGGCGGCTGGAGCGGCGCTCGCCGCCAAGCGTGGCGAGAAGAAGAAGAGCGAGCTCCGGGGCGCGTCGAAATCCATGGTCGAGTCGATGAGCGAACAGCAATTGCATGACCTGGCCTCGACAAAGCGCAAGGGAAAGCCGCGGCGCGCGTCCAAATCGTGACCGAGCGTCCTCGAGCATGTCCCAGGGCTTTGCAACAGACGGAGAAGGCCATGCATGTCCAAGCCATCGCTTCCACTCATCCGCGGGTCGGCGGGCATATCGACGACGCGCTCGTGCACTGCATCGAGCTTTGTTTCGATTGCTCCCAAGCTTGCGCCGCCTGCGCCGATGCATGTCTGGGAGAGGATTCCGTCATCGAGCTCCGCCAATGCATCAGGTTGAATCTCGACTGCTCCGACATTTGTTCGGCAATGGGGTCGATCGCATCGCGTCGGACCGGCTCGAACGCGGTGCTCATCCGCTCGATGCTGGAGACATGCTCCGAGGCGTGCCGCCTTTGCGGAGACGAATGCGACCGCCACGGCGACCACCATGAGCACTGCCGGGTATGCGCGGAGGTTTGTCGCGACTGCGAGCGCGCGTGCGAGGACGCCATGGGAGCGGTCGAATTTCACTGAGCCGTCCGTCGCCTTTCGCGTAAGCTCAAACAAGCAACGACATTGCTCGCAGCGGTAGCGGAGTTGCGCTACTTCAGCGGTGATCGTGCCGCTGGTTCGCCGCGAAAGCGGGCGGGTCAAGCCTCGGGCGCGAATGGCACGGCCATAGGGAGCGGCACATGAGAGATTTGCACGGCAAGTTCGTCTGGATCGAACTGATGACTAGCGATCCGAAGGCGGCGGAAGGCTTCTACACCAAGGTTGTTGGTTGGAGCGCCGAAGACTCGGGCCAGCCCGGCATGAGTTATACGCTTCTCTCCGCGGGCGAAACGATGGTGGGCGGCCTGATGGCGATTCCGGAGGAAGCCAAAAAAATGGGCGCGGGGCCAATCTGGCTCGGTTACGTCGCGGTCGACGACGTCAACGACTATGCCGCGAAGATCAAGGCGGCGGGCGGGCGCGTTTTCAAGGAGCCTACTGACGTTCCCGGCATGCTGCGCTTCGCCGTCGTTGCCGATCCCTACCTGGCGACATTCATGATCATGAAGGGGATCGGCGAACCGCCGGACGAGATGCCGGCGCCGGGCGCGCCCGGTACCGTCGGCTGGCGCGAACTGCATGCGGGCGCGCTCGACGGCGCGTGGACGTTTTATTCCAGCCTATTTGGTTGGACGAAGGGCGATACGATGGATATGGGCCCTGACGACAAATATCAGCTGTTCAAGATCGACGGCGTGCAAAGCGGCGGCATGATGACCAAGATGGCGAAGACCCCGGCGCCCTTCTGGCTTTACTATTTCAACGTGCCCAAACTCGATCCGTGCGTCGAAGCGATCAAGGCCAATGACGGCGAGATCGTGAACGGTCCAATGCAAGTGCCCGGCGGCCAATGGATCGTGCATGCGGTCGACCCGCAAGGCGCGATGTTCGCGCTGGTGGCGAACGCGCGCTGAAGCTTACGTGACGCCAGTCGAATCGCGGCCGGCGGTATTGCGGCCGAGCGGATTGCCGGGGAAGGAAACAAGCCGAGGCGAAATCCGTCTTCACGGGAACATTCGCAGCGCCGCTGGCGAGATTTCCTGCCGTAGATCGAAGTAACCCGCCCATGCGTCGCCGCGAAGCGAGCTAAGGCGCCGGAGAATCGCGTCCATCGCATAAGCGTCGGCGCGCTCGATCCGCGAGAGTTCGGTCCAGGAGACAGGCGTCGCGACCGAAGGCGTTTCGCGCGCGCGCGGCGAGTAGGGCGCGATGGCGCTGGCGCCGCGTTCGTTACGAAGATAGTCGATGTAAACCTTTCCCTTGCGTCGGGCTTTCGTCATCTTCGCCGTGAACCGTTGCGGTTCGTCTTTCGCAAGTCGCATCGCGACGCCTCTGGCGAAAGACTTCAACTCGCTCCAGCTCAGTTTCGGCACGAGCGGCGCCACGACGTGAATCCCCTTGCCGCCGGTGAGCAACGGGAAGGTCTTGAGCCCCGCCGCCTCGAGCAGGGCGCGAAAATCGTGAGCGGCCCGCTTGACCTCCGCGAAGGGCACGGACGGATCGGGATCGAGATCGAACACCAGTCGATCGGGCGTTTCCACCGTCGAGGCGTGCGAGCCCCAAATATGCAATTCGAGCGCGCCGATCTGGGCGGCGGCCTCTAGACCGGCGACGTCCTCGATCTTCAGGAATTCCTCGAGTTGTCCCTCGCTGTCGCGCAGCGGCGCCGAAAGAAGCCCCGGCGGCATGCCGCGCGTGTGGTGACGTTGGAAAAAACAGCCCTGGCTGCTCCCCTCGGGGCAGTGCACCAACGAAAGCGGACGCCCTCGGATATGAGGCAAAGCAAGCGGCGCGACTCTTCGCCAATAGGCGGCGAGTTCGGCCTTTGTGACGCCGGCGCCGGGAAACAGCAGCTTATCCGGATGGGTGAGTCGGGTCGCGGGCGACGAGGTGGCGGGATCTTCGCGTTTTGGAGCGGCGTCGTTCTTCATCGCTACAGGCGCCTTCACTTGGCTGGCCGGCTTGTCTTCGCGCAACCCGATGAAACTCGGGTGACGCAGATAGCCATCCGCCGTACGTTCGGCATAGGCGATTTCGGCGACGAGGCGCGGCTCGACCCATTTCGCGTCCCGCGCGGCCTCCCGCGGCGCGTCCGCGAAAGGCGAGGTCCCGCGGGCGAGCGGCCGCAGCTTGCGTGCGATTTCGGCCAGACGCGCCTCGTCGAAGCCGGTTCCGACTCGGCCGCGGTAGCGCAGTTTCCCGCCTTCGAATTCGCCGAGCAGCAGCGAGGAGAACGGCCTCTCTTTCTTGGTGGAGGACCGCCAGCCGCCGATGACGAATTCGTCGCGTCCCAAGCATTTCGACTTGATCCACCCCGGGGCCCGCCGCGAGAGATAGGGTTTGTCGGCCCGCTTCGACACGATGCCTTCGAGCCCCATTCGGCAGGTCTGCTCCAGGATTTCGCGCCCGTCGCCGATTATATGTTCGCTGTAGAGAATGACGTCGGGAGCATCGCTCAGCAACGCCGCGAGCTTTCGCTTGCGCTCGATCAGCGGAAGGCCGGAGAGATCCTCTCCATCGAGCTCCAGAAGATCGAAGGCGTAATATCGGAGCGTTTCTCCGCCGCGGTCGAGCGCGCGCTGCAGCCGCCCAAAATCGGTGCGGCCGTTTTCGTCCAAGGCGACCACCTCGCCGTCGATCAGCGCGCCGCGCGCCGGCAATTGCGCGACGGCCTCGGCGACGCCGCGAAATTTTCCGGTCCAATCGAGACCGGAGCGGGTGTAGAGCTTGGCGGAGCCCCCCGCCATGGCGGCCAGCACGCGATAGCCGTCGAACTTTATCTCATGCAGCCAATCGGGGCCCGACGGCGGCGTGGTCGACAAAACGGCGAGCTGCGGCGGCCGAAAGCGCGGCATGGGAAGGGTTTGCGCCGAGCGACCCCGCTTCGGGCGCGGCGGTTGCCGGACGGCGCTGCTTCCGCCTTTCTTCGAACTCCAGACGTCGTCTCCGGCGGCGATCTCTTCGAACGCGCGCCCGGTGGCGACGCTCTTGGTCCATTTCCGGATCGGATCCGACGAGCGGTCGGCGCACTCATCTCGTTCCTTGACGAGCAGCCAGTTCTCCCGCTTTTCTTTTTCGCGGCTCCGCAGACGCACCAGCGAGAATCCGCCTTTCAGGCGCTCGCCGTGGAGCTCGAACTTCAGCTGACCTTTTTCCAGTCCCTCATGCGGGTCGCCCTTCGGCGTCCAGGTTCCGCGATCCCACAGCATCACCTCGCCGCCGCCGTATTCTCCTTTCGGGATGTTCCCTTCGAAGGAGCCATATTCCAGCGGATGGTCCTCGACGCGGACGGCGAGGCGTTTTTCCGCCGGGTCGAGACTCGGCCCGCGCGTCACCGCCCAGCTTTTCAGGACGCCATCGAGCTCCAGGCGGAAATCGAAGTGAAGCCGCCGCGCCCGATGCTTCTGGATGACGTAGAGTCCTCCCGCTGGGGCTTCGACCGGCGTCCGGGCGGAGCCTATCGGCTCCCGCGTGCGGCCGAAATCGCGCTTGGCGCGATAGGCCTCGAGAGGCGCGCTCCTCGCTGGCTCGGCGCTCTTCATGAAGATTCACGTCGCCGCATGATCATGCACGCCTTTTCGCGGGGCTTGTCTTGCCGGACCGACCCGTCGACTTCGAGCGGCCGGAGCCGCGCGGCTCGGAAGCGCTCTTCGCGCCGCCACGGCCGCGCTCGGTCGGCGGTCGCCGCGGGGCGTCCTGGCCGACGCTCTTCTTGAGGGCCTCGATCAGATTGATGACCTTGCCCGGCTCGCGCCTTTCCGCTTCGCCTGTCGTGATGATGGCGCGGCCGGCTCGCTTGCGCTCCACCAACTGTTTCAACGCTTCGGCGTAGGCGTCCCTGAACTGAGTCGGGTCGAACGGCCTGCTCTTGCGCTGGATGAGCTCTGTCGCGAGCTCGACCATCTCCTTATCGATCTTCAGATCGGGAATATCCGCGAAATTGGGGTCGGCCGCGCGCAGCTCGTTTTGGTATCTCAATGTCTCGAGGAGCAGCCCTTTGCCGAAGGGCATGACGGCGACAAGGTCCTCCCGCCCGCGCATCGTCAATTTGCCGAGCCCGACTTTTCCGGTTGAGGTCAGCGCCTCGCGAATGACGATGAACCCTTCCGTCGAGACATCGCCTTCCGGCACGACATAGTAGGGCTTTTCGAAGTAGCGCGGGTCGATCTCGGCGCGGTCGACAAATTGCGCCAGCTCGATCGCGCGGCTGCTCTCCAGCTTGATCTCTTCCAGCTCCTCGGGTTCCAGCACCACATAGGAATCGTCGTCGATCTCGAAGCCCTTGACGATGTCGCTCGTCTCTATGGGGCCGATTCCCGGCACGACTTTTTCGTAACGCACGCGCTTGCCGGAGGGCTTGTGGATCTGATGCAGCGCCGTCGACTCGGCGCTCGCTGTCGCCGCGTAGAGCTCGACGCCGATCGAAACCAGCGAAAGACGCAAGTAGCCTGTCCAGTAAGCGCGCGGGCGGGATGGCATGGCGTGAACCTCGATACCGAACAACGCCGTCGCCCGGCAATGGTTTCACGCGCCGAAGCTAGATGACGCAAATGGCGATAAAGGGGGCGGTGCGCGTCGATTACCCACCGACCGGATGCATCTGGCAAGTCGTCGCGCCGCTGGATCGGCTTGTGGCTGACTCGCGTCGCGCCGCCCGCGACCACGGCGACGACCGGCAAATGGTATTATTCCCGCGTTTTGCAAAAAGACCAATTTGTGCATGGCCTTGGCAATAAAACGCACCCGATTCTCATAAGAGCGATGGTTATTCTTAAGTTGCTCGGACCCACCTTCCACGCGCGAGAAGGAGACTGGCGGCGCCGCGGCCAGGCCGCGCGGCGGTGACCGTTGGTGCGCGCGCATCTATGCGCTGCTCAAGCCGCTCTTCACCATGGAGGGAACCTCCACCTTTTGACGGCGTTAGTTCATGTGATCACGCGGGTGCCTCGTCATGAGACTCGAATCGGCACGCGACTTCACGGTAAATTTCGGACCGGTGCATCCGGCGGCTCACGGCGTGCTTCGACTCCTGCTCGAACTTGACGGGGAAGTGGTTACTCGCGTCGATCCCCATGTCGGGTTTTTGCATCGCGGCACCGAGAAGCTCATCGAGAACAAGACGTACATGCAAGCGCTGCCCTATTTCGATCGGCTGGATTATGTCGCTCCGATGAATCAAGAGCATGCCTTCTGTCTTGCGGCGGAGAGGCTGCTGGGGCTGGAGCTTCCAAAGCGAGCGCAGCTCATCCGCGTGCTCTTTTGCGAGATCGGCCGGCTTCTCTCCCATCTGCTCAATGTCACCACGCAGGCTTCGGACATTGGCGCGCTCACTCCAAACTTATGGGGTTTCGAGGAGCGAGAAAAGCTGATGGTTTTCTATGAGCGCGCCTCGGGCGCGCGCATGCACGCCAACTATTTCCGTATTGGCGGCGTTCATCAGGATCTGCCCCGAAAGCTTCTCGAGGACATCTACGCGTTCTGCGACCCATTCTTGAAAGTCTGTGACGATCTTGAAGTCTTGCTTACGGACAATCGCATCTTCAAACAGCGAAACGTCGACATCGGGGTTGTGACGCTCGACGACGCATGGGCGCTGGGTTTTTCCGGGGTGTTCATCCGGAGCTGCGGCGCCGCGTGGGATCTGCGCAAAGCGCAGCCTTACGAATGATACGAGGAATTGGATTTCGCCATCCCTGTCGCCGAACACGGCGATTGCTATGACCGTTACTGCATCCGCATGGCGGAGATGCGGCAGTCGACGCGGATCATGAAGCAGTGCCTGGACAAGTTAGCCTCGAAAGAAGGCGCGGGACCAATCGCGGTGAACGATCATAAGATCGTCCCGCCGAAGCGCGCCGCAATGAAACGCTCGATGGAGGCGATGATCGAGCAATTTAAATTATACAGCGAGGGATTCCATGTGCCCGCGGGCGAGGTCTATGCCGCCGTCGAAGCGCCCAAGGGAGAATTTGGGGTCTATCTCGTCTCCGATGGAACCAACAGACCGTACAGGTGCAAAATCAGAGCGCCGTCCTTCGCCCACCTCGCGGCGATGGATTACCTTACGCGAGGCCATATGTTGGCCGACGTCTCGGCGATCGTGGGTTCGCTCGACATTGTCTTCGGCGAGATCGATCGATGAGGGCGCATGGGCAGCGCGAGCGTTCCGGACCTTCACTGCCGGAGTCTCTTGCATTAACCATCGGCGGCGCCGGAGCGGCAAAAGCCGCGGCTCTGTCGCGCTAGCGAATTTGGTGCGCGGTTTGCCGTGACAGGCTCGCCGATTGAAAGCCGGGTTCAGCGCCGCCGCCCCTTGCCGGCTCAAGACCGCCCCTGGATTCCCTTCGCAAAAGACGGCGCGACGCGACAAGCCGACGATAAACATCGACATAATCTTTCGCCATGCGCTCGACCGCGAAGCGGCGCTCGAACGCCGCGCGAACCTTGGCGCGGTCCAACTCGGCGACGCGGCAAACCGCGGCGACGGCTTGCTCAACATTGTCAACGATTAATCCGGATATGCCCTCCTCCACGATTTCCGAAACCGATCCGCGACGCAGCGCAATGACGGGCGTGCCGCAGGCCATCGCCTCGATCATGACAAGCCCGAACGGTTCCGGCCAGTCGATGGGGAATAGCAAGGCGGTCGCGTTGCCAAGCAACTCCGCCTTTTCTCCCTCGTCGATCTCGCCGATGAACTGGACATTCGAATGAGCACGAACCATGGGCTGAATTTTTTCGTCCCAATAGGCTTGATCGACCCGGTCCACCTTGGCCGCGATCTTCAGCGGCACGCCGGCCTTCGCCGCGATCTCGATCGCCAGATCGGGCCGCTTTTCCGGGGAAATCCGGCCGAGGAACGCGAGATAACCGCCGCGCGGGGTAGGTTGAAACGGCAGCAGATCGCACGGCAGCCCATGATGAACCGTGCCGATCCAATGCGCCTGGCGCAAATATCCGCGCTGGTCCTTTGAGATCGAGACCAGCGGCATGTCGTGAAACATCCCGTAAAAGCGCGCTAAATCCGGCGAATCCAGCCGACCATGGTGCGTCGTCAGCGCCGGACGCGACAACTGGCGAACCAATGGGGCGTGCAGATAGTCGACATGGAAGTGCAGGATATCGAACTCGTGCGCTTGTTGCCGGACCTGTTCCACCATCATGACGTGATATGGCAGCGGGTCCATGGTCGACGGATTGAGCCGCAGCGCCGTGTCGCAACAAGGCACAAGCTTGGCCAAGGTCTTGGAGTCGCCGCTGGCGAACAGCGTAACGTCGTGTCCTTGCCGGACAAGCTCCTCGGTCAGATACGATACGATACGTTCCGTGCCGCCATAGAGCTTGGGTGGCACGCATTCACACAAAGGAGCGATTTGGGCAATTCTCATCGACGAGACCTCCTCGACTTTCCGCAGCCTGAACTATGTTAATGTTGTATGGACCGGAACGGAGTCCAGCCGACGACAACACAAAATCTTTCTCATGCAATCAGACTCGCACGAAAAGAAGCCGCCAGTAGAGCCGCCCGCGAACTTGGACGCGGCCGCCGAGGCGCCATCTTATATTCTCGCGACCGGGCCGGCGGCGCGGCCTCGCCGCACCTTGAAATATGATGACAGCTTTATCGTTCTCGATAGCCACGGGGATGTCGGCGCCTCGATGGGTGGTCCGGACGGGCTTTTTCATGCCGACACACGACACCTGTCCCGCCTGGAGTTATCGCTGAACGAGTTTCAGCCGCTCTTGCTCGGCTCGAATATCAGCGATGATAACGCCATTCTCACGGTCGATCTCACAAATCCAGATTTGTTCTTCGACAAGCGTTTTATCCTTGCAAAGGATACGGTGCACATCCTGCGCACCGCGTTCCTGTGGCGCGGCGTCGCCTATCAAAGAGTAGGACTTCGCAATTACGGCGCTCGGCGGCTTGTTGTTCGCCTCTCATTTGCCTTCGATAGTGATTTCGCCGACCTTTTCGAGGTGCGTGGATTGCGGCGCGAAAAGCGCGGGGTCATTTTCCGTGAGGCGATCGCGCCAGATCGGGTGGCGCTCACATATCAGGGCCTCGATGGCAAGCTGCGACACACAAACTTGACATTCGCCCCCGTCCCGAAAACGCTTGACGTGGCCAGCGCATCCTACGCCGTCGATCTTATGCCGGGACGAACCAGATCGATTTTCCTCACGGTTGACTGCAACCCAGTCGGCGACCCCAGGCCGTTGCAATTGTTCCGCGGCGTACGCGCGGCCCGGCGCGAGCTAAAAGCGGCGACCCCGGACGCGACCACCGTTGAGACCTCGAATCAGATTTTCAATGAGGTGTTGTGCCGGTCGATGGCTGACCTGCATATGTTGACGACGGACACGCCCGAAGGGCGATATCCTTATGCTGGCACTCCCTGGTATTCGACGACGTTTGGCCGCGACGGCCTCATCACCGCCATGCAAATGCTGTGGATCGATCCTGGCGTCGCCCGCGGCGTGCTGAAGCGCCTTGCCGCCTATCAGGCGAAGACCACCGATCCGGAGGCGGATGCCCAGCCTGGAAAAATTCTGCATGAAATGCGCAGCGGCGAAATGGCGGCGCTCCATGAGATTCCGTTCGGACTGTACTATGGCGGCGTCGATTCGACCCCGCTTTTCGTGCTGCTCGCCGGGTTGTATTTTGAACGCACGGGCGATGCCGAGACGCTTGCGGAACTTTGGCCTTCAATCGAATCGGCGTTGCAATGGATCGACGGCTCCGGTGATCCCGACCGGGACGGATTTATTGAATACGAGCGCGCGGGACCGCAGGGGCTGTTGAACCAGGGATGGAAAGATTCTCACGACGCAATCTTTCATTCCGACGGCAGCATAGCCAAAGGGCCGATCGCCCTTTGCGAAGTTCAAGGCTACGTCTTCGCGGCCAAGCGTGCAATCGCGCGCTATGCGCGGTGGACGGGACAAGAAGTCTACTCGGGCAGACTGGAGCTAGAGGCAAAGCGCTTGGCCGAGCGCTTCGAATCCGCGTATTGGTGTGCCGACCTCCAAACCTATGCGCTCGCGCTCGACGGGGCGAAAAAGCCGTGCCGCGTCCGCACATCAAATGCGGGTCAGGTCTTATTCACCGGGATTGCTTCGGCCGAACGCGCCGCGCACGTGGCGAAGGATCTTTTGGGGCCACAATTTTTCTCGGGCTGGGGCATTCGCACGGTTGCGTCCGGGCAATCGCGATACAACCCAATGTCCTACCACAACGGCTCGATCTGGCCACATGACAACAGCCTCATCGCCCTCGGCTTCGCCCGCTACAATCAACAGACAGCTGTCGAGCGCGTATTCACGGCTCTGTTCGAGGCGGCGAGCTATATGGAGTTTCGACGGCTCCCGGAGCTGTTTTGCGGCTTGCAGCGCGCGCAGGGTCGCGGACCCACGCTCTATCCTGTCGCCTGCTCGCCGCAGGCTTGGGCGAGCGCAACTCCGTTTGCCTTGCTTGCAGCCTCGCTTGGTCTGGAATTCGATCCCCAGGCCGGTGAAATCCGTATGAGAAATCCGCATCTGCCTGCTTCTCTCGATGAAGTAGTCCTCCGAAGGCTGCGGTTAGGACAGGCAAGTCTCGATGTTAAAATCCGTCGTCACAAAGGCGATGTATCGGTTGAGGTGCTGGAAAGTCGCGGAGCGGTTCAACTCGCCATACTGCACGCGAGGTGAAACGCGGTTCCGCTCATTGCTCGCGCTCTCGAATAGCATGATCGAAGCCGCCTCGACGTCCAAACCTGCCTTGCGAAAACTCCGCGCGACAAGGCAGCGCAAAGTCCAAGACTCCACATTTCGGGCCGGCGCGATCATGACCGTCGGCTTGTTCTTCTCCGTCGCTTGAAGAGCGACCAGCCCGGGCGAAGTGATCGGCCGGCCTTGGTCTCGAACGCGGCTCTGGAACTCCAGTCGCCTCTGGGCGTTCGTCTTCTAAACAGACCTGCGCCGCTTTTTGATGTCGGGGAGCGCATGTCGTGCTCCGGTGTGCGCGCCGAGGTTGAGCGCGAAAACCGGGCGAATGTGCTGGTAAAGGTCAGCAACGGGGAATTGCGATGCCAAGCCAGATTGCCGATTACGCGCATGACGCCTGGGCGGCGCTGTTGGAGCATTATGCCGCGATCCGTCGCTTTACCGAGGAGCTTGCCGCGCGCCTTAGCCCCGAGGACCAATGTGTGCAGTCGATGCCCGACGCCAGTCCGGCGAAATGGCACCTCGGCCATACCACGTGGTTTTTCGAGGCCTTCATCCTGGAGCGTTTCGACGCGGGCTATAAGCCCCTTGACCGCGGCTATTCGTTCCTGTTCAATTCCTATTACGACGCGCTCGGGCCGCGCCATTCGCGAGCCGAGCGAGGCTTGATAACGCGGCCGTCCGCCGCCGAGGTGATAGCTTACCGGCGCCATGTCGATGAAGCGTTAGCCGATCTCCTCCAAAAAGCGAACGACGCCGTGCGCCCATCCGTGGCGACGCTGATTGATCTGGGCCTCAACCATGAGCAACAGCATCAGGAATTGATTCTCACCGATATCAAGCATGCTTTCTTCCGCAACCCGGCGTTCCCGTGTTACGCCCCGCCCGCGATCGCCGCCGTTCATCCCGCGGCGCCGATGCGCTGGATTGATTTTCGTGGCGGCGCCGTGTCCATCGGCCACGATGGCGACGCCTTCGCCTACGACAACGAGAAGCCTCGGCACGAGGTGCTGCTCGCGCCATATCGCCTCGCCTCGCGTCCCACGACTTGCGGCGAATATCTCGGCTTCATCGAAGAACGTGGTTACGATCGGCCGCGGCTTTGGCTTTCGGACGGCTGGGCGACCGCATGCGCCCAAGGCTGGGGGGCGCCGTTGTATTGGTTCAAGCATGACGACGGCGACTGGCGAATATTCACGCTCAACGGCGTCAAGATGCTCGATCCGGACGAGCCCGTCGCCCATGTCAGCCTTTATGAGGCCGCGGCATATGCGGAGTGGGCGGGCAAACGGTTGCCCACGGAGTTTGAATGGGAAGCCGCCGCCGCCACGGAGGCGGTCGCCGGGCATTTTCTTGATCCGGCGCGCCCCCATCCGGCGCGAAGCGTCGATGAGTCCCGCTTAAATCAGATTTACGGAGATGTCTGGGAGTGGACGCGATCATCCTACGATCCCTATCCAGGATTTAGACCGTTCTCCGGCGCGGCGGCGGAATACAACGGCAAGTTCATGATCGGCCAGGTGGTGTTGCGAGGCGGTTCTTGCGCCACGCCCGATGGGCATATCAGGCCTACTTACCGCAATTTTTTTCCGCCGAACGCGCGGTGGCAGTTCAGCGGCATTCGACTCGCCGAGGATCCATGAGCGACTCCAATCCTCGCCACGCGGCGATGGCCGCTTCGACAACCCAGGGCGTGGACGCCGATGATTTCGCCGGCGCGCTGTTGGCTGGGCTGAACGCCGGTCGCAAACAAATCCCGTGCAAATATTTTTACGACGCCGAGGGGTCGGCGCTGTTCGAGAAAATCTGCGCCCTTCCGGAATATTATCTCGCGCGGACAGAGCTGGCCCTACTGGCGCGACACGCGGAGGAATTCGCCGCGCTCGTCGGCGCCGACGCGGAGCTCGTCGAATTCGGCGCGGGTTCGGGACGAAAGGTGCGACTCTTGCTCGACGCCGTCGTCCGACCGCGCGCCTATCTGCCGATCGACATCTCGATCGACTGCCTTCTCGCGTCCGCCGCGCGGATCGACGCGGACTATCCTGATCTGATCGTCAAGCCGGTGATCGCCGACTTTTCACGACCGCTCGCGTTGCCGCCAGTGACGCGCGGCGCGCGGCGACGCATCGGTTTCTTTCCCGGCTCGACCATCGGCAATTTCACTCCCGAGGCTATGGTGCGTTTTATGCGCAACGCCGCTCGCTTGTTGCGCGGCGGGGGCCTGCTCGTGGGCGTGGATCTCGTCAAGGACCCCGCGGTCCTGCACGCCGCCTACAATGACGCGGTTGGGCTCACCGCGGCGTTCAACAGAAACCTGCTGGCGCGGGCCAACCGGGAGCTTGGCGCCGGTTTTGATTTGACCCGGTTCCATCACCACGCGTGCTACAATCCGTCGCTGCAACGCATCGAAATGTATTTGGTCAGCGCCGCGCGCCAGCAAGTGAGGATCGCCGGGCGCGCCGTTTCCTTCGTCGAGGGCGAGGCGGTGCACACCGAGAATTCCCACAAGATGACCATCGAGGGCTTTCGCTGTCTCGCCGCGAAAGCAGGTTTCGCGCCCCGCGCGATGTGGTGCGACGTCCAGCGGCTGTTTAGCCTACACTGGCTGGAGGCGAACTGAACGCGGATAACGCCGCGCTGGCTGGAACGCGGCGGCCTGCGGGGCCGATCGCTGCCCTATATGAGATGGCGCCAACCCATGAACTGGCGGCGGAAGCGCTCATGATTCGATTTGAATGCGTCAGCAAGTCCTACGGCGGTTCGGTCGTGATCGACAACCTCACCGTCACGATACGACAAAACCAAACGACCGCCCTTATCGGACCTTCTGGTTCTGGAAAATCCACTCTGCTCGAATTGATCATCGGCCTCGAACCGCCGGACAAAGGCGCGATATTGATCGACGCGGAGCCGCTAACCTCTCGATCGGCCTTCCGTTTACGCAGGCGCATGGGATACGTCATTCAAGACGGCGGATTATTTCCTCATTTGAACGCCCGCCAAAATATCGATCTCATGGCGAAGGAGGTCGGTTGGCCACTGAAACGGCGTCGTGAGCGGGTGGATGAACTATGTGCGCTCACGCGCTTTCCTCCCTCGGCTCTCGATCGCTTTCCGATGGAATTGTCCGGTGGTCAGCGTCAGCGCGTTTCCCTGATGCGAGCATTGATGCTCGATCCCGACATCCTCCTCCTGGATGAACCATTGGGCGCGCTCGATCCCATGATCCGCGCCGAGCTGCAAGGCGAACTCAAGAGCATATTCCGCGATCTGACGAAAACCGTGGTGCTCGTGACCCATGACCTTGGCGAAGCGGCGTTCTTTGGCGATGCGATCGTCCTCTTGCACGAGGGCCGCATCGTTCAGCAGGGCCAATTTCGCGATCTGGTCGAGCGTCCGGGCGAGCCGTTCGTCGCCCGGTTCGTTCATGCTCAATTGTCCCGCCTCGCCGCGATGAATGACCAGGCGCTGGTCGCGCAAGCGAGGCAAGGATGAAACATGTCCGCGAAAGGCTTTTGCTCGCGGCGATCCTGGCCATGATCGCCGCCTCGTCTCTGGCCGAAGGCGCGCCCGAGGAGGTTCGCATCGGCTCGAAAAAGTTCACCGAGTCCGTGATCCTCGCGGATCTCGCCGCGCGGCTCGCCACCTCGACCGGCGCCGTGGTCGTGCATCGCCAGGAACTCGGCGGGACGCGGCTGTTGTGGGACTCGCTGCTGGCGAACGAAATTGACATCTACCCGGAATATACGGGAACCCTGAAGCAAGAGATTTTGGCGAATGAGGATATTGTCGACGACGCGTCGCTCCATCGCGCGCTCGCGACAAGAAACCTGAGCATGAGCCGCCCTCTCGGCTTCGGCGATAGCTATGCGCTCGGGATGATGCGTCAAACCGCGAAACGATTGGGGATTGAAAACATCTCCGACCTCGCGCGGCATCCCGCGCTCCGGTTTGGACTGAGTGACGAATTCCTGAGCCGCCAGGACGGATGGCCGGCGATTCGTCTAGCCTATGGGCTGAACGCCGTGAATCCGCGCGGCATGGATCATGACATCGCGTATAAAGGCCTCGCCGACGGCTCGATCGACGTTATCGACCTCTACACGACGGATCCTGAAGTCAGCTATTACGGCGTCGAGACGCTCGCCGACGATCGTCATCAGTTCGCGGATAATCAAGCCGTCCTGATCTACCGCGCGGATTTGGAGCGGCGCGCGCCGAAAGCGCTACGCGCCGTGCTGCGACTCGAAGGGGCGATCGACGATCGCAGCATGATCGGAATGAACAACGCGGCAAAGATCGATCGACGGCCGGAAACGCAAGTCGCGGCGGCATTCCTCGCGACGTCCTTTGGATTGGCCAATGTCGAGCGCGATGAAGGGCTGACGAGCCGGCTCGCGCGACGCACCATGGAACATCTCCGCCTGACTCTTCTCTCGCTCGGCGCGGCGATTGTCGTCGCTCTGCCGCTTGGCATCATCGCCGGGAAGCGACCAACGCTTGGTCATGCAATATTGGCTATCGCCAGCGTGCTTCAGACGATCCCGTCGCTGGCGCTGCTGGTGTTCATGATTCCGATCTTCGGTATTGGAGCCGCGCCCGCCATCGCGGCGCTCTTCCTTTACAGTCTGTTGCCCATCATCCGGAACACGGCCTCGGGATTTGCAAACATTCCACCTTCGCTCCGCAATTCCGCGATCGCGCTCGGACTGACTCCGATGCAGCGGCTCAGGCTAATTGAGCTGCCATTGGCGTCGCCCGCGATTCTCGCCGGTATGAAGACGGCGGCGGTGATCAACGTCGGCACGGCGACGCTGGGAGCGTTGATCGGGGCGGGCGGTTACGGTCAACCGATTTTCGCGGGCGTCCGGCTCGACAATTTTAACTTGATTCTTGAAGGCGCCGTGCCGGCGGCGCTGCTCGCGCTCGTCGTTCAGGGGCTGTTCGAACTCGCCGAGCGACGCCTCGTCCCGCGTGGGCTTCGACTGAAGACGAACGCTTCGATCTGACCAGTGATCGAGCAGAGGGAACTGCTCGAACTGACCAAACGCCGTGGCCTCATCATTTTGGCGCCTGCGCGTCAGACTCGCCCGGCACGGCGACCTTCTCGTGCAGGGTGTCGCGCACATAGAGCTTCGTCACCAGCACATAGAGCAACACGGTGATCGGCGCGGCGAAGACCGTCGCCGTCGCGCCGAACGCTTTGCCGAACGCGACGATGCTCAACAACATGAGCGCGGGCGGCACGGACACCATGCGCTGCTGGATGATCGGCATGACCACATAGCCGTCGATTTGGTGGATGAGGAGATAGGCGCCGATGGTCCACGCCAGCGCGGTCCAGCTGACGGTCGTCGCGACGAGCACTGAAGGGATCATCGCGACGATGGGGCCGATATAAGGCACGAATTGCGCGACGCACGCGATCGCGCCGAGCGCGTAGGGCGAGGGCAGGCCCACGAGCCAGACGGCCACGCCGACCATGACGCCGACGAGCGCCATCTCGATAAGCTGGCCCAGGATCCAGAGCCTCAGCGCGCCGGCGAGATCGACGATGGTTTCGTCGGCGCACTTGCGATGGGGCTTCGGAAACAGAAGGCTCATACCAAATCTCAAAGTGCGTG